>JAVVFB010000063.1:0-14003 GCA_032251095.1 Roseovarius sp. | reverse complement strand
CGATATCTTTCACGATGAAATCGGCCATAAGGCCAACCTCTTCGCCACCATCGGCCCCGAGGTCGATGGCGGCATCGTTCTGTCGGGTCACTCAGATGTGGTGCCCGTGGCCGAACAGGATTGGGCGAGCGATCCGTTCGAATTGATTGAACATGACGGCCACCTTTACGGGCGCGGCACCTGTGACATGAAGGGCTTTATCGCCGCCGCCGTCGCCATGGCCCCGGTTTTTGCCGAACAGGTCAGGGATCGGCCGCTGCATTTTGCCTTTACCTATGACGAAGAGGTGGGGTGCTTTGGCGCGCAGGCCCTGGTTGACAGCCTCAAGGCCAAGGGCATCCGCCCCGGCGTGGCAATCATCGGCGAACCCACCAGCATGCGTATCATCGAGGGGCACAAGGGCTGTTATGAATACACCACCCGGTTCAGCGGGCTTGCTGGCCATGGCTCCGCCCCGGACCGCGGCGTGAATGCGGTGGAGTATGCGGCGCGCTATATCAACCGCCTGCTGATCCTCAAGGACGCCCTGCGCGACCGCGCCCCGAACAACGGCCGCTTTGATCCGCCCTGGACCACGATCAACACCGGCAGCATGAAGGGCGGCGTGGCCCATAATGTGATTGCCTCGAATGCCAGCATCGAGTGGGAAATGCGCCCGGTTCAGGCGTCAGACGCGCGTTTCGTCAAGGATGAGCTGCGCCAGTATTGCGAAGAGGTTCTGTTGCCCGCCATGCAAAGCATTTGCCCCGATGCCAATATCGTGACCGAAGTCATCGGCGAGGTGGACGGGCTTGAACCTGCGGAAATGAACGAGGCCAAGGCGATCCTGATGGAGCTGACCGGCGCCAATGGGGCAGAGCTTGTGCCGTTCGGCACCGAGGCCGGGATTTTTCAGCAATACGGCATGTCGGCGGTGGTCTGCGGGCCCGGCTCGATTGACCAGGCGCATAAACCGGATGAATATGTCTCGCTTGATCAGCTTCAGCAGTGCCTTGATATGCTGGGCCGACTTGGCAGCAAGCTGGCCGCCTGAGCGCTCATCCGCCCCTTGCGTGGCGGCCTCGCGAGGCCCGCACGCAAGGGCGGGACGAGCCTCAGGCCTTGCGGAAGGTCAGGTAATGCGGCACGCGCCCTTCGCGTAGCGCCTTTTGCTCGTAGCGCGTTGATATCCAATCATCCCAAGGCCCACGCCAATCGCCGGGACGCTCTGCCAGCCACTCGAACCCGTGGCGCGGCACCTCTTCGAGGGTCTGGCGCACATAATCGGGGATGTCGGTCGCCACCCGAAAAATAGCGTCTTTTTTCAGCACCTTGCAGAGCGGAACTAAATGATCTTCGGTGACAAACCGGCGCCTGTGATGGCGTTTTTTCGGCCACGGATCAGGATAAAGAAGAAACGCCCGAGAGATCGAACCCTCGGGCAAAACGTCAAACATATGGCGCACATCGCCGGGGTACACGGCGATATTGTCCGCCGCGGCCTCGCGGATTTTCCCCAAGAGCATGGCCACGCCATTGATGAACGGCTCACAGCCGATGATGCCCACATCCGGCCGCTGAACCGCCTGATGCACCATATGCTCTCCCCCGCCAAAACCGATCTCGAGCCAGACATCGCGGTTGCCGAAAAGAGAACTGAGATCAATAGGTTGGCGCTCGGGGTTCACGTCCCAGCCGACCGCGCCCGGCGAAAGTTTCGCCAGGTCCTCCTCAAGATAGGCCTCTTGGTTTGGCCGCAGGGTCTTGCCCTTGAACCGACCATAAAAGTTGCGCCATGGCGCGCCTGAGGGATGTGTGTCGCGCTTCATAGTCCGTTAAACCGGCACGCGAAGAACGCGTGCCAGCCCCTTGATTAAACGGCTTTTTTCAAGGCCTCGATCAGATCGATGCGTTCCCAGCTAAAGCCGCCATCGGCCTCGGGGGCGCGGCCGAAATGGCCATAGGCCGCAGTGCGCGAATAGATCGGACGGGTCAGGTCAAGATGCTCGCGGATGCCGCGCGGGGTCAGATCCATGCAGGCCTCGACCGCTTTTTCGATCTGCGTGTCGTGCACCTGGCCGGTGCCATGGGTATCGACATAGATCGACAGCGGCCTGGCCACACCGATTGCATAGCTGAGCTGAAGCGTGCAGCGCGAGGCCAGACCTGCCGCGACGACGTTCTTTGCCAGATAGCGCGCCGCATAGGCCGCCGAACGGTCCACCTTGGTCGGATCTTTGCCCGAAAACGCGCCGCCGCCATGCGGGGCCGCGCCGCCATAGGTATCCACGATGATCTTGCGCCCGGTCAGGCCCGCGTCGCCATCCGGCCCACCGATCACGAAGGTGCCGGTCGGGTTCACCCACCATTCGGTTTTCTCGGTCAGCCAACCGGCCGGCAGGACCTCTTTGATATAGGGCTCGACAATGGCGCGAATATCGTCGCTGGTCTGGCTTTCATCGGTGTGCTGGGTCGACAGGACAAGCTGTGTCACTTCGACCGGGCGACCGTCTTCATAGCGCAGGGTCAGCTGTGACTTGGCATCCGGCCCAAGCGTCGGCTCGGCCCCGGATTTGCGCACCTCTGCCAGACGCTTGAGGATGGCATGCGAATAGAGAATGGGGGCCGGCATCAGCTCTTCGGTTTCATCAACCGCATAGCCGAACATAATGCCCTGATCGCCGGCGCCGTCGCGATCCACGCCCTGCGCGATATGCGCCGATTGCGCGTGCAACAGGTTTTGGAACGACAGGTTCTGCCAGTGGAACATCTCCTGCTCGTAACCGATATCGCGCACGCAATCGCGCACGATGTCCTCGACCCCGCCCATGAAGGTCTTGAGGCGCTGAGGGTCCGAAAGACCGACCTCGCCGCCGACCACGACACAGTTGGTTGTCGCGAATGTTTCGCAGGCCACGCGGGCATTGGCCTCTTCCGCGAGAAAGGCATCAAGGATCGCGTCAGAGATGCGATCACACACCTTATCGGGATGCCCTTCCGAGACCGACTCGGAAGTGAAGAGATAGTTCTGTCTTGCCATGAAAACGCTCCAATATACCCTTGCGCCACGCCAGGAAGCCGTTGTGACGATTTCGGGCTTGGTTACGCCCCTGCCCCGATGACGTCAATCACTATATGCGGCGGGCGGTTTGCCTGTTGCCGATGCGTGACAAACCAAGCAGCAGAGCTAAAAGCACGACCATCCCCAGATCGCCGGTGCGCGCATAAAGCGTTGGCGGCAAGGGCGGTGGCAGGGGCGCATCGCGCCAGCCCGCCTTGCCCATCGGAATGCGCGCGGTGATCCGGCCAGTGGCGTCGATCATCGCCGAAACGCCGGTATTGGCGACCCGGATCATCGGCAGGCCCTGTTCGGCACTGCGCAACCGCGCCTGTGCAAGGTGCTGATAGGGGCCAGAGACCTTTCCAAACCAGGCGTCATTGGTGATCAAAAGCATGAAATCAGGCCGCCGGGGGGCCGCGCGCACATCCTGCGCAAACACCCCCTCGTAACAGATCAGCGGCAAGGCCAGACCCAGATCGCCCATCTCGATCACCTGCGCGCCCGGCCCCGAGGAATAGCCCTGCCCCTCATTGGCGGCGAGGCCGTGAATGCCAATCTGCCCAAGCCAGTCGCCAAACGGCACATATTCGCCGAACGGCACCAGATGATGCTTGTCATAGACCGCCGCGACGGTCCCGCCGGCCTCGATCAGGGCGAGCGAATTGTAAAGCCGCGGCCCGTCATAGCGTTGCAGCCCCACAACCACCGGCACGCCGCCCGCCGCCGCCGAGACCACCTCAAGCGTCGGCGCGGCGGTGTTGAGCATGACCGGCACCGCCGTTTCCGGCCAGACGATCAGGTCGGGGCGTTGCTCGCCCGCCTGCGTGAACAGGATCTGGCGGTCAAAAAAGCCCTGTATCTTGTCGGCCTGCCACTTTTCATGCTGCGGCGCATTGGGTTGGATCAGGCGCACGATGGGCGCATCGCTCTGTGCCGCCGCATCGGGGCGCAAAGCGGCGCCCAAGGGCCAGAGAAAACCAAGCGAAATCGCCACGACGGCGGCCCGCCGCCCGCCCGACATGGCATGCCAAAGCGCTGCGGCCCCGCCCAGCACAAGCGCCATCAGCCCAAGCGATCCCGCGTAAGAGGCCCAGTGCAACAGGGTCGTGTCGATCAACACATGCCCCGGCTGTGCCCATGGAAAGCCGGTGAAAAGATATCCGCGCGCGGCCTCGGCCAGGCCAAGCCCGCCGATAAATCCGGGCGCACCGCCCCCCGCCGCGCGGCCAAGCGCAAGGCCGCCAGCAAAGAACAGCGCAAGCCCCGCCGCAAGCCCCAAAAGCGCGAAAGGCGCCATCCAGCCGTGGCGCGCCACATCGACGAGAAACGGCTCGACCATCCAGCTGAGCGCGAGCAGGAAATAGCCCGTGCCAAAGGCCCAGCCAAGCCCCGCCGCCTGACGCCAGTTGTCGGTCTTGAGAAAAAGCCCGAAGAGAAGCGCAAACATGATCAGCGTCACCGGCCATAGGCCAAATGGCGCCTGCCCCAAGGCGGCAAACGCACCGATCACAATGACACAGAGCCAGCGGCGCAAGCGCGACAGGCCGTCAAGGCGGCACAAGGCCCGGTCCGGCAGGCCCGAAAGCTTAGCCATTCATCGGCTCGGCAAGACGCACGCGCAGGCGTTTGACCCGGCGCGGGTCGGCCTCCATCACCTCGATCACCGGGCCGGCGGGGTGTTCGATCACCTCGCCGCGCACCGGCACCCGGCCAAGCAGCATGAAGACCAGCCCGCCAAGCGTGTCGATTTCCTCTTCATCGACCGAATCCACATCCGTCAGCGAATGGCCGATCTCGGCCTCGAAATCCTCAAGCGGGGTTTTGGCAAGGGCCACATAACAGCCGGGGCTTTCCTCGTTCCAGAAATGGCCTTCGTCGATGTCATGCTCATCCTCGATCTCGCCGACGACCTGTTCGATCAGGTCTTCGATGGTGACAAGACCGTCAACGCCGCCATATTCATCAATCACAAGCGCCATGTGCCGCCGCTCGGCCTGCATCTTTTGCAAGAGCACGCCAATCGGCATCGACGGGGGCACAAACAGCAAGGGCCGCAACATCCGCTTGAGCGAAAAGCGCCCGCCATTGCCGTTGAACCCGTGCTTGAGCGCGAAATCCTTGAGGTGCACCATGCCGATCGGCGTATCCAGCGTGCCCTCATAGACCGGCAGCCGGGTCATGCCGCTGTTGCGAAAGACATGCACCAGATCGTCCTTGGTGATGGTGGCGGGCACCGAGACGATATCGGCCTTGGGGATGGCCACGTCTTCGACCGCCATATCCCGCAGGTTGCGCATGCCAAAGCCGCCGTTGGTCGGCGTTGCATCTTCCTGCGCGTCCAAAGCTGTGGCATCGGTGGGGCTGAACACACCCATGAAACGGCGAAAAAAACCGCCTGTTTCCTCACTTGTCGTCTGGTCTTCCGGCTGCGCGCTTTGCGCTGCGTTAGAAGAGCCGTCGATACTCTCGCCCATCCGTCTCTTTCCAGTTTGCGGGCACAAGGGCCCAATAGCCTAATATGGGTCAGGTAACCCCAGTTTGCCAAGTATCGCCACTTCGGTTGCTTCCATCAAAGTGGCATCTTGGTCACGGATATGATCATAGCCCAACAAATGCAGGACCGCGTGCACAATAAGGTGCGTCACATGATCCGCAAGCGGCTTGCCGCCGGCTTGGGCCTCGGCGGCGCAGGTGTCATAGGCGATGGCGATATCGCCAAGCTCACTATCTGGGCCGGGCACCGGCAGGTCGGGCGCCGCGCCGGGGGTCTCGGGCGCGCGCTCTTCGCTTGGCCAGGACAGCACATTGGTCGGCTGCGGCTTTTCGCGAAAATCACCGTTCAGCACCGCGATGCGCGCATCGTCACAGCCCAGAACACTGATTTCAAAGGCAGCGGGATCAAGCCCGAGATGGGTCAACGTCGCCGTGGCCGCGCGTTCGGCCAATACCTCAAGCTGCGCCGCCTGCCAGCGGTCGTCTTCAATCATCACCTCGGTCAGCATGCCATTGCGCGCCCTTGCGTTACACGTCCGCCTCATAGGCCTCGATGATCGCGGCCACAAGTGGATGGCGTACCACATCTTTGGATGTGAAATAGTTAAAGCTGATCCTTGGAATGGATGTCAAAAGGCGTTCGGCATCCGCCAGCCCCGACGGCACCCCGCGCGGCAGGTCGATCTGGGTGCGATCCCCGGTGATCACCATGCGCGAGCCCTCGCCAAGACGGGTCAGGAACATCTTCATCTGCATCGAGGTGGCGTTCTGCGCCTCGTCCAGCACCACGAAGGCATTGGCCAGGGTGCGCCCGCGCATGAAGGCCAGCGGCGCGATCTCGATCCGCTTTTCCTCGATCAGCTTGGCAAGCTGTTTGCCGGGCAGAAAATCATTCAGCGCGTCATAAAGCGGCTGCATGTAGGGGTCGACCTTGTCCTTCATGTCGCCGGGCAGATAGCCAAGCTTTTCGCCCGCCTCGACCGCAGGACGCGACAGGATGATGCGATCCACATGGCCCTCGATGAACATGTTCACCGCAACGGCGACCGCAAGATAGGTCTTGCCGGTGCCCGCAGGCCCGATGCCAAAGGCAAGTTCATTGGCGAAAAGCGAGTGCACATAGGCCTTTTGCGCGTCGGTGCGCGGCTCGACCAGCTTTTTGCGGGTCTTGACCTCGACCGCACCGCCCTTGAACATCTCAAGCTGATCCCCGTCGCGCGCGCCGGTGCCCGCGTCCGAGCCACCCATGCGCAACTCGCGATCGACATCGCCGTGCTCCACGCCCTTGCCTGTTTCAAGGCGCGCATAAAGCGCGTTCAGCACCTTGACCGCCTCGGTGGCGGCGGCCTCGTCGCCGATGACCGACAGGTGATTGCCGCGCCGCACGATCTGAACGCCAAGGCTGCGCTCGATCTCGGCAAGGTTCTTGTCATATTCGCCGCACAGATCAATCAGCAGCATGTTGTCTGGAAATTCAATCACGGCTTCCTGGATCGAAGCCACGTCGGAAACGGGGGGTGGCGCGCTATGGACCAATCAGTTCTCCCAAAACCAGATGTGTGACTTCAGCCTGCCAAGTTGCGCGGCAAGGTGCAAGCGGTGGGTGGCAAAACTTTGCCCGTCACAACGAAAAACTGCGGACCTTTCGGCCCGCAGTTCAATTTTTCGACCTGTGATCGCCACGCTCAGAGCGGGTCCGCGATCGAGCTGCCGCCTTTGAAGTCGCCGGTGGCAACCGTCGGCGGGGCAATGCCCGAACAGACCGGCTTGCCGAACTTGTCCAGACGTTGCGACAGGTAACCCTCGACGCCATCGTCGATGATCCAGTGATCACAGCCGTTGGGGTCAATCCAGATGCCGGCCTGAAGCTGGCTCAGGTGTTTCTTGTCGGTGCCACGATCGCGGGTCTTGTCGGACCCGACCGCGCCATGACCGCCACCTTCACAGGCAGCAAGCAGGCCGATGATCGGAAGCACAAGTGCAAGTTTAACTGTTTTCATCATCCGGTCCCCTTAGCGCCAGCACAAGATTTCGACGCGCCGGTTTTCGGCCATGCCTGCTGCGGTGTTGTTTGACGCCTTGGGCATCCGTTCGCCGTAGCCGCGCACATCGGCAATTCTCGCGCCGGTGCTCTTGGCGACCGAGGCGACCGAATTGGCACGGCGCAGCGAAAGACCCATGTTGTATTCATCAGAGGCGCGGCTGTCGGTGTGGCCGACGATGGTATAGGACACCGCCCCGGCCTGCTGAAAGAACTCCGCAAGACGCTGGCGACCGCTGGAATTGATGCGCGCGCTGTCGGTGGCAAACAACTGATCGGTGTTGATCACACCACAGAGATTCGCCTCGTGGCAAACCGGAATGCCCTGACGGCTGACATGGGGGGACATATAGCCCTCGGCGCCGTCGTCCATCACCCAATGTTCGCAACCATCCGGATCAACCCAGATTGTCGGCACATAGCGCTCACCAACGACGGTACGCTGCCCGCCGCTTTGGGCAAAGCTCGCCCCCGCTGTCATGGCAACACAAAGGGCGGCGGCACAGACGCCCCCGACCATGCCGCGCAGCGTATTAGAAATAATTCTCGTCACCCTACTGTCCTTTTATTGCCCCCGCGCAAGGCTGCTCAACTGATGCGCGCCCCTGTCGTCGATTATGGCAAAATTGTAGCAACAATCAAAAGAAAGTGAAGTAAATTCCACCATATATTGTGGATAGTCTGGAAACAATCCATAGGCAGCGCCTCAATTTTGCCACAATCGGGGCAAATGGCGCGGGTTTCAGCCCCGAACCAGACGTCCGGCCAAAGAATTGGTGCCACTTTCGATGATCTCGACACGGGCCAGATCGCCCACGGCAACATCAGCATTGGCATTGGCCACGTGAACCGCGTGCAGGTAATCCGATTTTCCCATCATCTGCCCCTCAAGGCGGCCGGGCTTTTCAAACAGAACCCCCACGGTGCGCCCCACCATCGTGTCCTGAATGGCGCGTTGCTGGCGGGTGATCAGGCCTTGCAGACGGTGCAGGCGCTCCGATTTCACATCCTCGTCGACCTGCGCACGCTCGGCGGCGGGGGTGCCGGGGCGGGTCGAATATTTGAACGAATAGGCATAGCCGTAATTGACCTCTTCCACGAGATCCAGCGTGGCCTGAAAATCGGCTTCGGTCTCTTCCGGGAAGCCGACGATGAAATCCCCCGACAACAGGATATCGGGGCGCGCGGCGCGAATGCGCTCGATCAGGCGCAGATAGCTTTCGGCGCTGTGGCTCCGGTTCATCCGCTTGAGGATCTTGTCGCTGCCCGATTGCACCGGAAGATGCAGGTAGGGCATCAGCTTGGCACATTCGCCATGCGCCGCGATAAGATCATCGCCCATGTCATTGGGGTGGCTGGTGGTAAAGCGGATGCGTTCCAGCCCGTCAATGTCATTGAGCGCCCAGATCAGCCGGGCCAATGTCCAGTCGCCGCCGCCCTGATCATCGAGGCCCGCGCCGTGATAGGCATTCACGTTCTGACCCAGAAGGGTGATTTCGCGCACGCCGCGCTCGACCAGATTGCGGGCCTCTTCAAGGATGCGGCTGGCGGGGCGGCTGACTTCGGCGCCACGGGTATAGGGCACCACGCAGAAGGCACAGAACTTGTCACAGCCCTCCTGCACCGTCAGAAACGCCGTGGGCCCGCGCGCCGCCTTGGGCCGGTGGCGCAGGGTGTCGAATTTGTCGTCGGCAGGAAAATCCGTATCAAGCGCCGTGCCCCCGGCGCGCACCTTGGCCTCCATCTGGGGTAGACGGTGATAGCTTTGCGGCCCGACCACCAGATCGACCAGCGGCTGGCGGCGCATGATCTCTTCGCCCTCGGCCTGTGCCACGCAGCCCGCCACGCCGATCTTGAGATCAGGGTTCGCGGCCTTGAGATCGCGAAAGCGGCCCAGCTCGGAATAGACCTTTTCGGCGGCTTTTTCGCGGATATGACAGGTGTTGAGCAGGATCATGTCGGCGTCATCGGGGGTCTGGGTTTCGACATAGCCGACGCCGCCCATGGCCTCGGCCATCCGCTCGCTGTCATAGACGTTCATCTGACAGCCGTAGGTCTTGATATAGAGTTTTTTCACATCGGCCATTTGCCCGGCTCCTGCCATGGTTTCAGGGGGTCTGACTACATCACTTCAAGGGGCACTTGCAATGCGTCTGCGTTTGGCCGATTCTGGTGCCAAAAGGACCGAGCAAAGCATGCCCTCACCGCGCCTCTCCGAGTTTCTTGCCAGCCCCGGCAAGGCCCTTGCAAAAGGGCCTGTCGCGATGATCTTTGCCGAAGATCAGGTCGAGCTTGATTCAACCCTGCGCCATCATCTTGATTCGGGGTTCGCATCGGTACTTGTGTTTCTGCCCGACAGCTTTGCCCTGGCGCCGGACGTGGCCGCATCGGACAACATCCATCGCATCCAATACGACCTGGCGGGCGGCGACAGTCTTATTGACGCGGTCAACGCGGTGAGTGCCGCCGCGCCGGGGCTTTGGATGTATTACTGTTACAACGCCGAATACCTGTTTTATCCGTTCTGCGAGACGCGCACAGTGGGTGAAATGCTGGGCTTTCACACCGAAGAGCGGCGCGACGGGATGCTGTGCTATGTCATCGACCTTTATGCCGATGATCTTGACACACATGCCAACGCGGTCTCGCTGGAAAATGCCCATCTGGACAAATCCGGCTATTATGCGCTTGCCCGGCCCGATCCCGGCAATCACAACCACCCCAAGGAACGCCAGCTTGATTTCTTCGGCGGCCTTCGCTGGCGCTATGAAGAGCATATCCCCGCCAAGCGCCGCAAGATCGACCGTATCGCGCTTTTCAAGGCCAAGCCAGAGTTGCGCCTGCGCGACGATCACACCTTCTCGGATGAGGAATACAACACCTATGCCTGCCCCTGGCATCACAACCTGACAAGCGCGGTCGTTTCGTTCCGCACCGCCAAGGCGCTCAAGCGTAACCCCGGCTCGACCTTTGATATCAACACGTTCAAATGGCACAACTCCATACCGTTTGAATGGCATTCGCGGCAATTGCTGGATCTGGGATTGATGGAACCCGGGCAATGGTTTTGAGCCTTTGACCTGCCTTTGTTGTCAGTGACAATCAACACAGCACCTGGAATTCTCTGCGGAACGTTTATGTGGCAGGTGACACTTTGTTCAGTTGTCCGGCGCATCCTGTGAGGGCGCGGACAGGGAGGCAAGATAGGATTGCGCACCATCCGGGCCGTCAATCCGATCCGCAACCGTCTTTAGCATGGCGTGCCCCTCGGGCGAGAGGGCCGGTTCCTGCCAGATCGCGGCACCGACACAGCCGACAAGGGCGATCTGCACTGGCCAAGCCCAGAAACGGGCCCGTTTTGCGCGAGCCTCGTAACGCTCTGCTCGATGCGGGTTGCCATATCTTTTCTCCATCATGCGACGAGGCATGTCACTGCATGATGGCATTTTTAGGGCCAGAACCGGCCCCTGAGCGACCTAGAGGTTCTCGGCCTGCGGCATGCCAAGCACGTGATAGCCGCCATCGACGCGGATGATCTCGCCCGAGGTGCAGGCGCCCGCGTCCGATGCAAGATAGACCGCCGTGCCGCCAATCGCCTCAAGCGTGGCATTGGCGCGCAAGGGCGCGTTCTGCTCGGTATGCTTGAAGGTCTTGCGCGCGCCGCCGATCGCCGCACCGGCGAGGGTTTTCATCGGGCCGGGGCTAATGGCGTTGACGCGGATGCCATCGGGACCAAGATCATTGGCCAGATAGCGGGTCGCGGCCTCAAGCGCCGCCTTGGCCACGCCCATCACGTTATAGCTCGGCACAACCCGGTTTGAGCCCTGATAGGTCAGGGTCAGCAATGTGCCGCCGTTTTCCTTCATCAACGGGTGCGCCCGGCGCGCCACTTCGATGAAGGAGTAACAGGAAATATCCATCGAGTTCTTGAAGTTCGCCCTACTGGTGTTCAAAAACCGGCCGGTCAGCTCGGACTTGTCGGAAAAGGCAATCGCATGCACGACAAAATCAATCGTCGGCCACCGCGCGCCAAGGGCCTCGAAGGCAGCGTCCAGCGATGCGTCATCGGTCACATCCACATCGACCATGAAATCCGACCCGACACTTGCCGCCAACGGCTCCAGCCGCTTGCCAAAGGCCTCACCCTGATAGCTGAAGGCCACTTCGGCCCCGGCCTCATGCAGCGCGCGGGCAATGCCCCAGGCGATCGAGCGGTCATTCGCCACCCCCATGACCAGCCCGCGTTTGCCCTTCATTGATGTGTTCATTTACTTGTCATCCGTGATATTTGCTCAGAAGCATCGAGCCGTTTGTGCCGCCAAAGCCGAAACTGTTGGTCATGACCGTATCAAGCCCGGCATTGTCCACCCGTTTGGTGGCAATTTCGGCCGGGTCAAGCGCGGGATCAAGCGTGTCGACATTGATCGAGGGAATGATGAAATCATGCTCCAGCGCGAGCAGGCAATAGACCGCCTCTTGCGCGCCGGTGGCGCCCTGGCTGTGGCCGGTCATGGATTTGGTCGAGCTGATCGGCGGGGTCGCGCCCTGACCAAAGACCCGGCGCACGGCCTCGACCTCGCCGACATCGCCGACCGGCGTGCTGGTGCCATGGGCATTGATATAGCTGACCTTGCGATCGGTGCTAAGCTGGCTCAGCGCCAGCTTCATCGCCCGTTCGCCGCCCTCGCCCGAAGGCGCCACCATATCGTGCCCGTCGCTGGTGGCGGCATAGCCGGTCACCTCGGCGTAGATCTTGGCGCCACGCGCAAGCGCATGATCCAGCTCTTCAAGCACAAGAATGCCGCCGCCACCGGAAATGACAAAGCCATCACGCCCCGCATCAAACGCACGGCTCGCCTTTTCGGGGGTGTCGTTATACTTGCTGCTCATCGCGCCCATGGCGTCGAACAGACAGGACAGGGTCCAGTCCAGTTCCTCGCCGCCGCCTGCGAACATCACGTCCTGCTTGCCCATCATGATCTGTTCGGCGGCATTGCCGATGCAATGCAGGCTGGTCGAACAGGCCGAGGTGATCGAATAGTTGATGCCCTTGATCTTGAACGCCGTGCTGAGATTGGCCGAAATTGTCGAGCACATGCATTTGGGCACCGCAAAGGGCCCGATCCGCTTGGTCGCGCCAGAGTTTAGCACCGCCTGATGCGCCTGAAGCATGGCGCTTGTCGAGGGTCCGCCCGATCCGGCCACAAGCCCGGTGCGCGGATTGACGATATCGCTTTCCTCAAGCCCGCTATCGGCGATTGCCTGTTGCATGGCGATATGGGCATAGGCCGCCCCCGGCCCCATGAAGCGCAGCGCGCGCTTGTCGATATGCGCGCTCGGGTCAATGTTCACCGCCCCGGCGATCTGGCTGCGAAAGCCGTGCTCGGCCATCGCCGCATTGGCGCTGATGCCTGACCGCCCCTCTTTGAGCGAGGTCAGCACCTCTTGGGCGTTGTTCCCGATGCTGGAGACAACACCCAGACCAGTCACCACAACTCGACGCATTTGCGTACTCCTTTTTCCGCGAGGCTTAGTTTTCCGACAATGCAACCTTCATGTCGCTCACCTGATAGATGACCTCACCATCGGCCTCAACCCGGCCGTCGGCAACCCCCATCGTCAGGCGACGGGTCTGCACCGCCTTTGTAAAATCCACATGATAGGTCAGCATCTTGCGATCAGGCCGCACCATGCCGGTCAGCTTGACCTCGCCCACGCCAAGCGCATAGCCGCGCCCAAGCCAACCACGCCAGCCAAGGTTAAAGCCGGTCAGCTGCCACAAGCCGTCAAGCCCAAGACAGCCGGGCATGATCGGATTGCCGGGGAAATGGCATTTGAAGAACCAAAGGTCGGGGTGAATGTCGAATTCTGCCACCACATGACCCTTGCCATGCGCGCCGCCATCGCCTGAAATCTCGGTGATCCGATCCATCATGAGCATGGGCGGTTCCGGCAATTGCGCATTGCCCTCGCCAAACAATTCCCCGCGCGCGCATTTCAGCAAATCGTCGCGATCAAAGCTGCTAGGATACTCGGCCATTCAGGCGGCCCCCTTTATTTTCAAACCCTGTGTTACCAAACCCTCTATCACCGGGCAAAAGGCGCATGCAAGCCTGCGCCGTCATGCCCGCCCAAGGAAACGCCTGTGATTTTTATTTGAATTCAGACCCGACCCACCTCTATATTACACAAGAACACGGGAAAGACGGAATAATGACAGTGCAAGCGACCAACACCGCAACGCAGTGGCTTTCGGGCGCCGGGCTTCGCCCGACACGACAGCGCGTCGCGCTTGCCACGCTTTTGGTGGGCGATGGCCAACACCGCCATGTCACCGCAGAAAGCCTGTTTGCCAATGTGCAGGACATGGGCGAGAGCGTATCTTTGGCGACGGTCTACAATACACTGCGGGCTTTTTGTGAGGCCGGC
>JAVVFB010000062.1:0-14096 GCA_032251095.1 Roseovarius sp. | reverse complement strand
TCATAGCTCAGGATACGGTCAACATCATCCTCAAGCGGGTTGGTAACGGGGCGGACCTCGACCACGACGCTGAACGAGATGCGTTGGGTGGTGCCGCGCTCGGCCTGAAAGGCGCCGATTTCAACCTCGACCACGTGATCGCGCACTGAAATGCGGTCAAGCGGGCCGTCGGGCGCGGTGGCATGGGCGCGCTCGGACGGGTGTTCAAAGGCGAGGCGGATTTCATGGCTCATGGCGCGCTCCGGGGTCTTGGGGCGGTTTGTGCCCATAGCGGCAGCATAGCATGTGCGCGCCATGGGGTGAATGGGGGAATGCGACGATTGGCTAAGCGACTGCGGCAGTGGTCGGCGTAGGGTGGGTGAAACCCACGCTCATTCCGCGCAACGAAAACAGGCCCCGGAGACATCCGGGGCCTGTGTCTGTGGATGTAAGCCGCGGCTTAATGGGCGTGCGACCTGTCCCAGTCTTCGCGCTTGGGAAGCTGCTCGAACGTATGTTCCGGCGGCGGCGAGGGCAGGGTCCATTCCAGCGTATCGGCGTATTCGTTCCAATAGTTGTTCTCGGTGATCCTGGCGCCACGCATCAGCGTGTAGATCACGAGGCCAAAGAAGAACACAAAGCTGGCGAAAGAGATGAACGCACCGATCGACGACCAATAGTTCCAGAAGGCAAAGGCCTCGGGATAGTCGATATAGCGGCGCGGCATGCCCTGACGGCCAAGGAAGTGCTGCGGGAAGAACGTCAGGTTCGCACCGATGAACATCGCCCAGAAGTGCAGCTTGCCTGCCCATTCGGGGATCATCCGCCCGGTCATCTTGCCGAAGTAGAAATAGATCCCGGCGAAGATCGCAAAGACGGCGCCAAGGCTCATCACATAGTGGAAATGCGCGATCACGTAATAGGTGTCGTGATAGGCCCGGTCCACAGCCGCCTGGCTAAGGACGATACCGGTCACGCCGCCAACGGTGAACAGGAACAGGAAGCCGAACGCCCAGAGCATCGGCGTCTTGAACTCGATCGAGCCGCCCCACATTGTTGCGATCCAGCTGAACACCTTAACACCCGTGGGCACCGCGATCACCATCGTCGCCAGCATGAAATAGGACTGCTGGGTCAGCGACATGCCGACGGTGTACATGTGGTGCGCCCAGACGACAAAGCCGAGAACACCGATCGCGATCAGCGCCCAGACCATCGGCAGATAGCCAAAGATCGGCTTGCGTGAGAAGGTCGAGATCACGTGGCTGATGATACCAAAGCCCGGAAGGATGATGATATACACTTCGGGGTGACCAAAGAACCACAGGATGTGCTGATAGAGGATCGGGTCGCCACCGCCTGCGGGGTCAAAGAAGGTGGTGCCGAAATTGCGGTCGGTCAGCAGCATGGTGATCGCGCCCGCCAGAACCGGCAGCGACAGCAGAATAAGCCAGGCTGTGATGAAGATCGACCAGGCAAACAGCGGAACCTTGAACAGGGTCATGCCCGGGGCGCGCATGTTCAGAAAGGTGGTGATCATGTTGATCGCGCCCAAGATAGAGCTTGCGCCCGACACGTGCACCGCAAAGATCGCCAGATCCATCGACATGCCGGCCTCATTGGTCGAGAGCGGCGGGTAAAGAACCCAGCCCACGCCAGAGCCAAGCTGACCATTGCCGCCCGGCGACAGAAGCGAGGCCACACCAAGCGAGGTGCCCGCAACGTAAAGCCAGAACGACAGGTTGTTCATCCGAGGAAAGGCCATGTCCGGCGCGCCGATTTGCAGTGGCATGAAGTAGTTGCCAAAGCCGCCGAACAGCGCCGGAATGACAACGAAGAACATCATCAAAACACCATGATAGGTGATCATGACGTTCCAGAGGTGGCCGTTGGGCGTACAATCCGCCGTGGCCTGGGCGATGAAACGTGCGCCTTCGAGGCACATGTATTGAACGCCCGGCTCCATAAGTTCCATCCGCATGTAAACGGTGAAAAGAACCGAAATCAGACCGACGATTGCCGAAACGATCAGGTAAAGGATACCGATATCCTTGTGGTTCGTGGACATGAACCAACGGGTGAAAAACCCGCGCTGATCTTCGTGCTCGTGGCCGTGAATGGCTGCATCTGCCATTGTTTGCCTCCTGCTGGTGTGTTGCAAGGCGCGAGGTGAGAGCCGTTCTCACACGCCTGTGATCCCTGTTGGTTTTAAAGCGGATGCCCGGGCGCGGCAATGCGTGAATTTGATCCAGATCAAAGAATTTTGTCGCACCCCCTTGCGGATCATGGGCCAAGCCCCGTCCTCCACCGGATTGGCGCGGCCCGCCAACGGCCAATCCTACGGCAAAAGCGTGAAGCCGGGGTTAAGGCGCACCGGCAACGCGGGTTTCGCGCCTCTTGCGCTTGGGCCGCAGGTATGAAAACGCCGCGCAAAACGGATTTGCACGGCGTCTTGGTGGTCGGTCTCGAAAACCGGTTTATTCAGCGACGCTTGCCAGATAGGCGGCCACATCTTCGGCGCCCTTCTTGAGCTTGAAGGTCATCTTCGAGCGGCTGCCGAGATAGTCGTTGGGATCGGTGATGAACGCGGCAAGCTCGGCCTCGTCCCAGACAAGCCCCTCTTCGCCCTTGGCGGCCAGGCCGTCAGAGTATTTGAAGTCCTCGACAGAGCCAGCAGCACGGCCAATCACACCGTAGAGATTCGGGCCGGTCTTGCCGCCCTTCACGATCGTGTCGCTCTCCGATACGATCATGTGGCAGGCTTTGCACTTGTTGAATTCTTTTTCGCCCTTGGCTGCGTCGCCCTCTGCTAGCGCGGGAAGGCTCAGCGCGATAAGCGTGGCGGAAGCTGCAAGAATTGTCTTCATAAGATACCTCATTGGCGTGTTGATACATGCGTCTGATGCTAACCATAGCCCGGCATCAAGCGCTTGCAACCTTGAAGTTTGCAATCAGCAGCGCGTCGCTTCGTCAAAAGGTCTGAACAAAGCACCGCTGCAAGGCGACATCCAGATCGTCCATCCCTACCGGCAGGCCCAGATCGACAAGGCTTGTGACGCCATGTTCGGTGATGCCGCAGGGCACGATGCCGGTGAAATGCTCAAGGTCGGGTTCGACGTTGATCGAGATGCCGTGAAAGCTGATCCACTTGCGCAGGCGGATTCCGATGGCGGCGATCTTGTCTTCGGCGCGCTGTCCGGTGACGGTCTGCGGCTTGTCGTCGCGCGCGACCCAGACACCGACCCGCCCCTCGCGGATTTCGCCGGTCACGTTGAATTCACCAAGCGTCGCGATCACCCATTCCTCTAGCTGCTGCACGAAGCGGCGCACATCGCGCCCGCGCTTGCCCACATCAAGCATCACGTAGACGACGCGTTGGCCGGGGCCGTGATAGGTATATTGCCCGCCGCGCTTGGATGGATAGACCGCAAAGCGATCCGGATCGGTCAGATCGGCGGGCTTGGCCGAGGTGCCGGCGGTGTAAAGCGGCGGATGTTCCAAAAGCCAGATTGCCTCGGCCGCCTCGCCGCTGGCGATTCGTCCGGCGCGCTCTTCCATTGCGGCGACGGCCGCGGGATAGGGCACAAGCCCCTCTGAGCGGTGCCATTCGACGCCGTTTTGATCTATCGCGATGGGGTTTTGCAGGAACACGGCGGGTTTTCCTTCAGGGGCGGGCGCTGTGGGCTGCCCCTGATTAGGCGAGTTGTCGCGGCGATTCAATCGCCTGCGCACCGGCGTTTGACGATTGGAAAACAGCGGTTTTTGAAAATTCTCCGGCTGGTGTGTTTTGCCCCTTCACAAGCCCGGACAGTTTGCTTATACGGCGCGAACCTACCTGATCACGTGCGGTCGTGGCGGAATGGTAGACGCGCAGCGTTGAGGTCGCTGTGGGGTAACACCCGTGAGAGTTCGAGTCTCTCCGACCGCACCATTTCAGGGGGTCTATCGCCTTCGCCCACTTGAGGCCCGACAGGCGCCGGGGCGATTGGCCGGCGGCACCCCGCCCCGACAGAGTAAAGACATGCGCGCCTCAGGCGCTCATCGCGTCTTGCTTGCGGTCCTCAAGCACCATCTGCGAGAGTTTTTCACCGATCATGATCGCGGGCGCATTGGTGTTTCCCGACACGATTTCCGGCATGATCGAGCAATCCGCCACCCGCAGTCCGCTGATCCCATGCACGCGCAACCGTTCATCGACCACCGCATCCGGGCCCTGACCCATCTTGCAGGTGCCGGTCGGGTGATAGATCGTCGTTGAGAAATTGCGCGCCCAGTCAAGCGTGCCGGCGTCATCGTCAAGATCAAGGCTGGCGTCGGGGCGGAACTCGGAGGAGATCATCGCGCTGAGTGGCGCATGTTTGGCGATCCGCCGCGCGATCTTGATGCCCTCTACGATGGTGCGGCAATCGGTGTCGGTCGCAAGGTAATTGGGGTGGATATTGGGGTAGGTGCCCGGATCAGCCGAGGCAAGCCGGATCTGGCCACGGCTCTCGGGGCGCAGCTGACAGACCGACATGGTAAAGGCCGAAAACGGATGCACGCCCTCGCCGGGGCTGTCGGCGGACCAGGGTTGCACGTGGAACTGGATGTCGGGCGTGTCCACATGATCGCCGGTGCGCATAAAGCCGGTGGCAAGGCTCGCGGCCATCGCCATCGGCCCCGAGCGCGACATCGCGTATTTCAGAGCGATCCGCGCCTTGTTGAACAGGCTGCGCACCTCGTCATTCAGGGTTGTCTGATTGCATTTGAACACCAGCCGCGCCTGCAAATGATCCTGAAGGTTCTGGCCGACACCGGGAAGATCGCGGCGCACCTCTATGCCATGCTCGGCCAGGTGGTCGGCTGGCCCAAGCCCCGACAGCATCAGGATTTGCGGTGAATTGATCGCGCCCGCCGATAGGATCACCTCTTGGCGGGCGGTGATCTTGTGGTCCGCACCAGCCCGGTCGCGGTAGACAAGGCCGGTCACGCGCTTGCCCTCAAAGGTCAGGGTCCTGACCTGCGCATGGGTCAGAATCGTCAGGTTCTTGCGCGCGCGCGCTGGATTGAGAAACGCCACCGCCGAGGAACAGCGAAACCCCTTGCGCGTCGTGAGCTGAAAATACCCGACGCCCTCTTGGCTTGCGCCATTGTAATCGCGGTTGAACGGATAGCCCGCTGCCTGTGCCGCCTTGATCCAGGCATCACAGATCGGGCGGCTTATGCGCATGTCGGAAACCGACAGGCCGCCGCCGGTGCCGTGAAAGTCATCGCTGCCGCGTTCCTGATCCTCGGAGCGTTTGAACAGTGGCAGAACATCGTCCCAGCCCCAGCCGCGATTGCCCATTTGCCGCCAGCGGTCATAATCCTGCGGCTGTCCGCGCACGTAAAGCAGCCCGTTCAATGACGACGAGCCGCCAAGCACCTTGCCGCGTGGCCAGTCAAGCCGACGCCCATTGAGACCGGGATCGGGCTCGGTCTTGTAGCACCAGTCAAGTTTCGGGTCGTGCATGGTCTTGAAATAGCCGACGGGGATGTGAATCCAGGGATTGAGATCGCGCCCGCCTGCCTCGACCAGAATGACCCGCACCTTGGGATCAGCGCTTAGACGGTTGGCGATCACACAGCCCGACGATCCGGCCCCGACGACGATATAATCCGCTTGCAAAACGCACCCCTCCTTCAGGTTGTTGAAAAAAAGTCTATGCAGATTGCAAGAAATATACTAGCATTTTTTGATACCAAAAGTCTCAAAAATGGAATTCAGGGAGGAATAACAATGGGAAACAATCATAAAATGAGCCAGATTTCGCGGCGGGATCTTTTCCGCCTCGCGGGGCGTTACGGCATGAGCTCGACCTTGCTTGCCGCCGGTAGCTTTGGCGGTGCGATGAGCCTTGCCAATTTGGCAAGCGCGGCTGAATCGACCTATGAGCGGCGCTTTTCCAAGCCGGCCAAGCACACGCTGAAATTCGGCGCCGCCGGTTTCAATGCCCGCAACCTGTTGATCGAGCGGGCAGGCGCCCTTGAATTCGCGCGCGACCTTGAATCGCGCACTGATGGTGAGATCCGCATCGAATTCATCGGCGACAACCAGATTTGTGGTCAGCTGTCCTGCGTCGAGAAAACCCAGCAGGGCATCGTCGATATCTATGCCGCCTCGACCCAGAATTCGGCCGGCGGCGCGCCGTATCTCAACGTGCTTGACTATGCCTTCATGTTCCCCGGTCGCGCGTCGCAGTATCATTTCCTCTATCACCCCAAGAGCCAGGAAGTCCTGCGTGACCCGCTTGAAAAGCGTCACGGTCTGAAATTCCTCTTTAGTCACTGCGAGTTGCGCGGCATTCAGCTTGGCCTGAGCTGGGAAGGCAAGCCGACCGTGACCAAGCTTGAAGAGCTGTTTGGCACCAAGAACCGCGTCACCGGCACACAGCTTGGCCGCATCGCGATGCAGGCGCTCAACCTCAACCCGGTGCCGGTGGCCTGGGAAGAAACCCTTGACGGTCTCAAGCAGGGCCTGATTGACGGCGCCGAAACATGGGCCTCGGCCGTGGCCTATGCCAACATGTCCCCGGTGGTCAGCCAATGCGTCGACCTCAAATTCTTTTGCGGCACCGAGCACACCTCGATGAACGCCTCGGTGTTTGACGGGCTTGAGGGCTATCTTCAGGATGCGGTGATGGAATCGGCCTATTGGGCGCAGGTCCATGTGCAGGCGGCCAACGAGGCCGCGCTTGTCAAAACCGTCGGCTTTAGCGATCCGCAACTGCCCGGTACGATCTTTGCGCAAAACAACGTGCGCAACGCCTTCCTTGCCGATGATCAGATCAAGATGGCCGAGGAAATGTGTAGCCCTGAATTCCAGCCCCAACTCTGGACCGAATGGCGTGAGCGTCTCAACAAATGGTCGGGCGGTCTTGATACCTATCAGGAAATCTATGACGTCGCGCGCGAAGTGCCCGCCGACATGCTGCCCGAGAATGTCGAGCCGCGCCGGTGGTGGAAAGGCTAAGCCTTCGCCGACAGGTTTTGCAAGCAGGGCTGGTGCGGCATGTCGCGCCGGCCCACACGTGTGACCACAAGACCCAAAGCCATAAGGAGCGACGCGGATGTCCATTCTGTCCGAAGCCTGGGCCATCATACCGGCCTTTGCCAGCAACGATTCTTGGGAAATAAACCAGGCCCTGCGCACCCAAGGGGCGTGGGTGTTCGGCGGTGTCCTGCTCTTGCTGGGCGCGATGCTTGTGCTCTGGCTTTACAAGCTTGTACCGCTTCTGGACAAGCATCTTGAACGCACGATCATGGTCTATAGCTATCTTTTGATTGCCGCGATCATCTTTGTCGAGGTGTTCCGCCGCTTTGCCATGAACCAACAGGTGCCCTGGTCAACCACGGTGCCGCCTCTCTTGTTCATGATCATGGCCTGGTATGGCTGTGCCTATAACGTGCGGCTGCGCACCCATCTTAGCTTTGCCGAGTTTCGCACGATGATGCCCCGTCCGGGCCAGATGATTACCCTCGTCCTTGATGCGGTGTTGTGGTTCGGGTTCTGTGTCATCGTCTTTACAGCGACAATGCGGGTCACGGCGCTTTCGGCGACCAATTTTCAGATCGTGAGCGGCACTGACAATGTCATGCTCTGGTGGTTCCTGATCAGTATTCCGGTGGCCTTCGTGCTGATGGCGGCGCGGGTGGTGGAAAATCTTCTGGACGATATTGCCAATTACAAATCGGGTGCGCCGCTGATCAAGCAGGCCATCATCGGGGAGGAACCGGCATGACCGACGGCACTTGGGTCACGTTGATCTCGCTTGGGGTCACGTTCTTTTTCATGATGGGCGTGCCGGTTTTCCTGGTGATTGCCTATTGGGTGATCGGCTGTTCCTTTGTGCTAGGGCTGACGCTTGACAATATGGGGGCCGAATTGCTGAACGTGTTCAGCAAGGGCTTTGCCCTTCTGGCGATGCCGCTTTTCATTCTGACCGGCGATCTTATCAACAAGTCGGGCATCGCGCGGCGGTTGTCGGATTTCGCCTATGCCTGCCTTGGCTGGATGCGCGGCGGGCTTGCGATGGCGGCGCTTGGCGCCTGCGGTCTTTTCGCGGCGATCTCGGGGTCCAACAGCGCGACGACGGCGACCATTGGCTCGATGTTGCATCCCGAGATGGTCAAGGGCGGCTATGACGAACGCTTTTCTGCGGCCACCGCGGCGGCGGGCGGCACGGTCGGGATCATCATCCCGCCCTCGATCATCTTCATCGTTTACGGCTTTTTGATGAACCTGCCGATTTCCGAGCTGTTCGTGGCCGGTATCCTGCCCGGCGCGATGATGGTGATCGGCATGCAATTCGCCTGTTGGGTGATTTGCCGGATCAACGGTTGGGGTCACCTTATTCCGCTGCAGCTCAACCGGGTTCTCAAGACGGCCTTTGGCGCGTGGCTTGGGTTTTTCGCCATCGGCCTTGTGCTTTGGGGCATCTATACCGGCAAGTTTTCCCCCACCGAGGCGGCCGGCGTGACCGTGGGCTTTTGTGTTATCGCGGGGCTGGTCAGCTATCCGCTCAACACGTTGATGCGCGGTCAGCGCGATCGTCCCGCCGTCGAGCGGTCCTATGCGGGGATGCTGGTGGTTGACGGCTTTCGGATGCGCGACATCCCGTCGATCGTGGTGCGCTCGGCGCAGATTTCGGGCATCCTTGCACCGCTGATAGCGATTTCCGTGGTGATGCAGCAAATCCTGTCGCTGCTTGGCGCACAGGCGGTGATCGGCGATTTCGTGACCTCGATGGGTGGCTATCACGCGGTGCTGTTCACCTCGATGGTGATCGTGTTCTTTTCCGGCATGGTGCTGGAAAGCCTGCCCGTCACCATCATCCTTGCCCCCATTCTGGCGCCGATTGCGGCCTCGGTCGGGATTGATCCGATCCACTTTTCGGTGATCTTCCTTGTGGGCGCGTCCATCGGCTTCATCACCCCGCCTTACGGGCTTAACCTTTATGTCGCATCGGGGGTGACGGGCGTTCCCTATTTCAGATTGCTGCGCTATACGGTGCCCTATCTTATCGTATTGATAGCCGTGTGGATTTTGGTGGCCTTGGTGCCGTTCTTCTCGACCGTGCTATTGCCGCAACACTGAGGGAAGGCTGGGCATGGACGGGGACAAGCACGACACCATCCCGACGAACCTGAGGCTGTTGCTTGTGATCGAAGAGATGGCGCGTGCCGGTGTTCCAGTGACCCCGACCGAGGTGAATGCAAAGCTTGGCCTGCCCAAGCCGACCATTCACCGGCTGTTCGTGACGCTTGAGGAAGAGGGCTTTGTGCAGCGCGACCTTGACGGGCGCAGCTATTCGCCGGGGCCGCGCCTGCGCACCATGGCGGGGGGAATCCTGTCCTCGCTCAGGATCAGAACCGCCCGTCAGGCGATCCTGCAAAAGCTGAGCCGCGAGATCGGCGAGACCTGCAATATCGCCCTGCCGGATCGTGATGCGATGCTCTATGTCGAGCGGGTCGAGACCGAATGGCCGCTGCGCATCCAGCTTCAGGTTGGCACGCGGGTGCCGTTCTATTGCACCGCCAGCGGCAAGATGTACCTCAGTTCGCTGGTGCCCGCGCATCTCAAGCGCTATCTGGCGGCGACCGATCTTGTGGCCAGAACGCCCAACACGATCACCGATATCGACCGGCTTTTGATCGAGATCGAAGAGATCCGCGAGCAGGGCTATTCGCTCGACCGCGAGGAATTCCTGACCGACATGATCGCGCTTGCGGTGCCGCTTCGGGATACCAACAACCGATTGATCGCCACGCTGTCGTTTCACGCGCCGACGCAACGCTTTGATATCGCGCGCGCGCTTGACTATCGCGCCGCGATGCATGCCACCGGCAGAGAGCTTTCGGCGCTGATCACCTAGGATATCGCGGGAAAACTCTCCCAGAGCATGCGGCCGGTCGCGTCAAGCTTGTCAGGCGAGCAGAACAGCGAGATCGTCATACGTGCCTGCCAGTCGCGCCCGCCGACGCGCACCAGTTGACCGCTGGCCAATTCCTGTGTGACCGAGCTTTCGGGGAGCCAGGCCACACCGCTGCCGCCCATGGCGCGCCGCTTGAGCGCCTCGGCAAGCGCATCCCGATACCGCTGCACAAGCGAGGTGGCGCGATCGCCGACGATCTGATCGACGACGGTGCCGAGAAAGGTGTTGGGATCATACGAGAGGTACGGAATGTCCTGCCCGGACTTGCCCGGCAGATACCAGCCCTTGCGCGTGGCGATGCCCGCCTCGGCCACCGGCAACAGGGTCTCGCGCCCGATATCCTTGCGCACGAATTGGGTCTCGTCCATCACCGGCGCCACGTCCTGATGGCGGTAATACATCAGGAATTCGCAAGACCCCTCGGTCAGCAACTGGCAACAGGTCGAAAGGCTGTCGGAAATCACCCGCGTGCGCAGCTCTGGATGCGCCGCCTCAAGCGCGCCAAGGCGCGGCGACAGAAAGTTGAGCGAGATCGCATGCAACACCGCGAAACGCTGAAACCGGGCGTCGGCACTGGCGGTCTGGCGGATCGCCTGTCGCGCCTCGGTGAGCTGGGCGATGGTATCCTGGGCAATCGGCAAGAACGCCTCGCCGCCCGGTGACAGGCGCACCGGATAGGTCGCGCGATCAATCAAAGGCTCGCCAAGCCAGTTTTCCAGCGATTTGATGCGACGGCTAAAGGCCGATTGGGTGATGTTTCTCTCTTCCGCCGCGCGGGTGAAATTCAATGTGCGCCCAAGGCAGACAAAGTCGCGCAACCAGTTGATATCCATCACCCATCCCCTCGCTTGTCGCGATCAGAATGCAGGGGTTTCGCGCATCATGCAAGATTGGAATAGTTTCAGACCATGTTTGAATTGGCATTTTCGCGCCGCTCTTGCCTAGGTTTGAACCATCAAAATAAGGCCGATCAACGGTCAAACCCCAATTGCGCAACACCAACAGGAGAGACACATGACACTCATATCCAAAGCGCTGGCCCCGATGATCGCCGCCGCCGCACTCGCAACCACCGCCCTGCCGGCCACGGCTGAAACCGTGATCCGCCTGTCGACCTATGTGAACGAGGCCGATATCCGCTATGACGGTTTCGTGCATTTTGCCGAACTGGTCAGCGAAAAGACCGGCGGCAGCGTCAAGGTTGAAATCTTTCCCTCCGCCACGCTGCATGGCTGGTCCGAGGGCGTGGATGCGGTGCAGGGCGGCGTATCCGACATGAGCTGGATTCCGGCTGACGAACGCTTGCCGTGCTATCGCGTGACCTCGCTTTACCCGGTGGCGATTGATCTTGAAAACCAGGTGGCGCTTGACGCGGGCTATGCCGCGCTGGTCAAGGACGAGGCCGCCAAGGTCAACCTCGTGCCGGTGTTCAACTCGAACTATTCCTATGATCAGGAATGGTGGTTTGAGGATGGCATCGAGGATCTGGGCAAGCTTGATGGTAAACTCGTGCGTTCGATCGGGCCGCTGGTCAGCCTGATGATCGAAACCTGGGGCGGTCAGCCGGTTTTCGTGGCCCCCAAAGAGGTGTTCCAATCCGCCGAACGTGGCGTGGTGGACGGCATCAACATGGGGGTTGCCACCTATTCAAGCTGGAAGCTCTGGGGCGTGATGCCCTATATGGTCAACGCCAATCTGTTTTACGGCAACATCAACTACATGATGAACCTCGACAAGTTCAACAGCATGAGTGCCGACGAACAGAGCGCCGTGATGGCTGCCGCGAGCGAGACCGAAACCTGGCTCAAGCCGCGCTATGAGGATTGGGTCGATCAGCGCGTCGGCAATGCGGTGATGAAGGGCGGCGGCGCTGCCGTGTCGATCCCGCAAGATCAGCGCATGGCCCTGATCGACAGCGTTCAAGGCACCTGGGACAAAGAGGTCGATGCGGCCTGTGGCGGCGAACTTGCCGGAAATATCCGCGCGCTTTTCGCCGCGCACGCGCCTTAAGGCGCATCCCTTCGGCCCGCCCCGCGCAATGCCGGGGCGGGCCAGTTTCGCAAAAATCGGAGGTGGTCGCATGTCCCTCAATCGTATGATCGCGCAGTTCGAACGCGTGGTGATCTTCATGGCCGGGCTTGGCGCCGTGATTGTCCTGATCCAGATGGTCTGGATCAGCTATGGCGTCTTCACCCGCTATGCCCTTAACGCGCCCGACCGGATGGTCACCGAGGCGACCGCGCTTTTGCTGTTTCCGGTGGCCTTTGCGGGCCTTGCCTATGCGCTGCGCGAGGATGCCTATCCGCGCGTGACCATGCTGACCGACCTGTTCGGGCCAAGCCTGCGCAAGGGCTTTGCCATGCTCAATATGGCGCTGATGCTGGCGGTGGGGCTGTTTTTCTCGCTGGCGGCGATCAAGGCCACCACCGGGGCGTTCAAATCCGGCGCTTCGTCGGAAATCCTGCTCTGGCCGCGCTATGCGTTCTGGGCGCCGGGGGCGGCGGCGCTGATCCTGTTTTCCATCTACGCGGCCTTGCGGTTGGCACGGCTGGTGGTGACCCCGGCCCGCGACCTGAAATCGGAGATCTGATATGGAATGGTATGAAGTCGGGCTTGGCCTTTTGGGGCTGTTGATGTTGCTGATCGCCATCGGCTTGCCGATCCCCTTTGCCCTTGCGGCGGCCTCTCTGCCGTTCCTCTGGCAAATCCAGAGCTTTCAGACCTCGCTTGTCTCGTCACAGCTCAAACTCTGGGGGGTATGGATCGACTATATCCTCTTGGCGGTGCCGCTTTTCGTGTTCCTTGGCGAGTTGATCGGCAAGTCGAGCATCGGCCCCAACCTTTACCAGTTCCTGCATCAGGGCGTGCGCATTCGCGGCTCTGCCGCTTATGGCTCTATCGGGGCTTGCGCCGGGTTTGGCGCGGTGTGCGGCTCGTCGATGGTGGGGGCGCTGACGATTGGCGGCGTCGCCTTGCCCGAGATGCTCAGACTTGGCTATGGCAAGCGCCTGTCGGCGGGGGTTCTGGCGGCGGGGGGCACGCTTTCGGTGCTGATTCCGCCAAGCCTGATCTTGCTGTTTTACGGTATTGTCACCGATCAGAGCATTGGGGATCTGTTCATCGCCGGCGTTATTCCGGGGCTGGTTCTGGTCACGGCCTTTGTTCTTGTGGTGCTGGTCTGGGGCATCCTGCGTCCGCAGGACATCCCCAATAGCGAAGACGCGATGCGCATGCCGCTTTTGCAGATCCTTGCCACCGTGGGGCCGATCCTTCTGATCGGTCTGGTGATCACCGTCGCGATTTATGCCGGTATCGCCACCCCGACCGAGGCCGCCGCCGTCGCCGCCCTGTTGACCGTGGCGCTTGCCTTCGGCGTTGGCGGGCTCACCTGGCAGGGCTTCAAAGAGGCGATCTTTGCGACCATGCGGACCATGGGCTATCTTGGCCTGTTGCTCTCGGCGGGGGTGCTGTTTGGTTTTGTCCTGACCTATTACCGCGTGCCCCAGCAATTCACCGAATTGTTCCTGAGCTTTGATCTTTCGCCCTATGTGGTGCTGATGATCGTGCTGGCGTTTTATATCGTGCTCGGCATGTTCCTTGAACCGGTCTCGATGACCTTCATCACCCTGCCGACGATCTATCCGCTGATGTCGGCGGCGGGGTTTGATCTGATCTGGTTCGGGGTGGTCTATACCATCACCATGGAGATTGCGGTGCTGACGCCGCCTGTGGGGCTCAACCTCTATGTCATTCAGGGCATCGGGCGCGGACAGGTGACCATCGGCGATGTGATCATGGGATGTCTGCCGTTCATCGGCGCGCTTGTGGCGTTGATTGCGCTTCTTATCCTGTTGCCGGAGACCGCCCTATGGCTGCCCGATCAGATGCGTTGAGCGACGTGCCGATGGCCGTGACGCAAAGCTATCGGCGCGCGGGGTCCGGGCCGGTTCTGGTGCTGGTGCATGGCTATCTTGGCGGTGCCGATCAATGGCAGGACATGATCGCGCATTTCGCGCCGCGCTTTGACGTGATCGCGCCCGATCTGCCCGGCTGTGGCGGCAACGCGGATCAGCCGGGACCGGACCGGATCACCGATTTCGCCCGCGTCGTTCTGGCCTTGCTTGATGAGCTTGGCATAGATGAATTCACCCTTCTGGGCCACTC
>JAVVFB010000061.1:0-14275 GCA_032251095.1 Roseovarius sp. | reverse complement strand
CCGTCCCACGGGCCTTCGCGACCGCGCATGCTGCTGCACAGGCACGTGGCAAGGTCGATGCAAGCGTCGACGTCCGGGCTGGGCAGAGCGCGGCGGTTGCGACCGACGCAAAGGGAGCAGCCGCCACCGCCGCCGCCGCCAGACCCGCCGCCGCCTTCGCCGCGCCCATCCAGCATCACCAGGCTGGCATCAAATCCCTGAAGCACGATTTCGGTGCTGTATTTGTCCTGGCCCGACTGATCCTGCCATTTGCGGGTCTGAAGCTTGCCTTCGATATAAACCTTCGAGCCTTTGCGCAGATACTGCTCGGCCACGCGCACAAGACCTTCGGAAAAGATCGCGACCGAATGCCATTCGGTCTTTTCGCGGCGCTCGCCGGTGCTCTTGTCTTTCCAGGTCTCAGAGGTCGCGATGCGCAGGTTGCAAACCTTGCCGCCGTTCTGAAACGTGCGCGTTTCGGGGTCACGGCCCAGGTTGCCGATGAGAATTACCTTGTTTACAGAGCCGGCCATCGTGCCCTCCTTGAATCATGCTGCGGGTTGGCGTTCTGGTGGTTACACCACTCGAAGGGGGTGAAGGAAAGCTTAAAATTGTCTTCAAATGAGCGAAATTTGACGCGTTGCGGCGGAATATGGAAATCAAGGCTCGAATTTGCGGGTGATTTCCTTATAGTCTGCAAAAGGTTAATTCTGGGGGCGGAATGAGAATTCGAGCAATCACAGGGGCGGTTCTGGCCTTTGCCCTGATTCAGCCGGTTGGTGTCGGCGCCGAGGTTCTGTCAAGCAAGAGCCGTGGCACGTTGTTCAAATCGCAGACCAGCGTTCTGGATAATCGCGCGCGCCAGCAATACAACAATTCCGTTCGTCTTCAGCCACAGCGCGTCAACACGCCGACGATCTGGGGCGATGACCTTTCGCCAAGCTTCAAGGGGGCCTATCGCGGGCCTTATCTTGACATGGCCAAACAAGCGGCGCGGCGCCATGGTGTGCCCGAGAACCTGTTTCTGCGGCTTGTTCAGCAAGAATCCGGCTGGAAGGTCGGGGCGCGCTCGCACAAGGGGGCGATCGGTCTGGCACAGCTGATGCCGCAAACGGCGCGTGTGCTTGGGGTTGATCCGCATGATCCGCGCCAGAACCTTGAAGGCGGCGCGCGTTATCTCGCCGCGCAATATAAAGAGTTCGGCTCTTGGCGGCTTGCGCTTGCGGCCTATAACGCGGGGCCGGGGGCGGTCAAGAAATACGGCGGCGTGCCGCCCTATAAAGAGACCCGCAATTACGTGCGCGTGATCTGGGGCAGCTAAGCCAAGCCAATCAGGCGGCAAATCCGATGTTGTAGAGGTGAATTTCGTTCGCGGGATGCTTTTGCGCATTTACCAGCTTGCCGTTATGGTGGTTGTAAAGCGCGCGCCAGAACGGCTGAATGATCACGCCTTCGTCGCGCAGGATGGTTTCCAGACGGGCCATCACCGCGCGCCGCGTATCGGCATCGTCAAGCGTGTTGGCGCGGTCCAGAAGCGCATCGAATTCCGCATTGGAAAAGCCGCTTTCGTTCCACGCAGCCCCCGAGCGATAGGCCAGCGATAGCACCTGCACATCAAGCGGGCGGTGATTCCACTGGGTCGAGGAAAATGGAAAATCACGCCAATTGGCCCAGAACGTCACCCCTGGAAGGATCTTGCGGCGCACGCGCAGCCCCGCATCGCGCAGTTGCGCCGCCACGGCATCGCCGGTGTTGCGCTGCCATTCATCGTCAACCGTGACAAGTTCATGGACATAGCCCAGAAGCCCGGCTTTTTCGATCAGGTCGTGCGCCATATCGGGATCATAAGGCGCGGGGCCGATATCGGCATAGGCGGGGTGGATCGGGCTGACGTGGTGATTGGCGGCCACGGTGCCGCGCCCGCCATACCCGAGTTCGAGGCAAATCGCGTTATCCACGGCCATGGCAAGGGCGCGGCGCACGTCGCGCTTGACATAGGGGTTGGTGCCCACCATCGGCGCGGATTGCGAGGCGCGGATGACAGTGGTCGCAGCGGTTTCGGTGCGGGTTTTGGTCCAGCCGATGGCATCCATCGCGTCGATGAAATCACCAACGGTTTCATAGAGCAGGTCAACCTTGTTTTGCTCTGCTGCCGCAAGCCAGCTTGACGGGTTGGTGCCAAAGTCGATGAACTCCACCCGGTCAAGATAAGGCCCGCCAAAGATCTCGCTGCCCCACCAAGTGTGCGTGGGGTGACGCTCAAGGATACAGCTTTCGCCGACGGTCATCGAAACCGGGCGAAAGGGGCCGGTGCCAATGCCATGGGCAAACGGATCGCCGCCGTCATAGCTTTCATGCAGGATCGCCGCCGGGTAATCGGCAAAATTGGCAATCAGCGAGATATCCGGCGCCGACAGGGACAGGGCCACGGTGTGCTTGTCCAATACGGTGATTGCGCCCTCGCGGGCCTGCCCGGTTTCAGGGTCGATCAGCGCGGCAAACCGACTGGCCATGGAATTTTTTGGCGCAGTTGTGTCACACCAGCGGGCAATATTGCGCGCCACATCGCCCGCGCCAAAACCGCCGCCCGTGTTCCAGGTCACCCCCTTGCGCACCGACAAAAGATAGCGGGTCGCGTCCTCGTTGACGCTCCAGCTTTCAAGCAGCATGCCGCGAAAGGCCCCATCGCCGGTATATTCCACCAGGTATTCCAGAAAGCCGCGGGTCTGGTTGGCAAGCTCGCTCCAGTCAAAGCTGCGCGGGTCCTTGAGGGCCTTGACGTTTTGCTGAATGCGCAGGGTGCCGCCCTGGGCGATGGCGCGCGCTTGCGCCGCTGCCGGAGCGGGAAGGCCGCCAAGTGCATAGGCCGCGCCCACAGTCAACCCAAGCGCAGTGGCCCGGCTCAGGAATTCGCGCCTGCCCATGTGCCCGGCCCTGAGATCACTCGCATAGCGGCGGGCGGCAGGATGGGACGGGGTGCGGCTGTGTCGCGACATGGGACGCTTTCAAAGAGGGGGGGCGGACCCCGGTCACTGATCAAGTCATTGGCGCCATTAGATAACGGGTGCCTCTCAAGTGCAACCCGCTGCGGCCATGTCCGAGCGCGAAAATATTGGTTCAGGCCGTCTGTGTCCGGGCACCGCGCTCTGTGGCCCTGGCGCGAAGCGCCGACGGGCTTAGCCCGGTATGCTGAAGCACGAAACGCGAGAAATAGGCGGCGCTGCCAAAGCCAAGTGTGGCGGCGACCTGACCAATGGGCATGTCGCCATCCTCCAGCAGGTCGCGCGTGGCATGCAGGTTGCGTTCGGTCAGCATATCGGCCGCCGTCAGCCCAGAGGCCTGTCGGCAGACCCGGCTAAGGTGGGTCGGGGTCACGCCAAGTGCGCGGGCATAGACCGCCATAGGGCGCCCGCTGGTGAAATCGCGCTCGATCAAAGACGCATATCCGCGCATCAGACGCTCGGTCGCGCCCGGCTTGTCAGGGCTGCCATAGTCGATCATCGCACGGCGCAGCCAGACCGTCAGAAGGCTTGCCTGCGCATTCAACGCCTCGTCCATGAAGGGACGCGCCGCGCTTTGTTCGCGCTGCATTGCCTCGAGGATCGCGGTCAGCTCGTTCTGGCTTGTGACATCGCGAATCCGCAGGTGTTGGGCCATATCGGGCATCAGGATCGGCCCACCTGCGGGCACAAGGCAGACAAGGCCAAAGCCGGTCTTGCCAAGATCGAGCGAGAACATCGTGCCCGCCGGGATCGCCAGAGCATTGTGCACCCCGACGCCGCGCCGCACCCCATCCACCACCGAAATTCCCTGGCCACGGGTGATCCAGATCAGCGCATGCGCCGGGCAGCTATGTTGCAGAGTGCTGCGCCAGTCGCTGCCGCGAGCCCATTGGACCAAGGTCTTGATTTCGGCATGCTGCATGATCTGGGCGCTCCGGGGGCGGGGATGTGAGATCGAGGGAATCCCCGAAAATAGTCGCAATCGGACTAATTCCTTGCACAGAATTGGTGCAATGTCAGGGCAAAATAGCGAAATTTCTAAAGCGTTTCGGCGTCAATCCGCCGCCATTGGCGCATTCTTGCCCGAAACCAGGTGCGTTGACGCTTGGCAAATTGCCGGGTGGCGATGCTTGCGGCCTCGCGCGCGTCTTCAAGACTCGTTTCGCCGCGCAGATAGGCCACGAGTTCCGGCGCGCCGATCGCCTTGGACGATGGCAGGGCCGGGTTCCACCCATCAAGATTGGCGCGCACTTCGTCAAGCGCGCCCCTGTCGAGCATCGCCTCAAATCGCCGCGCGATCCGCGCATTGAGCCAGTCCTTTTCGGCCTCGACCAGAAGCGGCTGACAGGCATCGAGCGGCAAAAGCGGTGGTGGCGTGTCGTCCTGCCATGCGGCCAATCCGCGCCCGGTGGCCTGCAACACCTCCCAGGCGCGTTGCACGCGCATCGGGTTCTGGGTGTCGATGCGGGCGCGGGTTTCGGGGTCAAGTGCCGCGATCAGCGCGCCAAGCCCTTCGACCTTGCGGATCGCATCGCCCCTACGGCGCAGATCGGGCGGGGTGGCGGGGATATCGGCCAGCCCTTGGGTCAGGGCGCTGAAATATAGGCCGGTGCCGCCGACGATGATCGCGCGCTCTGGCCCCTTGAGAAACGGTGCCAGATCGCGCAGCCAGTGCCCGGTTGAATACTCGGCCCCGCCCGGCACATGCCCGTAAAGGGCGTGGGGGGCGGCGGCTTCATCCTCGGCACTTGGGCGCGCCGAAAGGATGCGCCAATTGGCGTAGACCTGCAAAGCGTCGCCATTGACGATCACGCCGCCCTGCGCGCGCGCGATCTCAAGCGCCAGTGCCGATTTGCCGCTGGCGGTTGGCCCGGCAATCAGCACCGGCAGGTCCGGATCAATGTCAAATGGCATGCCCATGCCCCCCGTTAGCCAAGATTGCCGCGCTTGACGAGGCGGTTTTGTGTCTTTTCGTGCATGGCGCGGGTTTCTGCGATTGAACCTTTCGCGCAATTACGACATTTTGCGCCAGATCACCCACAGGACCGGAGACATGCCGATGAGCGCCCCCCAAGAAGCCCCTGCCAAATTCGGTCGAGTCATGCTCAAGATATCTGGCGAGGCGTTGATGGGTGACCTTGGCTATGGGCTTCATCCGCCCACGGTCGAGCGGATCGCGCGCGAGGTCAAGATCGTGCATGATCTCGGGGTCGAGATCTGCATGGTGATCGGGGGCGGCAATATCTTTCGCGGCCTTCAGGGCAGTGCCCAGGGCATGGAACGCACCACCGCAGATTACATGGGCATGCTTGCCACCGTGATGAACGCGCTTGCGATGCAAAGCGCGCTTGAAGGGCTTGGCGCCCATTGCCGGGTGATTTCGGCCATTCGCATGGATGAGGTGGCAGAACCCTATATTCGCCGCCGCGCCGTGCGCCACCTTGAGAAAAAGCGAATCTGCATTTTTGCGGCCGGCACCGGCAACCCCTATTTCACGACCGACACCGCCGCCACCTTGCGGGCCAATGAAATGGCCTGCGAGGCGATCTTCAAGGGCACCAAGGTTGACGGGGTCTATGACAAGGACCCGGTCAAACATGCCGATGCCAAGCGTTATGACCGGGTCAGCTATGACGAGGTGCTGGCCCAGCATCTTGGGGTGATGGATGCCAGTGCGATCGCGCTTGCGCGCGACAACAACCTGCCGATCATCGTGTTCAGCCTTGACGAGCCGGGCGGCTTCAAGGGCATTCTGGCGGGTGAGGGCACCTATACAACCGTGCACGGTTGACGTTAAACAGGGGCAACCGGGCAATAGCCGCAAGAAGGAAAGAAGAACAAGATGGCGGATGACATCGAAATTGACATGGGCGATCTGACGCGTCGCATGGATGGCGCGATCACTGCGTTGAAAACCGAATTTGCTTCGCTGCGCACCGGGCGGGCCTCGGCGTCGATGCTGGAACCGGTGATGGTGGATGCCTATGGCCAAAAGACCCCGATCAACCAGGTTGGCACCGTCAACGTGCCCGAGCCGCGCATGGTCACGATCAATGTCTGGGACAAGGGCCTTGTGGGCAAGGTTGAAAAGGCGATCCGCGAAAGCGGGCTTGGCATCAATCCACAGTTGAACGGCACGATCATCATGCTGCCGATCCCGGAATTGAACGAGGAACGCCGCAAGGAACTGACCAAGGTTGCCTCGCAATATGCCGAACACGCCCGCGTCGCCGTGCGCAATGTGCGCCGCGATGGGATGGACCAGATCAAGAAGGCCAAGGCCGAGAGCATGTCCGAAGATGACCAGAAGTTCTGGGAATCCGAAGTGCAGGACCTGACCGACCGCTACATCAAGAATGTCGATGAGGCGCTTGAAACCAAACAAGCGGAAATCATGCAGGTCTGAATGACGAAGGGCGCGCTTATGCCAGATACTCTTGCCCGTAGTGAAGGGCCGCATCATGTGGCCATCATCATGGACGGCAATGGCCGATGGGCACAGGCGCGCGGGCGCCCGCGTCTGTTTGGCCATCACGCGGGCGCGCGCCGGGTGCGCGAGATCGTCAAGGCCTGTCCGTTTCTGGGCGTCAAGTATCTGACAATATTTGCGTTTTCGACCGAGAACTGGAAGCGGACCCAGACCGAAGTTGCCGGCCTGATGAGCCTGTTTCGCCGCTATATCATGAAGGAAATGCAGGAATTCGTTGCCGATAATGTGCGTGTGCGCTTTATCGGCGACCGCCCGCGCCTTGACCGCAAACTGCGCAACCTGATGGACGAGGCCGAGGCGATGACCGCCGGTTGCACCGGCACGAACCTCACCATCGCGCTCAATTACGGGGGGCGCGATGAGGTGTCGCGCGCCACCAAACGCTTGGCGATGGATGTGGCCGAGGGCCGCCTTGATCCGGCGGATGTGGATGAAGAAACCCTGCCGAAATACCTCGATACCTGCGTTTTGCCCGATCCCGATCTGGTCATTCGCACCAGCGGCGAAGCGCGGATTTCCAACTTTCTGCTTTGGCAGTCGGCCTATGCGGAATATGAATTCATCGACACGCTCTGGCCGGATTTCACGCCGGATGTCTTTGCCAAGCTGTTGGCGCAATATGGCACGCGGGATCGCCGTTTTGGCGCGGTCCCGGCATGAGCGGCCGCGCGCAGTGGTCTGATCTTGCGCCTCGCGTGATCTCGGGCGTTGCGATGGCGGCGGTTGGCGCGGTGGTGATCTGGGCCGGGGGGGTGGTGTTTCAGCTTCTGATCGCAGGGCTTGCCGGGCTTATGATGTGGGAAGCCGCGCGCATGTTCAACGCGCCGGATGCGCCCCGCTCGGGCGCTCTGGCGGTGGTGGCGGTTGCGCTTTCCCTCTGGTTGCATGGTTTGTTTGTTTTGCCCTTGCTGGCGGCGGCGGTGGTTGTGGCGACGACCTCGGTCGAGCGCGAAAAGGGCCCGTTCGTGGCCCTGGCGTTCTGGAGCCTGCTTGGCTGTGTCGCCATGGGGCTGTTGCGCGAGAATGCCGGCGTGATCTGGGTGATCTGGCTTGTTGCGGTGGTGGTGATGTCGGATGTGGCCGGGTACTTTGCCGGGCGCACGCTTGGCGGGCCCAAGTTCTGGCCGCGCTTCAGCCCCAAGAAAACGTGGTCGGGCACGATTGCCGGCTGGATTGGGGCGGCGGTGATCGGGCTTGTCTTCGCGGCGCCGACCGGGGCGGGGCTGGCGCTTGTGCCGGTGTCGATGCTGGTGGGCTTTGCCGGGCAGATGGGCGATATCGCTGAAAGTGCCGTCAAACGGCTGCGTGGGATCAAGGACAGCTCTGGGCTTATTCCCGGCCATGGCGGCGTGCTTGACCGGTTTGATGCGATGCTTGGCGCGTCGGTGATTGCGGTCATCCTCTGGGCGCTCAACCTGATGCCGGGGCTGGCATGAAGCGGGTTTCCATTCTGGGCGCAACCGGGTCGATCGGCCAGAACACGATTGACCTTATCCGCCGCGCGCCGGGGCAATTCAAGGTCGTTGCCCTGACCGGCGGGCGCAATATTGCTCAGCTTGCGGCGGATGCGGTGGAACTTGGCGCCGATGTGGCGGTCACGGCCCATGACGCGCTGTTGCCCGATTTGCGCGCCGCCCTTGCGGGCAGTGAGGTTGAGGCCGCCGCTGGTGGCTCGGCCCTGATCGAGGCCGCAAACCGCCCCGCCCATTGGGTGATGTCGGCGATTGTCGGCGCGGCGGGTCTGGCGCCCGGTCTGGCGGCGCTTGAACAGGGCGCAACGCTGGCGCTTGCCAACAAGGAATCGCTGGTGGCGGCAGGGCCGTTGCTGATCCGGACGGCGCGCGAAAACCATGCCCGCATCCTGCCGGTGGACAGCGAGCATTCTGCCATTTTCCAGGCCATGGTCGGCGAGGATTCCGCCGCCGTGTCGCGGGTGATCATCACCGCCAGCGGCGGCGCGTTTCGCGACTGGCCGCTGGCCGATCTGGCGGCGGCGACCGTGGCCGAGGCCTCCAGCCACCCCAATTGGGCGATGGGCCAGCGGATCACCATCGACAGCGCCTCGATGTTCAACAAGGCGCTTGAAATGATCGAAGCGCGCGAGTTTTTCGGCTTTACCCCCGAACAGATCGAGGTGCTGATCCATCCTGAATCGGTGGTTCATGCGCTGGTCGGGTTTTGCGATGGCGGGCTTATGGCCCATGTCGGCCCGCCCGATATGCGCCATGCCATCGGCTATGCGCTGCACTGGCCCCAGCGGCAGGCCTTGCCGGTCGAGGCGCTTGATCTGGCGGCGATTGGCACGCTGAATTTCCGGGCACCGGACATGGCGCGCTATCCGGCCTTGCGGCTTGCTCGCGAGGTCATGGAGATGCGCGGGTTAAGTGGCGCGGTGTTCAACGCCGCCAAGGAACGCGCGCTTGATCATTTCATCGCCGGGCATATCGGCTTTTGTGACATGAACGTGGTCGTCGAAGAGGTTCTGACGCGGCTGACGCGCGACCCCGAAGAAATGAATGCGACCCTGACCCTTGATTGCGTGTCCCGGATGGACCATCTGGCAAGACAGTGCGCCGATCAGGTTGTCACCGAGCGAAACAGTTAAGGATTACGCGTGGATATTCTGACCTTCTTGCCGCAGTTTGGCAATGTTTTCATGACATTGCTTGCCTTTGTCGTATCTCTTTCGGTGATCGTGGCGGTGCATGAATACGGCCATTACATCGTCGGCCGTTGGTCGGGCATCAAGGCCGAGGTGTTCTCTCTCGGCTTTGGGCCGGTGCTGTTTTCGCGGATGGACAGGCACGGCACCCGCTGGCAACTGGCGGCGCTGCCGTTTGGCGGCTATGTCAAGTTCCTTGGCGACGCCGATGCCGCCAGCGGCAAGGACGCCAGGGCAATGGCCGAAATTTCGCCCGAGCGCCTGCGCCAGACCATGCATGGCGCCCCGCTTTGGGCGCGCACGGCGACCGTGGCGGCGGGGCCGATTTTCAACTTCATCCTGTCGATCCTTGTGTTCTCGGCGGTGATGATGACCCAGGGCAAGACCGCCGAACCCTTCGCCGTGGGCGCGCTCAAGCCGCTTCCGGTGGCGGGCGTCACGCTTGAGCCGGGAGACCGCATTCTGGCGATCGAGGGCATTGCGATGCCCGAAATTGGCGAGGGGTTTGACGATCTGCTTGACGCCCTGCCGGCGCGTGCCTTGCTGGACTATGACATCGAGCGGGACGGCCGGCGCATGAGCGCGCAGGGCCCGCATCTTATGCCGCCGCTGATCAGCGGGCTGGCGCCGCAATCCTCGGCCTATGCCTCGGACATGCTGCCGGGGGATGTGATCACGGCCATCAACGGCACGCCGGTCGTGGCGTTTTCCGAACTCAAGGACGTGGTTGAGGGCTCTGACGGGGCCGAGCTCAACCTGACGCTCTGGCGCCCGGATGGCGCGGCGTTTGACGTGGCGATCAGCCCGCGCAGGGTGGATGAGCCGCAGCCCGAAGGTGGCTTCAAGACCGAATGGCGGATCGGCATCGCCGGCGGGTTGGCGTTTGAGCCGGCCACGGAAACCCTTGGCCCGGTCGAGGCCGTCGGGAATGCCGTGGTTCAGACCGGGCAGATCATCCAGAGCTCTGTCTCGGGGCTCTATCACATGGTCACCGGCGCGATCAGCAGTTGTAACATGTCCGGCCCGATCGGGATTGCGCAGGTCTCTGGCGCGATGGCGAGCCAGGGCCCGGAAAGCTTTATCTGGTTCATTGCGGTGCTGTCGACGGCGGTGGGTCTTTTGAACCTGTTCCCGGTGCCGGTGCTTGATGGCGGGCATCTGGTGTTTTACGCCTATGAGGCGGTCTCGGGGCGCCCGCCCAGTGACAAGGCGCTGCGGATACTGATGACCATCGGTTTGACGCTTGTGCTGTCGCTGATGGTGTTTGCGCTGTTCAACGATATCTTCTGTCCCTGAGCGGCGCGCGTGGGGCAGGGACGGCGCAGGTGAGTATTTATGGAATGATGAAAGTGCCGGGCTGTTTTGCGGCCTCTGCTCTGCTATGATCGGGGCCATGATAAGACCGGGGACCGGCGGGTGAGCAGAGCAATGGTGAAATGGGGGCTGATCGTGGCGCTGCTGTGCATGGCGCCGGTCGTGCAGGCGCAGGAGCAGGGCTTTAGCGCCCTAGCGCGGGTTGACGCCGCCGAAAGCGGGCTAAGGGATACCGGCCGCGGGCTTGAGGTGCGCCTGGCGCTGAGCCAGGGCGTGCCCTACCGGGTGTTCACGCTGGATGCGCCGGCGCGGCTTGTTCTGGATTTTCGCGAAATCGACTGGCAGGGCGCAAGCGGCGAAAGCTTTGAGCGCGGCGCGCGGGCCACGGCGGTGCGGTTGGGCCAGATCAGGCCCGGCTGGTCGCGGATGGTGGTCGATCTGGCGGGGCCGCATGTGCTTCAATCGGCCGGGCTTGTGGTTGATCGGGTGACGGGTGCCGGCGATTTGCGGGTGGTTCTTGGCGCGGCTGACGCCGAGGCCTTTGCCGCAAGGGCCGGAACGCCGGATTTGCCGGGCTGGGATTTGCCCGACCCCGATGGTGCGCTTGTTGCACCCGCGCGGCGGGTGCCCGGCGAGGGGCCGCTTTTCGTGGTGCTTGATCCGGGGCACGGCGGGATTGATCCCGGTGCGCAGGTGGGCGAGGTCACCGAAAAGGATCTGATGCTTCAATTCGCGCTGGAACTGAAAGAGGTGCTGTTGCGGGATGGGCGGTTTGACGTCGTTCTGACGCGGGATGCGGATGAATTCGTCCCGCTTGAGCGGCGCGTCGCGCTTGCCCATCAGGGCCGGGCGGATGTGTTCGTGTCGCTGCATGCCGATGCCCTGTCGGGGGCGCGGGCGCATGGCGCGTCGGTTTATACGCTCTCGGACAGTGCCTCGGACGAGGCCAGTGCGGCCCTGGCCGAGCGCCATAACCGCGCCGATATCCTTGCCGGCATTGATCTGAGCGGCAAGGATGACGTGGTGGCCGATATCCTGATTGATCTTGCGCGTCAGGAAACCCAGCCGCGCGCCGAGCGGCTTGCCAAGGCGGTGCTGGCCACGCTCAAGGCGCAGGAACTGCCGCTTTTGTCGCGCCCACAGCGGCATGCGGGTTTTTCGGTGCTCAAGGCGCCGGATATTCCGTCGGTCTTGCTGGAACTTGGTTTTTTGTCGAGCCCGCGCGATCTTGAAAACCTGAGCGATCCGGTCTGGCGGGCGCGGATGGCGGGGGCGCTGCGCGATGCGATGCTGGTCTGGCGGCGCGAGGATGCGGCCCGGTCCGGGCTGGTTCGGCAATGAAAGCTCAGCGAAAATTGGCGCAAGGGCGGGGGTATTCCCTTTTGACCCACGCGCCCATGCTCCTTATATGGGGCGCAACCAATATGCGGGGGCCGGTGTGCTGCGAGCGATTCTAAGCCTTTTCGGGACGGTTTTCAGCCTTCTGACGCTTGCCGTGATGGTCATAGCGCTCAGTATCGGTGCGATTTTCCACATCTATGGCAAGGATTTGCCGAGCCATGAATCGCTTGCCAATTACAGCCCGCCAACAATCAGCCGGATTTATTCGGGCGAGGGGCGCATCATTGACGAGTTTGCCCGCGAACGCCGCCTGTTTACCCCGGCCGAGGATATTCCCGAGCTTGTAAAACAGGCCTTCATCAGCGCCGAGGACAAGAATTTCTATAGCCACGGCGGCTATGATGCGCGCGGGATTGCGGCGGCGGTGGTCGAGGCGGTGCGCACACGCGGGCGCACGGTGCGCGGGGCGTCGACCATTACCCAGCAGGTGATGAAGAACTTCTTGCTCTCTGGCGACCGCCAGTTGGCGCGCAAGATCAAGGAGATCATCCTTGCCACCCGGATCGAAGAGACGCTGAGCAAGGAAAAGATCCTTGAACTTTATCTCAACGAGATTTTCCTTGGGCAAAACAGCTATGGCGTGGCCGCCGCCGCGCAGACCTATTTCAACAAGACATTGGGTGAGTTGGCCCCGCATGAGGCGGCCACGATTGCCTCGATGCCCAAGGCGCCGAGCGATTATCACCCGGTACGCGAAAAAGAGCGGCTGTTGCAACGGCGCAATTTCGTTTTGCGCGAGATGGCGGAAAACGGCTATATCTCGCGAGACGTCTATAAATCAGAGGTGGCCCAGCCCCTGCGCAGCGTGCAGAACGGCGATTTCGCGCGCTTCGCTGCGGAGCTGCCGCCGCGTGATTATTTCACGGATGAAATCCGTCGACAGCTGAGCCAGGATTTTGGCGAGGGCGAGTTTTTCACCGGTGGTCTGAGCGTGCGCGCCACTATCGACCCCGATATGCAGTTGCGCGCCGCGCAGGCGCTGCGCCGACAGCTTGAAAGCTATGACCGCAGTCAGGGCAAATGGCGCGGCACCGGCCTTAGCCTGCCGGAAGAGGCGCTTGCGAGCGAAGAGAGCTGGCGCAAGGCGCTTGGCGCGCTCACCGTTGCGCGCGACATCGATCAGGACGGGCAATGGTATCCGGCGGTTGTTCTTGAAACCGGCGATCAGGAAATGCGGATCGGCATTGATGGCGTGATGGAAACCGAAGCCGAACCTCAGGTCGTGCCGCGCAAGGATATTTCCTGGCTTCCGGGGGATTTCAAAAAGACCTTCTCGCGCGGCGATGTGGTGCATGTGCGCCGGATGGCCGATGACGACAGTGGCGCGTTTATCCGCTGGAGCCTGCGGCAAGTGTCGGAGGTGCAGGGCGGCTTTATGGCGATGGACGTCAATACCGGTCGCGTGCTTGCGATGCAGGGCGGGTTTTCCTATCAGGCCTCGGTGTTCAACCGCGCCACGCAGGCGATGCGCCAGCCGGGATCAAGCTTCAAACCCTTCGTTTATGCCGCCGCGCTTGACAGCGGCTATACCCCGGCGACGATCGTGATCGACGCCCCGATCGAGATCGACACGCCGCAGGGCCTCTGGCGGCCGCGCAATTCATCGAACAAGTTTTACGGCCCCACCCCGATGCGCACCGGGATCGAGCAATCGCGCAACCTGATGACCATCCGCCTTGCCCAAGAGGTCGGCATGGATGTGGTCGCGGATTACGCGGAACGCTTTGGCGTTTATGAGAATATGGGGCAGTTTCTGGCCAACTCTCTCGGCTCGGAAGAAACCACGCTTTACAATATGGTGGCGGCCTATGCGATGTTTGCCAATGGCGGCGAGCGGGTGCGCCCAACCCTGGTGGACAGGGTGCAGGATCGCTATGGCAAGACGATCTATCGCCATGATCAACGCGACTGTGTCGACTGCTCTGACCCCATGCTGCCCGCCAATCGCAGCCCGCGGATCGTGTCGGATCGCGAGCGGGTGATGGATGCGATCACAGCCTATCAGCTGACCTCGATGATGAAGGGCGTTGTGGATCGTGGCACGGCCTCGGGGGCGATCAACCTGCCGGTGCCGGTGGCGGGCAAGACCGGAACCACCAATGATGCGCGCGACGTGTGGTTCGTGGGCTTCACCAGCAATATCGCGGCGGGCTGTTATATCGGTCACGATCAGCCACGCGGTCTTGGACGTTCCGCCTATGGGTCGTCGCTCTGCGGTCCGGTGTTTCAGGAGTTCATGGCCGAGGCGGTCAAGAAATACGGCGGCGGGCCGTTCCGGGTTCCGCCCGGCGGTCATTTCCTCAAGATTGACCGCTTTACCGGCGCGCGCCTATCGGATGATGCCTCGGGCGATTATGTGGTGGCGGAATATTTCCGTGATGGCGAAGAGCCGGTCTTTGGGATCATGTTCGACGGCGGATTTGCCAT
>JAVVFB010000060.1:0-14450 GCA_032251095.1 Roseovarius sp. | reverse complement strand
CCTCGATCCCCCCAAGACGCGTCGCGATATCAAGCGCCGCCAGACGCCCGGCAAGGGCGGCGACCTTGGCCCCGCCGATTCCGGCCCCATCCCCGGCGATATGCAGATAATCAACCGGGGTGCCCCCCCAGCCGTCAAGCTCTGGCACAAAGCACTGTTGCTGCGCATTCCAATGGTGTGGCACCCCAACCGAGCGCGCCGCCTGAACATTCGGCACCACCCCGTGATGCAAAAACACCGTGTCGCAGGCGATGCGATGCGCCCTGCCTCCGGCGGTAAATTCAACCGCTTCGGCACGGCCCTCGCCGGTGATCGCAATGCCATGCGCCCCCGTATGGCGCGCCACCCCGGCGCGGCGGATTTCTTTCAAAAGGCCAAGCCCCTTGAGCAGATACCGCCAACCGCACAGCGCGCCACCAAGATGTTTGAGCGCGCCCATGAAATCGCCGCGGGTCTGGGTTTCGACCATCGCCAGCGGCGGCGCGCCCGCGCGCACCATCTGCGCCGCAATCAGATAGAGCAGCGGGCCAGAGCCGACCAGAACCACGCGCCGCGCCAGAACGCCCGATTGCTTGAGCAGGATCTGCCCCGCGCCTGCCGTCATTACGCCCGGCAAGGTCCAACCCGGCAGAGGCATCGCCCGCTCTAGCGCGCCGGTGGCGAGCAAGACATGGCGCGCGTCGATCAGCGCGCCTTTGCCATCCTTGGTATAGGCAAGGCGCGGCCCCTCCTCGATCGCCCAGACGACGGCGCCCGCCAGATGGGTGATCCCCGGCGCGCCAAGCGCTTGGGTCAAGGCGCGCCCTTCGGTGTAATCCTTGCCCAAGAGGTCGCCGCGCAAGGGCGCGACCCGATCAACATCGCGGTAAATCTGGCCGCCTGCGCGCGGCTGTTCATCCAGAATACAGACCGACAAGCCCTTGCTTGCCGCCGTCTTCGCCGCCGCTAGGCCCGCAGGGCCAGCACCGACAATCGCCAGTTCAACCCGCGCCATCATCTTTCCCCCGCTTGCGGCATGCTCAGGATCAGCCCGGCACTGACCTCCATCATACAGGCCTGACGGCTTATGCCATCGACCTCGACGAGACAGTCAAAACAGGCGCCCATCATGCAAAACGGCCCGCGCGGGGCGCCAGACGCAGACGTATGGCGAAACGTGGTGACACCAGCGGCCAGCAGGGCGGCGGCAAGATTAGCCCCCTCGGGCAGGCGCAATTCCTGTCCGGCAAACGTCACCGCAACATATGCGCGGCCCTCGCCAAGATCCTTAAACGGCAAAGCGTTGTTCACTGAACACCTCCAGATCAGGGGCCTTGTCGGTCCCTTCAAGCCACTCGGGCAGGATCGTCGCATGGGCGGCGGCAAGGGTGATGCCGCTGTGACAGGTCACAAGATAGGCGCCCGGCATCGTTTCGCTTTGCTGATAGATCGGCAGACCATCGGGCGAGAGTACCCGAAGCGCGCCCCAGCTTCGCACCAATTGCGCGCGCGCAAGGGCGGGAAAGGCGGCAATCGCCTTGGCGGCAAGGCCAGACAGGCCCGGTTGCGTCACGCGATCATCAAGGCCGACCTCTTCATTGGTGGCGCCGATCTGAATACCGCCCTCATCGACCTGACGCGCGATAAGCGAGGGCCGGTTGATCATTTTCGGCAGCTTCTCGGTGATCAGAACCTGCCCGCGCTGTGCCCGGATCGGCGCGATAAACCCAAGCTTGGGGCCAAGCGCCATCGCGCCAAGCCCGGCCGACAGGATCACCTTGGCCGAGGTCACAACCGTGCCATCGGCACAGGTCACGGTGAAGCCGTCATTCTTGGTCACATCGGTGACCATCTTGCCGGTCAGAACCTGCCCGCCAAGTCGGCGCACGTCATCGGCAAGCGCCTTTAACAGGCGCAACGGATTGGCGTGCCCGTCCTGATGGTGCAGGATCGCGCCAATGACCTTGGGGCCGATGGCGGGTTCTTCCTTGCGCAGGGCATTGTGGCCTAATACCTCATAGGGGTAATCACCGCCCAACTTGGCCTTGAGGCCCTCGTATTCCTCAACCCGCGCGGCAAGGCTCTCTTCCGAAAAGTGCAGGTCATAGCCGCCGTTCTGTTCCAGCCCCACATCGCGCCCCGTCGCATCCGCTAGATGGTTGGCAAAGCCACGCCATGCGGCGGCAGAGGTCTGTGACCAACTGGCATAGCGGGGTTGCTTCATGCCCTTGGATTGCACCCAGACAAGGCCGAAATTGCCCCGGCTGGCGCGAAAAGATCCATCATCGCCATCCAGAACGATCACCCGGCGGCCCTTGTTCAAAAGCCCCCAAGCCACCGAGAGGCCGACAACCCCGCCGCCGATGATGGTATAGTCCGCCTCCATGTCATGTCCTTTGGCCTTGGGATGGGACCGGGGGGGCATGCCCCCCCGGGTTCGGTATTTTAGATGTCGCAAAATGCGCTTGAAACCAGCGTTACTTGCCGATTTGGTCAAGAATGCCCTGACCCCACTCAACGCCCACATCTTCAAGCACGACCGGCCAGACATCGGCGCGCACCTTGGCGGCCATGGCGGCAAGCTCGTCGTCAGAAAGCGTGACCACGGTGGTGCCAAGGTCGTCGGCAAGGCGCTGTTCGTTCTTGCCCTGATCGGCCTCGGCTACGGTCCAGCGGGTGGCCTCGAACGCCTCGGCCTCGGCCCTGAGCGCGGCTTGATCGTCGGCGTCAAGCTCGGCCAGGCTTTCGTTCGAGATGATCATGTACCAGACTTCGAAATGGGTGTTGGCCGGGATATAGGTCTTGGTCACATCGCGGAACGAGGCGTAATAGCCTTCGGCGCCCGACCCGATGACGCCGTCGACAACGCCGGTCTGAATCGCGGTAAAGGCCTCGGAGAACGGGATCGGCGAGGGGATATAGCCAAGCGCCTCACCGGTCAGCTGAAACGATTTGATGCCGGGCACGCGCACCTTGATGCCGTTGGGCGAGGGATCGCCGGGATGCACCGCATCGGTATTGAGGGCGATCCCGCCGAAATAGACCGGATAGGCGGCCAGCATGGTGATGTCCTGCTTGGCGTAAAGATCGGCCATCACGTCACGCACCACGCCGCCGGGGCCGTAAATCTCGCGAGCCTGCGCCCAGTTGGCGGCAAGGAAGGGAAAAGAGCTGATCTGCATCTTGCGATCCGCCGCCGTTGCGGCGGGTTGCGTCGCCATGTCGATGGCGCCGACGCTGATGCGTTCTTGCACCGAGGTGTAATCGCCAAGTGCCGAGGCCGGGAACAGGGTGATCTTGACGTCACCGCCGGTGGCCGCATCGACCTTTTCGGCAAAGGCGCGCAACTCGACGTCAATGGTGGCGTCTTGCGGGCGCACATGGCTCATTTTAAGGTCAGCCGCCGAGGCGATGCCGCCAAGGGCCAGAAGGGCGGCGGTCGCCGTGCCAAGCATGAAGTGTTTCATTTCAGTGTCTCCTTGTTGGTTTTTTCAGAGTGGTTTTTTGTGGTTACGGGGCATAGCCGAACAGCCGCGGCAGATAGAGCGACAGGTCAGGCCAAAGCGAGGTCAGGAACACGACAGGCACATAGCCGGTCACGATCAAAAGCATGGCAGGTGGGATCACCTTGGTCACCTTGACCTTGCCAATCCGCGCCCCGAGATAAAGGATCGAGGCATAGGGCGGCGTCACCCCGCCCATGGCGGTATTGACGCCCATGATCGCGGCAAACTGCACCGGGCTGACGCCAATCGCATTCATCAGCGGCAACAGAAGCGGCGCAATCAGGATGATGGCGGTGACGTCATTGACCACCATGCCGACCAGAAACAGCAGGATATTGATCAGGATCAGCAAAAGAACCTTGTCATCGGTCAGCGAAAAAATCGAGCTGACAAGCGCCTGCGGGATCGCCTCCATCACGAAAATCTGGCTCAGGATCATCGAGAACAGAATCATCAGCATGATCGCGCCCACCGCCGTCGCCGCCTCTTGGCCGGCACTCAGGAAATTGTGCCAGCGCAGGCCCTTGTAGATCAGGAACCCCACCGGCACAGCATAGATCACCGCCACGGCGGCGGCCTCGGTCGGGGTCATGATCCCGCCATAGATGCCGCCAAGGATGATCACCGGCATCAAAAGCGCCGGGAAGGCATGAAACCCGCGCTCTGCGACCTGTGTGCTCAGCTCGGAAAAGCTCGGCTTGTCGTCAAGGACAAGGTCGAACTTGCGGCTCATCCAGAGGTTCACCACCGAGAAATTGAACATGATCAAAAGCCCCGGCCCAAGCGTCGCCAGAAAACAGGCCAGGATCGAGGTATCGGTCACCCAGCCATAGACGATCATCGTCACCGACGGCGGGATCAACAGCCCGAGGATCGACGAATTGGCAATCAAAGCGGTGGCGTATTCACGCGGATAGCCGCGCTTTTCCATCTCGGGGATCAGTAGCGGCCCGATCGCGGCGATCCCGGTCAGACCAGAGCCGGAAATCGCGCCGATCACCGCACAAGACACCGCCGCCACCACCCCAAGCCCACCACGGATATGGCCGATAAAGGCGCTCACGAAGCGCAGCAAAGAGGCCGCGATTCCGCTTTCGGACATGATCGTGCCGGCCAGCACAAACAGCGGAATAGCAAGCAGGACCGGGTTGCTAAGTTGTTGAAACCCCCAGAGCATATTGCCCTTCATCGTCACGTCGCCGATGAAATACATCACCATGAGCGCGCCGCCAAAGCAGTAGGGAAGCGGCACGCCAAGCGTCAGGAACAGCACCAGAACGGCGATGGCCAGAAGGGCAACTTCGATCATTGCGCCGATCCTTTGGTTAACGCGCGGATATGGGTCAGAAGGTGTGAAACGGTGTAGAGCATCATCAGCAACAGCCCGACAAACAGCGCCACATCGGAATAAAATGTCGGGATATAAAGCGTCGGGCTTTCGCGCCAGACCCGCCAGGCATAGCGCGTGTAATCCCAGGCCCAGCTGAGCAACCACAGGCCTACAACAAGGCTTATGACCTCGCCGACAATCGCAAGAATGGTATGGCCGCGATCCGTTTTTACGAATATTTCCAGCACATTGGCGCGGATATGCGTATTTTCCCGCGAGGCATTGACCGCCCCGAGGATATAAAGCCAGAGTGTCGGGTAAAGCATGGCTTCTTCAAGCCCCATCACCGGGATTTGCAGCACATAGCGCGTGATCACCTGCACGAACTGACCAAGCGCCACCACGCAGATCAGCCCTGTCAGCAGATACTTTGAAAACCTGTCCATGATCCCCCCGACGACTCGACTGGTCGTTAACCAATAGCTTGACGTGCAAGCACATATAAAATCAAATTGGAAAAATCGTTGAATCCATAGATCCGGCTTATACCTCTGCCATGAACCTCTCGTTTCGCCAGCTTCATACCTTCCGCGAGGTGATCCGTTCGGGATCAATCAGCGGCGCGGCGCGCACATTGAGGCGCACCCAACCCGCCGTCAGTTCGATGATCGCAGGGCTTGAGGCGGAATTGGGCTTTGCCCTGTTCCTGCGCGAGCATGGCAAGCTTACTCCAACCCCAGAGGCGCGTTTTTTCCTTGAGGAATGCGAGGACATTCTCGACCGTCTGGATCAGACCAAGCGCACTTTGGGGGGCATCGGCAATCTCTCGGCGGGGCGGTTGCGCATCGCCTGTCATCCGGCGGCCTCGGGGTTTTTCATGCCGATGGTCCTGACCGATTTCCTGCGTGACAAACCGGGGATCGAGGTATCGCTGATGATGCGCTCGTCCACCGTGATCGAAGATCTGATTGCCTCGCAGCAATTCGATGTGGGCTTTGCCGAGACGCCAGTGCCGCGCGCCTCGATCAAGCAACAGGATTTCGATATGGAATGCGTCTGTGCCTTGCCTGCGGGTGATCCTCTGGCGGCGCGTGATTGCGTAACCGCGCGCGATCTTGACGGCGCGGCCCTTGCCACGCTGTTTGCCGAGCACACCACCTATGGCCAGACCTGTCGCGCCTTCGAGCTGGTTGATTGCAGCTTTCAGCGCCGGTTCGAGCTTCAGACCTTCCTGCCCGGATTGCGCTTTGTCGAGGCCGGCTTATGCGCCATGATCTGTGATATGATCACCGCGCATACCCATCTTCAGGGCAACAGCGCGGGCAGCATCCGGTTTCGCCGCTTTCAACCCGCCATCACAAGCAAGGTGTCGATCCTGACGCCCGCCCATAGCCCGCAATCGGTGATCGCGGCGGCGTTTTGCGCGCATCTTGCGGCTCATGTCGCCGCCCTTCAGGCCGATATGCAGGCCGGTCTGGCGGTTATTTCTGAAACAGGCGGGTCGCGTTGAACAGCTCATCCAGCCGCTCGTAACGGTCGCGCGTGGCGGGCCAGCGTTCTTCCTGCGCGGCGGCAATCAGCGCCTCAAGCAGCAGCATCGTCGAGACGTTCGAATCCCACGCCGAGGGGATTTCGACCCAGCAATTGAAGGTGTGGCGCGCCAGATCGGCAATCGGGCTGACCCATTGATCGGTGATCAGGATAACCCGCACGCCGCGCGCCGTGGCCAGTTCCGCCAGCCGCAAAAGGGTGGTTTCATAGCGCCGGATATCGAACATCAAAAGCGTGTCGCCCTCTGCCATGTCCAAGAGGTAATGCGGCCATGTCGCCGACGAGGCGGTCATATGGGTGACGCGCTCGCGCACCGCCTGAAAATGGGTAAAGGCGTAATCGGCAAGCGCCCGCGTGATGCGCCCGCCCACCACGTAAAGCCGCCCCGATGTATCGGCAAGATCGCGCGCCGCCTGATCAAAGCCATCGCTGTCGATATTGGCGAAGGTCTGTTCAATGTTTTGGGTCACGGCCTGGGCAAAGCGGTTGAGGTGATGCGTCGCCGGGGCCTCGCTCGCCCAATTGGCGCGCCGTTGGGTGGGGCCCGAAACCTTGGCCTCCAGCTCTTTCAACAGGGCCTGATGAAATTGCGGATAGCCCTTGAAGCCAAGCTTTTGCACCATCCGCGCCACGGTCGGGGTTGAAACGCCCGCATTCGCCGCCACGATGGTGATCGAGGCAAGCCCTGCCGCCGGATAGCTATCAAGCAGGGCCTGCGCGAATTTACGCTCGGATTGGGTGAGCGCGCCGTAATGATCACGGATCAGTTCGCGCACTGTCGCCGTCGGCTGGATCGGGGTCTTGGTCACATCGCGAATCCTGTGCAAGTCCTGGTCAGGGTGCCGCCATTTTAGGCAGGTTGCCCAGCATAGCGCGGTGCGGCGGGACAATCACCCCGGCACCTCTGAAAATATATTGACATAAATATTCACCCATGGAAACATCTTTACAAACGCCAATGGGGGCAAGATGCAAGGCAATCCGAACAGGGATGATTCTGACGCCGTTGAGGTGCTCAATCCGCAAGGTCGCGGTGCGGCCCTGATCCTGTGCGAACATGCGTCGAACCATATTCCTGAGCGGTATCAAGGCATTGGCCTAAGCGAGAGTGACCGCCAAAGCCATGCGGCATGGGACCCCGGCGCGCGCGATGTGGCGCTTGGCCTGATGTGCGCGCTTGATGCGCCGTTGATCGCCTCAAGAGTGTCGCGGCTGGTTTATGACTGCAACCGCCCACCCGAAGCGGCAAGCGCGATGCCCGAACAGTCCGAATATATCGCCGTGCCCGGCAATCGCGACCTGAGCGAAGCGGCCCGCGCCGAGCGTGTGCAAACTGTCTACACCCCGTTCTGCACTGCCGTCAGCGATATGATCGCCGCGCGCAAGGCCGCCGGTCTTACCCCCCATCTGATCACCATCCACAGCTTTACGCCGGTCTATTTCGGCACCCCGCGCGCCTGTGAGATCGGCATTCTGCACGACAGCGACAGCCGTTTGGCCGATGCCCTGCTGAACGGCGCGCAGCAATTGCCCACCCGCGCGATCCGGCGCAACGATCCTTATGGGCCCGAGGATGGCGTGACCCATTCGCTCAAGCTGCACGGGATTGCCCAAGGCCTGCCGAATGTGATGATCGAGGTACGCAACGACCTTTTGGTCGGCGCCGAGGCGCAGGCCGCGATCACCGATGAACTCCTGACGCTCTTGCGCCCGGCGATGGCAACGCTTGATCAGCAGGCCCCCGGAGGGACGCATGCCTAAATTTATCCTGTCCTATATCCGCGCGATTGACACGATGAACTATTACATCGGGCGCTTTGCCATGTACCTGATCTTTGCGCTGATCGGGGTGCTGCTCTGGTCGTCGTTTTCCAAGGCGTTCTTCAGCCCCTCGCATTGGACCCTTGAAACCGCGCAATTCGTGATGGTCGCCTATTACGTGCTTGGTGGGCCCTATTCGATTCAGCTTGGATCGAACGTGCGGATGGATTTGTTCTATGGCGGCTGGTCGGCGCGGCAACGGGCGTGGTTTGATGCCTTTACCGTACTGTTCCTGCTGTTCTACCTCGGCATGCTTCTCTACGGCGCAATCGGTTCCACCGCCTATTCGCTTGGCTATTTCGGCACCGAGCCCTTCGCCTTTTTCTGGGATCTTTTCGTGACCTTTGTCACCCAAGGCCCAAGCGGCGCGACCGAAAAAATGGGGTTCATGGAGCGCAGCCCAACCGCATGGCGCCCCTATCTCTGGCCAGTCAAGACCATCCTTTGCATCGGGGTTTTCCTGATGCTGTTGCAATCCCTAGCCGAATTTTTCCGCGACATCGGCCGTATCCGCGAAGAGGCCTCTGATGTCCTATGAAATGATCGCCATTTTGATGTTCAGCTCGATGATGCTGATGCTTTTGACCGGCCAGCGGGTGTTCGGCGCGATTGGCTTTGTCGGGGCCTTTGCCGGGCTGATGCTCTGGGGTACAGGCGGCGCGGACATGCCGTTTTCCGCCGCCATGAAGCTGATGAAATGGTATCCGCTTCTGACCCTGCCGATGTTCATTTTCATGGGCTATGTCCTGTCGGAATCCAAGATTGCGGACGATCTTTACAAGATGTTCCATGTCTGGATGGGCCCGGTGCGCGGCGGGTTGGCGATTGGCACGATCGGGTTGATGGTGCTTATTTCGGCAATGAACGGCCTGTCGGTGGCGGGCATGGCGATCGGCGCCACCATCGCCCTGCCCGAGCTTTTGAAACGCGGCTATGACAAGATCATGGTGACCGGCGTCATTCAGGCGGGATCAAGTTTGGGCATCCTTGTGCCGCCCTCCGTGGTTCTGGTGCTTTACGCGATGATCGCGCGCCAGCCGGTCGGACAGCTTTGGCTTGCGGGTGTCATTCCGGGGCTGATGATGGCGACGATGTTCATCATCTACATCTATGTGCGCTGTCGGATACAGCCCGAACTTGGCCCCGCCCTTGCCCCCGAAGAGCGCAACGTGCCGCTGGCCGAAAAGCTGCGCCTGCTGCGCGCGGGGCTTTTGCCGTTGGTGATTTTCGCGGTGATGATGGTGCCCTTTGTCAAAGGCTATACCTCGCTTGTGGAAAGTTCCGCCATCGGTGCAATGGCGGCCTTTGTCGCGGCGGTGATCAAGGGGCGGATGAACCGCGAGGTGTTTGAAACCTCGGTGCGCCAGACGCTGGCGATTTCCTGCATGTTCATGTGGATCATCCTCGCCGCGCTTGGCTTTGGCGCAATCTTTGACGGGCTTGGCGCGGTCAAGGCGATTGATCACCTGTTTACCGATCAGCTGGGCCTTGGCCCATGGACGATCCTGATCCTGATGCAGCTTAGCTTTATCCTGATGGGCACATTCCTTGACGATACCGCGATGCTTGTGATCGTGGCGCCGCTTTATGTGCCGCTGGTCGGCAATATGGGCTTCGATCTGGTGTGGTATGGTGTGCTTTATACGATCACCTGTCAAATCGCCTATATGACGCCGCCGTTCGGCTATAACCTGTTCCTGATGCGCGCGATGGCGCCGCCGGAAATCTCGATCCGCGACATCTATCGCTCGATCATCCCGTTCGTGCTTGTGATGACCTTTGCGCTCGCTGTGGTGATCGTCTTCCCGCAGGTCGCACTCTGGCTGCCGAATTACGTTTACGGAAAATAACCCGAAGAACTCCGACAACGGAGCGACACCAAACCAACCAAGGAGAGATCAATGACCACCACCAGACGTTCGTTCCTTCGCGCCGCTACACTGGGCGGCGCCGCAACATTGGCCAGCCCGGCCATTGTCCACGCCCAAGCCCCCATCAAATGGCGCTTTCAGACCTATGCCGGTGCGGCATTGGGCGAATTCGTGACCAAGCCGGTCGTCGATTACATCAACAGTGCCGCCAATGGCGAGATGGAGATCGAGCTTTATTACGCCGATCAGATCGTGCCCACCGGCGAGCTTTTCCAAGCGCTTCAGCGCGGCACGATTGACGCGGTTCACTCGGACGACGATTCTATGGCCTCGCCGACGCCGCTTCAGGTGTTTGGCGGCTATTTCCCGCTGGCCACCAAGCACGCGCTCGATGTGCCGGTGCTGTTCCAGCAATACGGTCTGGCCGATATCTGGCGCTCTGAATACGAAAAAGTCGGCGTGACATGGCTCTCGGCGGCGGGTCAGGACCCGTGTAACTTCAACACCAAGAAAGAGATCACATCGCTGGCCGATCTTGACGGGCTGAAACTCTATACCTTCCCGACGGCCGGGCGTTTCCTGGCGCAATTCGGCGTGGTGCCGGTGTCGATCCCCTATGAGGATGCCGAAGTGGCGGTGCAGACCGGCGAACTTAACGGCATGGCGTGGTCGGGCATCACCGAGGATTACACCGTCGGTTGGGCCAATGTGACCGACTATTTCCTGACCAACAACATCTCGGGCGCCTGGATCGGGTCGTTCTATGTGAACCAGAAGATGTGGGCCGACCTGCCAGAGCATCTCAAGGCGATCGTGATGGCCGGGATCGAGGCCAGCCACACCTATCGCAACCAATGGTATTGGGGCGGCGAGGCGCGCCTTCGCTCGACCGGTGATCAGCTCAAGCTGCGCTCGATCCCGCAGGAAGAATGGAAGGTCGTTGAGGACGCGGCCGTCAAATTCTGGGATGAAATCGCCGAAGAGGGCGAGATCGAAGAGAAGATCGTCGGCATTTTCCGCGAGTATAACGAGGTGATCAACAAGGCTGGCCCGCCCTATACCTTCGGCTAAGCCCTTTGCCCCGGCGCAATATCCGCGCCGGGGCGCCCCTTGATGACACCACCAAACACACAGGAAATTCCCATGTCAGGCCCGCTCAGTTTCGAAACCCTGAAAACCCAAGTTGCCGCCGGCGAAGTCGATACCGTTCTGGCCTGTCTGGTCGACATGCAGGGCCGCCTGATGGGCAAGCGGTTTCATGCGGGCCATTTCATCGCCAGCGCCTGGGAAGAAACCCATTGCTGCAACTACCTGCTGGCCACCGACCTTGAGATGACCACGCCCGAGGGTTTTGCCTCGACCAGCTGGGAAAAGGGCTATGGCGATTACGTGATGAAGCCCGACCTGAGCACCCTGCGCCCGATGCCATGGCTTGAAGGCACGGTGATGGTGCTTTGCGATGTGCTTGATCACCACACCCACGCCGACGTGCCGCATTCGCCGCGCGCCATGCTCAAGAAACAGCTCAAGCGGCTTGAGGCGCTTGGCTTTGACGCGATGATGGCCACCGAGTTGGAGTTTTTCCTGTTCGAGCAGAGCTTTGAAGAGCTGCGCAAATCGGGCTATCGCAACCTCGTGCCGATCTCGGGCTATAACGAGGATTACAACATCTTCCAGACCACCAAGGAAGAGCACGTGATGCGCCCAGTGCGCAATCACCTGTGGAACGCGGGCCTGCCGATCGAGAATTCCAAAGGCGAGGCAGAGGCCGGTCAGGAAGAGCTGAACATCAAATACGCCCCGGCGCTTGATACCGCCGATTACCACACCATCGCCAAGCACGCGATCAAGGAAATCGCCTGGCAGCAGGGCCACGCCGCCAGCTTTCTGCCAAAATGGGATCATACGCGCGTCGGCTCATCGAGCCATGTGCATCAATCGCTCTGGAAAGACGGCAAGCCCGCGTTTTTTGACGCCAGCGACAGTCTTGGGATGAGCCAGCTGATGAAGCATTACATGGCCGGCCTGCTGAAATACGCGCCCGATTACACCTATTTCCTGGCGCCCTATATCAACAGCTACAAGCGCTTTCAAAAGGGCACCTTCGCGCCGACCCGCACGATCTGGTCCGTAGACAACCGCACCGCCGGGTTCCGTTTGTGCGGCGCAGGCAGCAAGGCGGTGCGCGTCGAATGCCGGGTTGGTGGCTCTGACCTGAACCCCTATCTCGCCATGGCCGTGCAACTGGCGGCCGGGATCAAGGGCATCGAGGACGCGCTTGAGCTTGCCCCGCCGACGGTGGGTGATGCCTATGCAGGCGACACCGGGCTTATCCCGCAAACGCTGCGCGATGCCTATGTGACGCTCAAGGGCTCGGAGATGCTGCGCGCGGCATTTGGCGACGATGTGATCGACCACTATGCCCGCGCCGCAGAGGTCGAGATCGAGGATTTCGACCGCGTCGTGACCGATTACGAGGTGGCGCGCGGATTCGAGCGGGCGTAACAGCCGCGCCGTCGGAGTTGAGTATTTTTGCCAAGAAGAAACAGGGCGAGTGCGCTTGCCCGTGACCAAGGATGCAATCATGCAGACATTGAACTGTATATCCCCCATCGACGGATCGGTCTTTGCCAGCCGCGAGGTTTTGAGTGTCGAGGCGGCGCAGGCGGTCTCGAAAAGCGCGCGGGCGGCGCAATCCGCCTGGGCGGCGCGCCCCTTGCAGGAGCGGATCGACCTTGTGATGGCAGGCGTCGCCGCCGTGGGCGAGATGAACGATGAGATCGTGCCGGAACTGGCCCTTATGATGGGGCGCCCCGTGCGCTATGGCGGCGAGTTTGGCGGCTTTAACGAGCGCGCCAGTCACATGGCCGCCATTGCAAAGGACGCGCTTGCCGATATCGCCGTGGGCGAGGACGAGACTTTTCTGCGTTATATCAAGCGCGTGCCGCATGGCGTGGTGTTTGTCGTGGCGCCGTGGAATTACCCCTATATGACCGCGATCAATACCGTGGCGCCCGCTTTGATTGCGGGTAATACAGTAGTGTTGAAGCATGCCACCCAGACGCTGTTGGTGGGCGAGCGGATGGCGCGCGCCTTTCACGCCGCGGGTGTGCCCGAGGATGTCTTTCAGAACGTGTTTCTTGATCACGACACCACTGCGGATCTTATCGCCGCGCGCGCCTTTGATTTCGTCAATTTCACCGGCTCGGTCGGCGGTGGGCGCGCGATGGAGCGGGCCGCAGCGGGCACCTTTACCGGCCTCGGGTTAGAGCTTGGCGGCAAGGACCCCGGCTATGTGATGGAAGACGCCGATCTTGACACCGCCGTTGACACGTTGATTGACGGGGCGATGTTCAATTCCGGCCAGTGCTGTTGCGGGATCGAGCGGATTTATGTCCATGAGAGCCTGTTTGACGCCTTTGTCGAAAAGGCCGTGACGATTGTGCAGGGCTATCGCCTTGGCAATCCGATGGACCCAGAGACCACGATCGGCCCGATGGCTAATGTGCGCTTTGCCAGCGAGGTGCGCGGCCAGATCGCCGAGGCGCTGAAAATGGGGGCGGTGGCGCATATCGCCGCCATGCCGGGCGATGATGGCGCGGCTTACCTCACGCCGCAGATCCTTACAGGTGTCAGCCATGACATGCGCGTGATGCGCGACGAAAGCTTTGGCCCCGTCGTGGGCATCATGCCTGTCAAGGACGACGCCCAAGCCATTGCCCTTATGAACGATAGCGAATTTGGCCTGACCGCCAGCCTCTGGACGCGCGATGTGGCGCGTGCCCAAAGGGTCGGTGACCAGATCGAGACCGGCACCGTTTTCCTTAATCGCGCCGATTACCTTGATCCGGGCCTGTGCTGGACCGGGTGCAAGAATACCGGGCGCGGCGGTGGTCTTTCGGTGATCGGCTATCACAATCTGACACGTCCCAAATCCTACCATCTCAAGAAGGTGACACAATGAGCCTGACAGGAAACTGGTCCTATCCGACCACAATCAAATTCGGCGCTGGCCGGATATCCGAACTGCCCGCCGCCTGTGCACAGGCCGGGATCAAGCGCCCGCTTCTGGTGACCGACAAGGGGCTTGCGGGCCTGCCCGTCACCCGGGCGACGCTTGACATCATCGAGGCCGCGGGCCTTGGCCGCGCGATGTTTTCCGAGGTTGACCCGAACCCGAACGAGATCAACCTTGCCGCCGGCGTCGCCGCCTATAAGGCCGGTGGTCATGACGGCGTGATCGCCTTTGGTGGCGGCTCGGGGCTTGATCTGGGCAAGATGGTCGCCTTCATGGCCGGGCAAACACGGCCGGTCTGGGATTATGAGGATATCGGCGATTGGTGGACCCGCGCCGACAGCGATGCCATCGCCCCGATCATCGCCGTCCCCACC
>JAVVFB010000005.1:0-41170 GCA_032251095.1 Roseovarius sp. | reverse complement strand
CGCATTCGAGTTATGGGCAGATTACGCCCTCGCGATGAAACCATGACCCACCAAACGTCGAACATTTCAGCCACAGCCAAACAACTTGGCAATGCCCTCAAAGCGGGCCGCTTGACCACCAGGTTTTGCCCACTCCCCTTGGGGGGAAATCGATTGCGCTTATAGGTGATTTTCGAAGGCTACATCGACACCGCATACGCCCGGATCAATGAACCAGCAACCTCAAGTCAGTTAACGTGACAACACCCCGCTGTCCGCATAACTGCTCCACACTTCACGGTACAATCTCAGGCGATGGTGAATCATGTTGTTCCGTCTGGTTCGAGAGATTAGATAATCTTTCCCTCGCGCAGGAAACGTTGGGTGAGAGCTGTTTCCTGCAACCGCATAAGTCGGTGGGCGTTTTGCATATGTTCAGCGAGAATTGTCCGAGCAGTGGCACTATCGCCAGAGCGCAAAGCGTCAAGCAGGCGAGACTGGTAATCCAGCCCCGAAGACCACAGCTCTTGATTGGGTTGTGAATAGAGCTTTCGCGAAACCGTGATTTCGGCCAACATGTTTGCAATGAACCGGATCAGAAAACGCAACAGCGGGTTGCCCGACATTTCTGCCAAAACCGCATGAAATCTGAGTGACGCAATATGTTGTTCGCGTTCCTCCTGTGCCGAGCGCGCGGGCTCGGCGTAGCAGGTCATCACATCCTGGAGTGCCAGAAGTTGGGCCTCACCGAGCTTGCCTGCCAGTGACGCCGCCAGTTCCGGCTCCAGAACAGTGCGGATCTGATAGACATCATCAATCGTCAGATCCTGAAAATAGAAGTAATTGCCCAAAAGCGCGGTTGCGCGTTCTTCCGATACCTGATGCACGAACACCCCGCCCCCCGGCCCGGTGCGCGATTTGACCAGCCCTTGCGCCTCCAGAATACGGATCGCCTCGCGGATGGTGCCCTTGGCCATGCCGAAGCGGCCGATCAGCTCGGTCTCCGACGGCAGCCGGTCCCCCGGCCCCCAGCCGTTTTCCATGACCCAGGACTTGATCGCCTCGGCCACCTGTTGCGGGCGCGACAGGCGTTCAGGATTCGAGCGGGTGATGGCAGGCGGCAAACTGGTCTCCTTCAACGGCGCGCAGCCCGGGCACCTTGGCGCTGCACAGATCGGATGCGCGCGGGCAGCGCCCGGCGAAGGCGCAGCCCGGCGGCGGGTTCAGCGGGTCCGGCAACTCGCCCGATTGCGCGCCTCCCAGAGGGCGGCCCACAACCGGTGCCGAGTCTGCCAAGAGCTTGGTATAGGGATGGCGCGGTGCTGCAAAGACCTGTTCGGCAGGGCCGGTTTCCACCACTGATCCGAAATAGAGCACGGCAATCCGATCGCTCACCGCCTCGACCACGGCCAGATCATGGCTGATGAACAGGTAGGTCAGGTTGAATTCCCTCTTCAGATCGGCGAGCAGGTTCAGCACCTGCGCCTGCACCGACACGTCCAGCGCCGAGACCGGCTCGTCGAGGATCAGGATGCGCGGGCTGGCGGCAAGGGCGCGGGCGATGCCGATGCGCTGCGCCTGCCCACCGGAAAACTCATGCGGGTAGCGGCTGAGGAATTCGGGGCGCAGGTTCACCGCATCGAAGAGTTCGGCGATCCGGGCGTCCAACGCGTGGCCCTTGAGGCCGTGCAACAAGCGCAGCGGCACTTCCATGATCTGACGGATGGTCTTGCGCGGGTTCAGGCTTGAAACCGGATCCTGGAAAACATACTGGATCAGCCGCCCGAAAGCGGCCGGATCGGCGCGATCCAGCGCGCGACCCTCGATTTCGATTGCCCCCGATGTCGGCGGCAAAAGCCCCACCAGCATCCGCGCCAGGGTGGATTTGCCGCACCCCGATTCGCCGACGATCCCCAGCGTCTCGCCCGTGCGCACCTCCAGCGATACCGGGTGGACGGCATGGACCTGCGCGCGCGGCGGGCCGATCAGGCGCTTGCCGATGTCAAAGGTCTTAGCCAGATCGGTCGTTTTCAGGGCAAGCTTCATTTTACGCCCTCCGGGAACAGGCAACGGACTTTCCGCGTGTCGCCTTGCAGATCGATATCACCCTTGCGGCAGGTCTCCTTTGTCTTGTCGCAGCGCGGCGCAAAGGCGCAACCCGGCGGCAGATCATCCACCGCAGGGGGCAGGCCGGGGATCGCCGCCATTACCCGGTGTCCGCCGCCCAGTTCCGGCACGCAGGCAATCAGGCGCGCGGTATAGGGATGCGCAGGTGCCGCCAGCACCTCGGCGGTCGGTCCGGTTTCCACGATCCGGCCGCCATACATGACCGCCACACGGTCGCAAAGCTGACCCACCACGCCGAAATCATGGGTGATGAACAAGATTGCCAGCCCCCGGTCACGCCGCAGGTCCGACAGCAGCGCCAGAATCTGCGCCTGTACGGTCACATCCAGCGCCGTGGTGGGCTCGTCGGCTATGATGATGTCGGGATCATTGGCCAGCGCCATGGCAATGCCCACGCGCTGGCGCATCCCGCCCGACAGCTCATGTGGATATGCGCGCGTCCGTGCCGCCGCATTGGGGATGCGCACATCCTCCAGCAGCTTGACCGCGCGCTCATGCGCCTCGGCATGGCTGACGGGCTCATGCACGCGGATCGCCTCGATCAGCTGATCGCCGATGCGGTAAAGCGGGTGCAAGGTCGAAAGCGGATCCTGAAAGATATAGGCCACCTTGCGCCCCCGCAGCGAACGCAACACCTCATAAGGCGCACCTATCAGATCTTGCCCTTCCAGGCGCACAGCGCCACCGGTGATCACACCGGGCGGCGACGAAACCAGCCCCATCACCGACAGCGCCGTGACCGATTTGCCCGAGCCCGACTCGCCGATCAGCCCCAGACATTCGCCTGGCTCGAGATCGAGTGAGACCTTGTTGACCGCCTTGTAGATGCGCGAGCCGACGTGAAACTGCGTCTCCAGATCATCAATGCGCAACAGATCTTCACCACTCGGTGCGGGGGTGCCGGCACGTTCCACGCGCGTGGTGGCCATGGGCCGCGCCAACGCGCCCGAGCGTAGCCGCGGGTCTAATGCATCGCGGATGCCGTCGCCCAGAAGGTTGACCGACATCACAATCAACAGGATCATCACCCCCGGCACAATGGACGTATGCGGCGCCGTAATCAGCGCCGAGCGCGCCTCGCCTAGCATCGACCCCAGATCAGCCTGCGGCGGTTGGCTGCCCAGGCCAAGGAAGGAAAGCCCTGCCGTTTCCAGAATCATCCAGCCAATGGTGGTGGACATGGCAATCACCACTACGGGCACGATATTCGGCACCACCTCTGTCAGCAGAATGCGCGTGTGCCCCATGCCCGCCAGCTTCGCCGCGTCAATGAATTCCCGTTGCGCAATGCCCACGGTCACGCCGCGTATATTGCGCGCAAAAAACGGAATATTCACCACTGCAACCGCGATCAGCGCATTCAGCAACCCCGGCCCCAACACCGCCACAATCGCCAAAGCCAACAGGATGTAGGGAAAGGCCATCAACATATCGACGCCGCGCATGGTCACGTTATCCGTGCGTCCACCAAAATAGCCCGCCACCACACCGATGGCTGCGCCCACCAACCCTGCGACCAGCGCGGCGGCAAACCCCACGGCAAGGCTCAGCCGCGTGCCCCACATCAGTCGCGACAACAGATCGCGCCCCAGATGGTCGGTGCCCAGCAAGTACCCCTCCGACAGGGGCCGCAAAAAACGATTGGCGGTGTCGGTCTCATTCGGGGCATGCAGCGGTAAAATTGGCGTCAGCAGCGCCAGCACCACGATCACGCCAAGCACTACCGCCCCAAAGCCTGCCAGCTTGTTGCGAAACAAAAGACGCAGAAACAGGGTCACGTGCGGATCCTCGGGTCTAACAGGCTTTGCGCGACATCCACCAGAATGTTGAAGCCGACATAACAAGCGGCCACAAAGACCACGCCGCCCTGCACCAGCAGAATGTCGCGTTTCAGAATGCCATCAACCAACATCCGACCAATGCCGGGCCATTGAAACACCATTTCGATATACACAGCACCCGACAGCACGAACCCTGCCTGAATGCCCAGCACCGGAATGATGCTGACCATCGCGGCACGCAGCGCGTGGCCCCAGATCACGCGGCGCTCATGCACGCCTTTTGCACGGGCCGTGCGGATGAAATCCTGCCGCAGCACTTCGAGCATCGCGCCCCGCGACAGCCGCGCGATCACACCGGTTGCCACCACCGACAGCGCCAGCGCAGGCATGGTCAGGTGCCGGATCAGATCCGGCAGATCGCCACCGCCCCAGATCGCATACATCCCAGACACCGGAAACCAGTGCAATTGCACCGCGAACAGCAGGATCATCATCATACCAAGAAAGAACGAGGGGACCGAAATGCCAAGGATCACCACAAAGGTAATCGCCTTATCCGCCAGCCCATACTGGCGCGCGGCAGAGACCACCCCGGCCATAATGCCCAACAGCGAACACAGCACGAATGCCGTGCCAGCAAGGATCAGCGTGGCCGAAAACCGATCCAGAATCTCATCCAGAACCGGACGGTTCAGCGCAAAAGACCGCCCGAAATCGCCTTGCAACAAGTTGCCCAGCCAGATGGAATACTGCTTCCACAAGGGCTCGTCGAGGCCCAGATGACGGTTCAGTCGCTCGACATTTTCGGGCGTGGCGTAACTGCCCAGAATCGCCGTGGCCGGATCGCCGGGGATCATCGCCATGATCAGGAACACGATCACCGTGATCCCCAGCAAGACCGGAATCGCCGAAAGCAGCCGTTTGAGGATATACCCGCCCATGATCCCGGTCTCCGCCCCGGCTTCATCTTTCCAGAAATACTCAAGCAAAGGGGCGCGCGTCAGCGCCCCCATCCGGGCCTTGACGTCAGTTCTTCACCACGTCCTTCAGCAGCAGGAAGAAGGACGGCTCTAACTGGAAATTTTCCACCGCATCCGATGTCACGGCATTCTGCTTCCAGTTCGCCACGAACACCCAGGGCGCATCTTCCTGCACGATCACCTGCATCTCGCGATACAGCCGCGCGCGCTCTGCCTGATCGGTGCTGACGCGCGCGGCTTCCAGCAGCGCATCGACTTCAGGATTGGAATAGTAGCCAGAATTGAATCCACCCTTGTCCGGCCATGCGGCGGTACGCAGCGCCAAGAAAGGCAATGTGTCCGGATCGTTTGTCATCCACGCCATCTCCGCCATATCGGCCTTGCCCTCCAATCCAGGATTCACATTGCCCAGAAAGGTGTTCCATTCATAGGTTTCGATCTTCACATCAAAACCCACCACCGCCAGATCGGCCTGAATCGCGGTACCCATTGGGATCGGGTCCAACATGCCAGACCCGCCCTCAGTCACATAGAAGGTCAGGCTTGCGCCCTCGGCCCCGGCCTCTGCGATCAATGCGCGCGCACGGTCAGGGTCATAGGGGTATGGCTCTAGGTCCTCGTTATACGCCCAGGCAAAGGCAGGCGGCGTGGGGCCTGTGGCAATGGTGGCGGTGCCTTCCAGAACGTCATTGACCAATGCGCCCTTGTTGATCGCATAATTGGCGGCCTGTCGGACGCGCTTGTCGGTAAAAGGGCCTTCTTTGGCATTCAGGATCAGAAACCAAAGGTGCGGCCCGGCCTGTTCATGCACCGTATGCGTGGCACCTTGAAATTGCGAGATCGCAACAGGCGGAACCTCGACCATGACATCAATGCCACCTGCCAGCATCTCAGCCACGCGGGTATTGGCGTCGGTGATCGGACGGAAGATGATGGCTTCGGTGCCTGCCGTGCCGTCCCAGTAGGTATCATTGCGGGTCACGACAACACGCTCATTCGAGCGCCACTCGGCAAACTGAAAAGGCCCGGTGCCCGAAGGATTGCGCCCGAAATCCGCGCCATGTTTCATTACGGCGGCGGGCGACACGATCAGCCCGGTCGGGTAGGCAAGGTTTGACAAGAATGGTGCGTAGGGCTCCTTCAGGGTGAATTGCACTGTGGCTGCATCCAGGGCCTGAACCGCCTCAATTGCGCTGAAGAAGAACGAAAGCGGGAAAGGACCGGTGTTGTGATAGGGGTGGTCTTCTTTCAACATCCGCTCAAAATTCCAGACAACAGCCTCGGCATCAAAGGCGCTGCCATCATGAAAGTTGATCCCATCACGCAGGGTAAATGTATAAGTTTTGCCATCCTCGGAGATTGTCCAGGATTCAGCCAAGGCAGGCTCGACCTCCAGTGAGCCAGAGCGGTAGCGCACCAACCCGTCATAGATATTCATCAGAATCCGGAAATCATTGACGGCGGTAACCGCGTGCGGGTCCAGCGCCTGCGGTTCGGCAATCTGGCCCACAACCAATACGCCCGGTGGCGTCTGTGCATTGGCGGGTGCGACAAGCGCAGAGCTCGCCAACAAAGCGGCAGTCAGGATCCCGAAGCTACGACGGGTCAGTGATGAAAAAGCCATAGTTGGCGCTCCCTGTTGCTAGATTATTTGTATTATTTATCATGATAATTTGCATTGGTCAAAATTTTCATGATAAATAGGGTGTAACAGGGGAATTATCTGATGACGTTTTCAATACTCGCGCAAGATTCAAGCAGTGGCGCATTCGCTGGCGCGGCGGCAACGGGGTCGCTTTGTGTTGGCGGCTGGGTGTTGCGGGGCGATTCGCGTGCGGGTCTGTCGGCATCGCAAGGGGCGGCCCCGTCGACTATGTGGGGCGAGGATGCGTTGGATTTGATGCGCAACGGCCTGAGCGCAGAAGACACAGTTACATCGCTGACCACAGCAGATCGCGGGCGCGACCGGCGGCAACTCGCCGTGCTGGATCGGGCAGGCAATACCGCCTGTCATACCGGAGACTCAAATACCGACTGGAAGGGCGCGCTGATCGCGCCTGGGCTGGTGGTATCAGGTAATTTGCTGGCCGGCGCGCACGTTCTGGAAGCGCTCCGTGATACTTTTCTTGGCGCGACCGGCCATGTGGCGCAGCGTCTGATTGCTGCCCTGAGCGCAGCCGAAACGGCCGGAGGAGACACGCGGGGCCTACAATCCGCCGCGCTTTTGGTGGTCTCGGATGACGCCCCCCCGCTAAGCCTGCGTGTGGATTGGGCCGAACACCCGATTCCGGCACTTGATGAGCTTTACTCACGCAGCCAAAGCGGGGATTACGCCGCCTGGCTGCCCACTGTTCCCACCCGCAACAACCCGGAGCGCGGCCATGACTGAAATGGATTGGGGCGCTCTGGCGCAAAGCTGGCTGGACAGGCTGGCGCAATGCTCTGAACCCGGACGCGGCGTCACGCGCCTGCCCTTTACCCCAGAGCATCGCGCCGCGCTCGATATCCTGACAGAGTTAATGCAGAATGCAGGTCTGACCGTGTCGATGGATGCCGCAGGCACGCTGATTGGTCGGCTGGACGGGCCGGCGGACGGGCCAGTGTTGCTGTTGGGGTCGCACCAGGATTCCGTTCGCGAAGGTGGTGCCTATGACGGTATCATGGGCGTGGTTCTGCCAGTCCTCGCCATTCAAAAGCTGCACGCCAGCGGGGGCACGCTTCCCTTTTCCGTAGAAGTTCTGGCTTTTGCTGATGAAGAGGGCGTGCGCTTTCCTACCGCACTCATGGGGCCACGCGCATTGGCAGGTACATTCGACATGGCCGCGCTGGATATGCAGGATCGCGATGGTATCTCGCTGCGCCGAGCCATGAAGGTTTTCGGCCTTGCGTCCGAAAACCTACCCGGTCTGAAACGTAATCCTGCGAATATTTTAGGTTGGGTCGAGGTGCATCTGGAGCAAGGACCTGTGCTGGAACATGCAGAACAGCCAATAGGAATTGTCACAGCAATATGCGGGATCGAGAGGCATAGTGTTACCGTGACAGGCATGGCCGCGCATGCGGGCACCGTGCCGATGGAGCTGCGCCGCGACGCGCTGGCCGGCGCGTCGGAATTTGTGCTCGCGGTTGAAGCCTTGGCCCAGAACACCGACGGATTGTTAGCCAATGTCGGCGAATTGCAAGTCAGACCAAGCGCGGTCAATGCGGTTCCGGGCGAGGTAACATTGACGCTGGAGTTGCGCGCTCCGTCCGATGACCTGCGCGAAGGGGCGGCCCAAGAGTTGACCAGCAGGGCCAATGACATCGCAGTGCGCCGCAACCTGGCACTGGATATCAGTCGGACATATGCACAAGCGGCAACCCCTTGCGCGCATGAACTCAGCTCACGGCTGGCGCAAGCAGCCCGCAAACAGGGCCACAAAGCCCTGCATATGCCCTCGGGGGCCACGCACGACACTTCGGCAATGGCGGATCTTTGCCCAGTGGCAATGCAGTTTACGCGCTGCAAGGACAGCATCAGCCACCACCCCAACGAAAGCGTCGATTCAACTGCAATGTCTGCTGCGATTGATGTCTTGTGTGCTCTATTACAAACCGATCTTACAAACTAACCTTCGAAAGTCAGATCGTTTTAGCCCGGATCAATGAACCAGCAACCTCAGGTCCATTAACGTGATGTCGCTTTGCCGTTAAAGCGCGATCTCCTGACCGGACAGCTCTTCGAGTTTTGTCTCGAACGCACCGAATTCCTGTTGCAGGACTTCAAGCCCTTCCATGTCGGTGACGGCGAATTTCAGCGGCTCCGCAAGGCTGGGCAGGCTGCTTGCGAGCGATACCGCTGCGGCGGCGAGCAGGGAACGGATCATGGGTGTCTCCGGTGGGTTCGGGCCAAATGCGCGTTGTTGTGTATACAGGAACGTCACACACCGCATGGATAAGGGATTCGGTTGACACTTTCATGACGCGGAGACGGATGACGACATGACGAGAACCTGGACACTCACCGGCGGTCAGACCCTTTTGGGCGACAGGTTTGAGGCCGCGCCGCTGCATATGGCCGAGGGATGGATCACCGACGCGCCGGGGTCAGGGGCCGGGCAGTATGACGCCAGCGAGCGGTTGATCCTGCCAGGGATCGTCGATCTGCATGGCGATGGGTTCGAGGCGTTGGTGCAGCCGCGTCCGGGGGTGCATTTCCCCTATGATCTGGCCTATCGCGAGGCAGATGCACAGCCCATTTCCAACGGCATTACAACGGCCTATCACGGCTTGACGGTCTCGTGGGAGCCGGGATTGCGCGACATTGCGATCACGCGCGCGCTACTTACGGCGCTGGAGCGGGTGGCGCCGATGCTGGCCTGCGATACGCGGCTGAACATCCGCTGGGAGACATTTGCCATCGACCATGTGGACGAGGTTCTGGGCTGGCTGGCGCGGCGGCCGGGCGATATCCTGTCGCTCAACGATCACACCAGCGCCAATCACAAGCTGGGCGAGGACAGCGCCAAGCTGGGGCGAATGGCGGTGCGGATGGGCCTTGCGCCCACTGAAGCCAAGCGGGCGATTGCGGCGGTGCTGGCGCGCGGCGATGAGGTGCCAGCGGCGATGGACCGGATCTGCGCAGGGGCCGCCGCCTTGGGGTGCCCGCTGCTGTCGCATGATGACATGACCCCAGAGGACCGGCGTGTCGGCCGCGCGCGCGGCGTGACGGTGGCCGAGTTTCCGATGTCCGCAGAGGCCGCAGCCGAGGCGCGGGCAGCGGGCGAGCATGTGATCCTCGGCGGGCCGAACGCGCTGCGCGGCGAGAGCCATAATGGCGCGCTTTGTGCGATGACGGCGATCCGGGCGGGGCTCTGCACCGTGCTGGCCTCGGATTACTACTATCCTTCGCCGTTTCACGCGGTCTGGCGGTTGCAGGACGCGGGTATCCTGCCTTTGGCGCGGGCCTGGGCCCTGGTTTCGGCCAATCCGGCAGCGGCGGTCGGGCTGGATGACAGGGGCGCGTTGTCACCCGGCAAGCGGGCGGATGTTCTTGTGGTCGACCCCGAAACGCGCAGGATCGAGGCGGTATTTGTCCAGGGCAGGAAGGTCTTGACGCGTGGTTGACCTCACCAACCTGTCGCGCGTTGAGGCGGATCTTGCCCGTCTGGCGGGGCTGGCCTATGACGCCCGCTCCAAGCGCCCGATCTGGTTGCAGATCTATGACCGGCTGGCGCGGGCGATCGAGGGGGCCATGGTGACCCCCGGCAGCCGCCTGCCCGGTGAAGTGCAACTGGCCGAGATGTTCCGGGTCAGCCGTCTGACCATGCGCCGTGCGCTGGCGCTCTTGCAAAGCGAGGGAAAGTTGCAGGCGCGCAAGGGCGTGGGCATATTCGTCCGCCAGACGCCGCGCGCCTTCGTGATCCGCAACGATATGCGATTTGCCGACTCGCTCATCGGCTGCGAGGCGCAGGTGACATCGCGCACCCTGCGGCTGGAGCGCGCCACGCCCAGCCCCGAGGCGGCGCGGCTCTTTGGTCTGGAGTTGGGGGATCAGGTGATCGTGCTGCACCGGATGCGCCTCCTGGACGGCGCACCGATCTATTTCACGCGCAAGGAACTGCCCGCGCATCGCTTTCCCGATTTCGAGAGGGTCTACCGGATCGGCCAATCGGTCAACGCGGTCTACAAGGCGGCGGGCATCGCGTGGTTTCGCCGCGCCGAAACCCGCGTGAGCGGCGGATTTGCTCAGCCCGATGAGGCCGAGATCCTGTGCCTCAACGACAATACGCCGGTGCAATATGTGACCGCCATAAACCGCGACCCGGACGGTGATGCGATCGAGTTCAATCGCGGCTGCTGGCCGATGACGAGCGTGGAATTCGTCTTTCAATCGTAAAATGAGGAATGATCGCGCCACACCGCGACACCCATCTGCATGTCAGCCAGCGCAAACCGTGTTCCAACAGTTGGTGTTGGAGGCCCTGCAAAACGTCGATCGGGTCATCTTTGCGCTGATGGTCAGTTTTCCCGATGGTTGTCACATTCCTGTAGAACTTCGTCTGCATTGATTATGGAAACGTTTCCATGCAAGCTCTCTCAATGGCGGGACAGATGGATCACAGACAAAAGATCACCATCAAGGACGTGGCGCGTGTGGCCGGCTGCGGGGTATCTACTGCCAGCCGGGTTCTGAACAACTCCGGACCCGCCAGTGCCGAGGTGCGCGAACGGGTCGAGAGGGCTGCCCGCGATCTGCGGTTTTCCTTCAGCGCCATCGGACGGGCCTTGCAAGGCGGGCGCAGCATGACCATCGGCTGCCTCGTGCCGTCACTCGCCAACCCGGTTTTCGCCGAAGCGGTGCAAGGCGCGCAAGAGGCGCTGTCGGGTACCGGCTACCAGCTTCTGATCGCAAGCTCGAACTATGACGGCGCGGCCGATAACGAGGCGATCGAGACGCTTCTTGCAAAAGAGGTGGATGGCCTGATCGTGACCATGATCGCCCCCGACCGCAGCGCGGCGCTGAAAGAGGCGCGTCGGCGGCGCATCCCCGTGTCGTTGATGTTCCACGACCCCATTGATGGGTTTCCGACCGCCTATGTCGACAATTTCGAGGCGGCGCGCGAAGTCGCACGGCGCTTCGCCGATCTGGGGCACAGGAACACCGCCTTTCTTGCACTCCGGTTTTCAAGTTCGGACCGGTCGCGCAACCGCTATGCCGGGTTTCATGCCGAATGCCGGGCGCGTGGCCTTCCCGACCCCGCGTTGATCGAACTGGGCGAGACCGAGGCCAACACACCCGAGATCCTGGCCGAAATACTTTCCGGCTTCGACGGGCTGACCGCGATCTTTGCGTCCAACGATTTTCTTGCCATCTCGGTGCAGAAGGCCGCGCACCTCATGGGCAAGCGCGTGCCACGCGACCTGTCGGTGGTGGGGTTCGACGGGATCGGGATCGGCCGCTTGCTGGATGTGCCGCTCGCCACCATCGAGACCGCGCCCGAGACGATGGGCCGTCAGGCCGCAACGACGCTTCTCGACCTCATGCAGGGGAAAGCCGCCGTTCAGGCCCCGCCCCTGCCCTTCCATTTCCGTGCGGGCGGCACGCTCGGCTGCGCCCGGATGGAAAGCCGCGACGACGACCAGGTTGCCCCCTGGCCGCCGTCCGTTCACTCGCTCAAGACCGATCTCAAACAAGGATGAACCCATGAAACATACTGTTCTGCCGTTGCTTTTTGCAACCGTGATCGCGGCACCCGCGCTGGCGGAGGATGCCATCTGCTACAATTGCCCACCGCAATGGGCCGATTGGGCCTCGATGCTCAAGGCCATCGACGAAAAGCTCGATATCCAGATGCCGCATGATAACAAGAATTCGGGCCAGACACTCAGCCAGCTTCTGGCCGAACGCGCGAGCCCCGTGGCGGACGTGGCCTATTACGGCGTCACCACCGGCATCAAGGCGGGCAATGAGGGCGTGGCACAGGCCTACAAACCCGCAGGCTTTGACGATATCCCCGAGGGGCTGAAAGACCCGGAGGGCAAATGGTTCGCCATCCATTACGGCACGCTGGGCCTCTTCGTGAATGTTGATGCGCTGGGTGGCGCGCCGGTGCCGCAATGCTGGGCCGATCTGACCAAGCCCGAGTATCGCGGCATGGTGGGCTATCTCGATCCCTCGTCGGCCTTTGTCGGCTATGCCGGCGCCGTCGCGGTGAACATGGCCAATGGCGGCGATCTGGGCAATTTCGATCCGGCGATCGCGTATTTCAATGCGCTGGCCAAGAACGATCCGATCGTGCCCAAGCAGACGTCGTATGCGCGGGTCGTGTCGGGCGAGATTCCGATCCTGTTCGATTACGATTTCAACGCCTATCGCGGCAAATACGAAGAGGGTGGCAACTTCGAATTCGTCCTGCCCTGCGAAGGTTCGGTGCGCGTGCCCTATGTCATGAGCCTCGTCGCCGGGGCCCCGAACCCGGAGGCGGGCAAGCAGGTGCTGGATTTCATCCTGTCGGACGAGGGACAGGCGATCTGGACCAATGCCTATCTTCAGCCCGCCCGCCCTGTCGAGCTGCCCGCCGAGGTGGCCGCGAAGTTCCTGCCCGCCGCTGACTACGCGCGCGCGGTCGCGGTGGATTATGCCGAGATGGAGCGTGCCCAGGCCGGGTTTGGCGAGCGTTACCTGAACGAGGTCAAGTAACGACCGCGCGTGTCAATCCGGGCGGGGCCCTGTGCTCTGCCCGGTATCCGCCCGTATCGGAGCCGCCATCATGCCGCAACGTTACTTCACCCTGCTCTGCCTGATCCCGCTGACGATCTTCACGCTGGCCTTTCTGGCGATCCCGCTTGGACGGCTGATCCTCGCCTCGGGCGAGAGCGAGGCTGGCTGGGCGATCTATCTGCAAATCCTGCAGACGCCGCGCTATCTGTCGACGCTGGGGCAGACCGTTGTCGTGTCGCTGGCCGTCACTGCGGCGGCGCTGGCGATTTCCACGACGGCCGGGCTTTTCCTGGTGCGCAACCGGTTCCGGGGACGCAATACGCTTTTGTCGATCCTCACGCTGCCGCTGGCCTTTCCCGGTGTCGTCGTGGGCTTCATGATCATCCTCCTGGGCGGGCGGCAGGGTCTCGTGAACCAGATTCTGCCTGGGCATTGGGTATTTGCCTATTCGGTGACCGGGCTGTTTCTGGGCTATCTCTATTTCTCGATCCCGCGCGTGTTGCTGACGGTCATGGCCGCCGCGGAAAAGATCGACCCGGCGTTGGAAGAGGCCGCGCAGACCTTGGGCGCGCCCCCCTATCGCATCGTCATCGACGTGCTGCTGCCCGCGCTCACGCCCGCGTTGATCGCGGCGGGGGCCATTGCCTTTGCCACCGCGATGGGGGCCTTCGGCACCGCCTTCACGCTCGCCACCAATATCGATGTGCTGCCGATGGTGATCTACACCGAATTCACCCTGTCGGCGAATATCGCCATGGCGGCGGCGCTGTCGGTGGTTCTGGGGCTGGTGACCTGGGTGATGCTGCTGATTGCGCGCAGCCTTTCCGGGACAACCGTTGCGGCGGGGGGATGAGACAATGAAATCCGTGACCAGAACCCTTCCCTTGATTGTCACGCTGCTGGCCTGTGCCTTCCTGCTGATACCGATCATTCAGTCGGTGCTGGCCGGGTTGACGGTGAATTATTTTCGCGGTCTCTCGTCCGGCCTGACGCTGAAATGGATCGGCGAGGTCTGGACGCTTTATTCCGGCAGTATTTTCCTGTCGATCCGGCTGGCGCTGGCCTGTCTGATCGTCACGCTGATCCTCGGCGTGCCTGCGGCCTATGCTTTGGCGCGCAATCCGGGGCGCGCATCGCGCGTCCTCGAGGAATTCATCTCGTTGCCGCTGGCCGTTCCGGGGCTTGCGCTGGCACTGGCCCTCTTGCAGCTTTACGGCTCCTACAAGGGCTTCCGCACAAGCTGGAGCTTCATCCTCGTCGGTCACGTCCTTTATACGATGCCCTTCATGGTGCGGTCGGTCCTGTCGGTTCTGGCCGCCATCGACCTCAAGACGCTGGAAGAAGGCGCCGCCTCGCTGGGGGCGGGACCGGCGCGGCGATTCATCGACATCGTCGTGCCCAATGCGTTGCCGGGCATTCTTGCCGGGGCGCTGACCGTCGTCACGCTGTCGATCGGCGAATTCAACCTGACATGGATGCTGCACACGCCCTATCTGAAAACGTTGCCCGTGGGCCTTGCCGACAGCTATGCCTCGATGCGGCTTGAGATCGCGTCGGCCTATACGCTGGTTTTCTTCGTCATGATCGTGCCGCTTCTGATGGCCATGCAATGGGCCAGCGCGCGGGCGCAGAGGATTGCCCGATGACATTGAGGCTCAGCAATATCGCCAAGACATTTCCCGACGGCACCAGGGCGCTGCTGCCGACCGATCTCGAGATCAGCCAGGGCGAGATCGTCTCGCTCCTGGGGCCCTCGGGCTGCGGCAAGTCCACGCTCTTGCGCATCATCGCCGGGCTTGAGACACCCGATACCGGTGCGAGGGTGATGTTCGAGGGCGAGGATGTGACCCGTCAATCGGTCGAGACCCGCAGGATCGGCATGGTGTTCCAATCCTATGCGCTCTTTCCCAACATGTCGGTGCGCGGCAATATCGGCTACGGGCTGAAGATGCAGAAACTGGGCCGGGCGGAAATCGACGCGCGGGTGAACGAGGTGATCGCGCTGTGTCGTCTGGACGCGCAGGCCGACCGCGCGATCACCGCCTTGTCGGGCGGTCAACGGCAGCGCGTGGCGCTGGCCCGCGCGGTGGCACCCCGCCCGCGCGTGCTGCTGCTGGACGAGCCGCTTTCCGCGCTCGATGCCGCCTTGCGCGCAGAATTGCGCGACGAGTTGGCGTTGCTCCTGCGCCAATTCGGGATCACCGCGATCTTCGTGACGCACGATCAGACCGAGGCGATGGCCATCGCTGACCGCGTGGCCGTGATGCGCCAGGGCGAGGTGGCCCAGATCGGCACGCCCGAGGCGCTCTATCGCAATCCCGCGACCGGTTTCATCGCCCGTTTCATCGGTGACGCGATGCCGCTCGAGGGGCGGATCGAGGCGGACCGGCTCTATCTGCCGGGCGGGGTTCTGGACCTGCCGAAATCCGCCGAGGGGCACGAGGTTCTGGTTCGGCCCGAGGATATCCGGCTTGATCCGGACGGGCCCCTCGCCGCACGGGTAGAGGCCGTGACGTTTCTTGGCACGCATTACCGCCTCGCGCTGGCGGACGCCTCTCAAGGGGTGATCTTCGCTCTGCACACGGGCCTCAGCGCGCCCCGACCGGGCGACGATCTGCGCCTCTCCATCGCGCCTGAGGCGCTTTTGATCCTGCCCCGCGAAAGGACTGCCTGATGACCGGTTTCATCCAGCTCACCGACCCCCATATCGTCGCTCCCGGCGCGCTGGTCTGCGGGCGCTCCGACACGGCCGAAGCCCTGCGCCGCGCCATCGCGACAATCAACGCCAGGCTGCCCCTGCTGGCGGGGATCGACCGCGTCATCGTCACCGGCGACCTGACCGATCACGGCACGCCCGAGGAATACGCCCACTTTGCCGCCATCATGGCCGATCTGGAATTGCCCTGGCAGGCCATTCCCGGCAATCATGACCGGCGCGAGACGATGCGCGCGGCCTTCGCCGAGGAGAGCTGGATGCCGCAAGACGGGCCAATTCACTGGGCGCGCGATTTCGGGCCGTTTTCCGTGGTGGCCCTCGATACCTTGCTGGAAGGTGCGCATCACGGCGCGCTGTCCGAGGCGGGGTTCGCCTTTCTCGACGACGCGCTCGGCGCAGTTGGCGATCAGCCGGTGATCGTCGCCACCCATCACCCGTGGATGCAGACGGGCATTCCCGCGATGGATGCCGACAATCTGCGCAATGGCGCGGCGCTGATGGCGCGGCTGGAGGCGCATCCCGGCCCCGTCCGCATGATCTCGGGCCATGTCCACCGGGCGATCACGGCCCAGATCGGCCGCATCACCTGCCAGATCGCGCCCGCGCCCGGCCACGCGGTCCTCACCGATCACAGAGCAGGACTTGAGCCGCAACTGGTGCTGGAACCCGGTGCCATCACGATCCATCACTGGATCACGCCACCCGGCCCCGGTCTGGTGTCCGACGTGATCCCAACAGGTGTCTTTCCGGGGCCTTGGCCTTTTGCAGACATTACCGAGTTGTCGGATTGCGCTCCAGAAACCCGTCATGCTGCCAAATCGGCGCAGCCGAAGCCGTTGACCAGGCGTTCCTCAAACAGATACAGATGCGGCACAGTCCGCCACCTTAAGGATGAACACATGTTCCATCCCTCCACTTTAAGCTCGCTGATGGCTGCCGGGTTTGTCCTTGGCCTGCTGAACGCCACAGCGGCCATTGCCCAGGAACCAGAGCTGCGGCTGCTTGAGGCAATCGAGAATATCGAACAAAGGCTTGATGCCCGCGTCGGGATGTTCATTCGCGACAGCGGTTCGGACTGGTCGATCAGCCACCGCGCGGATGAACGGTTTCTGATGTCCAGCACGTTCAAGCCGATGCTCTGCGGTGCCGTCCTGAACCTGGCGGATGACGGCAGGCTTGATCTGGACGAACACATCGCCATCCGGTCGCAGGATATTCTCGAGTATGCGCCGGTCACGCGAACCATGGTCGGCAACACGATGACAATCGGCGATCTGTGTTTTGCCGCGCTTGACATGAGCGATAACACCGCGACCAACCTTTTGATCGACCGCATCGGCGGCCCCGAGGCCGTGACTGCCTTTGTGCGCGATATCGGGGATCCGATCAGTCGGCTGGACCGGCGCGAGCCGGAGTTGAATACATTTGCCCCCGGCGATCCCCGCGACACGACTACGCCTGAAGCGATGGCCGCAACGCTGGAAACGATGCTGACCGGTGACACCCTCTACGCGCAGTCCCGTGCGCAGCTGACCGACTGGATGAGCCATGGCGGCGTCACAGGCCCCTTGATCCGGGCCAGCACACCGGCAGACTGGCTGATCGCCGACCGGTCGGGCAGCGGGAATTTCAACCGCAACATTATCGCCATGGTGACGCCGCCGGAACAGCCCGCTTACTTCATCACGGTTTTCTTGTCAGACGCCGATGCGGATTTTGTAACGCGCAATGACGCAGTGATCGAACTGTCGCAGGCTGTCATGGATGTTGTCACGAACCGCTGAGGGCCAAAGCGGCACGCCCTTTCAAGCCTGTGCATCATGCCCTGACGTGCGGGGCGATCTCCATCTCCAGCAAGACGGAGGCGAGGCATTTTCCATGTGCATCAAGCGCGAGAGAGCGCGTCACCCCGCCGGTCAAGGCACCCTGAATGACGAAGTTCAGCGCGTGGAGTTGGGGCAACTCGTAACGGGTGATCGCTTCACCCCCCGCTGACGATGACGCGATACTCCGGTTGTCCCGTAACGCCGGGGTATGCCAAGAGAGTTACGCCGTCATGTGCGCCTAAATTGGTCAAGCCTTGCGTGGCCGAGGTGACGAAAAGCGTTTGTAGATTATGCCCGCCAAATGCCGGGCACGACACCTGGCTTGCGGGGAAACGGATGGCGGACAGGAACCGCCCGTCGGGCGCGTATCGCGCCACGCGGGAGGCCCCCCATTGCGCGTTCCACAGACAGCCTTCGGCATCGACCACCGCGCCGTCGGGGTTCAGGCCTTCATCTGCGAGGTCGATAAACACCTCCGCCCCCCCTTCGGGCCAACCCTCCCGCCCCAGCCGCTGCCGCAGGATATGGTGCCTGTGGGTATCCCCGAAATAGGCATGGTGCCGGTCCGGGCTGAAACAGATGGCATTCGATATCGTGATATCTTTCGCGACAGGTTCGAGCCGGCCCTTGTAATAGCGATAGATCGTCCCGGCCCCCGGCTCAGCCGTCTTGCCCATGGTGCCGATCCAGAAGCCGCCCCAAGGGTCGGCGCGGCCGTCGTTCGACCGGGTTGTCGGATCATCCGCCTCCAGCGCAACAAGATCGGCGCGCCGCCCCGTGGTCAGGTCAAAGAGAAACAGCGCGGTCTCGGACGCGATCAGCAGAGTGTCGCGATCGACCCAGCCCGCCGCCGAGACATGCTCGTCGAACCGCCACTCCAGCGCGCCATTGCTGTCTTGGCTAAGCAGTTTCTTGCCGAGAATGTCGAACCAGAACAATTGTTTGCGCTCGGGGTGCCACAGCGGTCCCTCGCCAAGCAGGCAGATCCGCGGATCGTATATCGGCCCGGTCATCGACCGTGTGTGCCGTTGGCGCTGGATCTTGATGTACCCGTCATGTTCATCTTCGCTCCATGTCGGTCAGGATGGGGTGCGGGCATCCGGGTGGGGCAGGACGATCAGCCCGCGCGCAGGTCTGCGGGTAGCAGGCTGTCGGGCATGTTCTGATAGCAGACCGGTCGCAGGAAGCGCCGGATCGACAACGTGCCCACCGAGGTGGCACCAAAGTTGCTTGAGGCGGGATAGGGTCCGCCGTGCACCATCGCCTCGGCAACCTCGACCCCGGTGGGCCAGCCGTTGACCAGCAGCCGACCGGCCTTGCGTTCGAGCACCGGCACAAAGGGAGCTGCCGTATCGGTATCCGCCGCGTCCATCTGAAGGGTTGCGGTCAATTGGCCTCGCAGGCCTTTTGCAACGTTGAGCATCTGCTCTGCGTCATCGGCGGTGACGAGGATGCCCAGCGGACCAAAGACCTCTTCGGCCAGCGCCTCGTTGGCCAACCAATCCCCCGCAGTGACCGAGTAAACAGCCGGTGCAGCGTTGCGCCGATCGCAGACCGCCCCCAACAGTTCCCGGACACCTCTGGCCGAGGCCACCTTGGCGACGCCCCGGCGATAGGAGTCGGCGATGCCATCGGTCAGCATCACGCCCGCGCCGGTTTTGGAAAGGGCATTGGTGGCGGCACCGGCAAAGGCCTCGAACCCCGGCCCCTCCGGGGCGATGACGATGCCGGGATTGGTGCAGAATTGCCCGACGCCCATGCTGAGCGATGCGGCCCAGGCGGCACCAAGCTCCGCGCCGCGACGGGCCAGCGCCTCGGGCATGACGAAGACCGGATTGACCGAGCCGAACTCGCCGAAGAAGGGGATCGGCTCGGGCCGCGCCGCGCAGAGATCGTAGAGCGCCCGTCCGGCACCGAGAGAGCCGGTGAACCCAACCGCCTTGATGAGAGGATGCCGGACCAGAGCGCCCCCCAATTCATGGCTGGTGCCCTGGATCAGCGAGAATACCCCGGCAGGCATGCCGCAGCGCGCGATCGCCACCATGATGGCTTCGGCCACGATTTCGCCGGTCGCGGGATGCGCCGGATGGCCCTTGACCACGACGGGACAGCCCGCAGCGAGCGCCGCAGCGGTATCGCCTCCGGCGGTCGAGAAGGCGAGCGGGAAATTCGAGGCACCAAAGACCGCGACCGGCCCGATCGGTCGCTGAACCATCTTCAGATCGGGTCGCGGCAGTGGCGCGCGGTCGGGCAAGGCCGTGTCGTGGCGGCGGTCGAGGTAATCGCCGTTGCGGATATGATCCGCGAACAGCCTCAGCTGTCCGGTGGTGCGTCCGCGCTCGCCATGAAGGCGCGCCTCAGGCAGGCCGGTTTCCGCACTGCCAAGCCGCGTGATGTCCTCGCCCCGCGCGTCAATCTCTTCGGCGATGGTATCAAGGAGGGTCGCGCGGTCATCGCGGGTGGTCCAGCCAAAGGCGGCAAAGGTCTCTTCCGCCGCTTGCGCGGCACGGTCCACCTCTGCAACGCCACCCGACGAAAAGCGCAGCGCGTCCCCCGTCACGGGCTGCGATGTGAAACGGTCTTCTGATCCGATCCAGTCGCCCGCGATCAGATGTTTGCCCTTTGGTTGATATGTCATGATGCTCCTCTCATTTGCCCCAGCGCAGCGCGATGACATCGCGTTCTGCGGCCAGTTGCAGCAGCCGCTCTCGGGTCCGCCCGGTCATCGGTTTCAGCGGATGACGCACGTGATCGGACCCGATCACGCCGCCTTCCTTCATCACCACCTTCGTCGCGCGCAGGCCACATTGGCGGTTCTCGTGGTTGATCAGCGGCAACGCATCGCGCCAGCCCGCAAGCGCCGCGTCGATATTGCCCAAACGGTAGTTGATGACGATGGGCCGGATCAACTCCGGTTGCAGCGCGGATGTCATCGTGCCGGTGCATCCGGCGTCCAGATCGGCCAGCAGCGTCGCGGCTTCTTCTCCATCGAACGGGCCAAGGATATGCTCTCCACCTTCTTCGATCAAGCGGGCCAGCTTGTCGGCGGCAAAGGGCATTTCCATCTTGAAATAGCTGACGTTTTCGATCTCTTTCGCCATGCGCACCAGCAAGGGAACCGACAGGTTGACCCCGGAAAGCGGCGCATCCTGCACCATGATGGGGATCGAGACCGCATCGGAGACGGCGGCGAAATGCTCGTAGATGCCAGCGTCAGTCGGGACAAGCCCGACGCCGTGATAGGGTGCCATCATCATCAGCATGGCGGCACCCATGGCTTCGGCTTCGCGGGCGCGGTTCACCACCACGCGCGTGCTGAAATGGCTGACCGTCACGATGATCGGAACCCGGCCTGCCACATGCTCCAGCGAGAGCTTGGCGAGTGTGGCACGTTCGGCGTCTGAGAGAACGAACTGTTCCGAGTAATTGGCGAGGATGCAGATTGCATCCACGCCCTGGTCAATCATGCAGTCGAGGACGCGCGTCATGCCATCTGTGTCGATGGAGCCATCGTCGTGGAACGGCGTGGGCGCAACCGGTAGAATGCCGGTCAGAGGTCGGGTCATGGGGTCTCCTTGCGGATGAAACGGAAGCGGGAGGTCTGGCTGAAGGGGGCACCGGGGCAAAGCGTGATCTGCGGAAAATCCGGATGATTGGGCGCGTCCGGCCAGAACTGGGGCTCCAGCGCGATGCCGGAATGCGCGCCATAGGGCGCGCCGTGGTGGCCCTTGGCAGGCGCGGTATCCATCCGCGCGGCGTCATAGACCTGCAAGCCCGGCGCGTCGGTTTCGATGACCATGACGAGCCGGTCGGTTTCAAGCCGCGCGACTTCGCGCAGGCCCTCGCCGTTCAGACAGAAATTCGTATCGAGATTGACGCTCGCGGGCAGCGGCGTGGGCTGTCGCAGGTCATAGGCTGTCCCTGTCACCGGGGCCACGGTGCCGGTCGGGATCAACGCCGCATCCACCGGCAGATAATGGTCGGCATCAATCGTCAGGCGGTGCCCGGCAAGCCCTTGACCGGTCAGGCACCAATAGCCGTGAAACGCCGGGTTGCAGAGGGTCAGCGTCGCGCTCCGGGCGGCAACAGCGATCCGAAACGCGCCATCCTCCTCGATGTCGTAGGTGACGGCAAAGTCGATCGGTCCCGGCAGGCCCCCGGCACCATCCGGTATATGGTATCCGAAGGCAACACTTTCGGCGCTGCGCTTCGTGATCGCCCAGACCTGCTGCGACAGCCCGTCCCGTCCGCCATGCAAAGCGTTGCCGGCCTCATTCGTATCAAGGTGAAGGACCGCGCCGCCCAGCGGGGCGATGCCCTTGGCAATGCGATTGGCAATCGGTCCGACGATGGCACCGAAATACCGCAGTGGCCCAGAATAGCAGGCCGGATCAGGGCTGCCCAGGGTCAGCGAATGGTCGAAACCGTCGAGGTGAAACGCGCTCAATGTGGCCCCACGGGTCAGCAGATTGGCGCGCGCCGGGCCGCGTGCCAATGTTACGCCACGACCGGAGCATCCGTCAGGCGCGTCACCGCGTGTCATCGGGCACCTCATGGAACGGGGCCACGGTTTTCCGCCGCCCCAGCGTGAACGCATCCGCCACAAGCGTCATCGGACGCAGATCGACCTCGCCACCGCCCTGCTGCACGAAACTGGCCATGCGGTGATAGAGGCGCGGATATTCGCCGCTCAGCGGGGCGGCCTCGCCGCTCGCCTTACCGTCGATGGAAAGCCGCGCGCCGCCATCCGACAGCCGCAGCGTGCCGCTATCGGTCACGGCTTCGATCTCCCATGTCTGCGCGCCCTCCTGACGCCAGTCGAACACCGCCGAGACCTTGGCCCCCTCGGGGTGGTGAAACACGATCTGCGCGGCAATCGGGGTCTGACAGTTCTCGGGCACCTCAAGCTGCGCCTGCGTGACGTGGATGTCGGCGGGAAGGATCTCGGTCACGATGGAGAGCGCATTGATGCCCGGATCAAAAACGCCAAGTCCGCCCGGCTCCCATATCCACGCCTGTCCGGGGTGCCAGCGGCGCACGTCCTCCTTCCATGTGACGGTCAGGCTGTGCAACCGCTTGTCGGCAAGCCAGGCCTTGGCCGCAGGGACCATGTCGGCATGGCGCGAATGCCAGGTGGCAAAAAGGCTCAGGTTCGCGGCCAGCGCCGCTGCCTCAAGCGCATGACATTCGGCGAGCGTCGCCCCCGGCGGCTTTTCCAGCATGACATGCCGCCCGGCCCTGAGCGCCTGCATCGCATACTCGAACCGCGGCACCGGGGGCAGGCAGAGCGAGATGACCCGAATGTCGGCGCGCGTCGCCAGCAAGGTGCCGAGATCGGTGAAGGCCTCGACGCCTTCGACCGTGCCATGGCGGCTGACGGTCGCGGCCAGTTCCCAGTCGGGGCTGTCGGCGATGGCCGGGACATGCTGATCCAGCGCGATCTTGCCGATACCTGCCAGTGCGATTTTCATCAGTGACTGTCCTTTCCGACCGGCGCGCCACGGCACCCTTTCAGGAAATCCAGATCGGCCCCGGTATCGGCCCCTTCCACATGGGTCTGGTGCAACCAGTCATAGCCGCTTTCGGCGGTTTTGTGCGACGGGGTCCAGTCGGCCAGCCGGGCCTGCAACGCCGCATCGGAGATATCCAGATGCAAGCGGCGGTTTTCGACATCGACCTCGATCATGTCACCTGTTCGCACGACCGCCAGCGGCCCGCCCGCCGCCGCCTCGGGCGAGGTGTGCAGGATCACCGTGCCATAGGCGGTGCCCGACATGCGCGCATCCGAGATGCGGATCATGTCCTTGATGCCCTTTTTCAGCACCTTGGGCGGCAGGCCCATATTGCCCACCTCGGCCATGCCGGGATAGCCCTTGGGCCCGCAATTCTTCAGCACCATGATGCAGGTCTCGTCAATGTCGAGTGCATCGTCGTTGATCCGGGCCTTGTAATCGTCGATATCCTCGAACACCACGGCGCGACCGCGATGCTGCATCAGGGCGGGGGTTGCGGCAGAGGGTTTCAGGATCGCCCCCTTGGGAGCCAGATTACCCCTGAGAACCGCGATGCCGCCCTTTTGCGTCAGCGCACGATCGAGCGGCAGGATCACATCTTCGTTCCAGTTCTTCGCGTGCCGGACCTCGTCCCAGATCGTCTCGCCCGAGACGGTCAGCGCCTGCTTGTGCAGCTTGCCGCCCTCGGCCAGCCGCTTCAGCACGACGGGCAGACCGCCGGCATAAAAGAACTCCTCCATCAGGTATGTGCCCGAGGGTTGCAGGTTCACGATCGTGGCAATGTCGCGCCCGCAGCGGTCCCAGTCGTCAAGCGTGAGGTCCACGCCCACCCGGCCCGCGATGGCCAGCATGTGGATTACGGTATTGGTCGATCCGCCGACCGCGCCATTGCAGCGGATCGCGTTCTCGAAGGCGTCGCGCGTCAGGATGTCGGAGGGTTTCAGATCGTCCTTGACCATCTGCACGATGCGCCGCCCGGAAAGCTGCGCCATCACCCTGCGGCGGCTGTCCACCGCCGGGATCGCCGCATTGCCCGACAGCGCCATGCCGAGCGCCTCGGCCATCGAGGCCATGCTCGACGCGGTGCCCATGGTGTTGCAGGTGCCCGAAGAGCGCGTCACCGCGGCCTCGGCATCAAGGAATTCGTCCTGCGTCATCTCGCCCGCCTTGACCGCCTCGGAAAAGCGCCACAGATGCGTGCCCGCGCCGACCCGCTCGCCCTGAAACCAGCCGTTCAGCATCGGTCCGCCGGTCACCACGATCGACGGCAGATCGCAGGAGGCCGCCGCCATCAGCAGCGATGGCGTGGTCTTGTCGCAGCCGACCATCAGCACGCAGCCGTCCATCGGCTGACCGCGGATCTGTTCCTCGATGCTGAGGGCGGCGAGGTTGCGGAACATCATCGCCGTGGGCCGGAAGGTGTTTTCCGAGGCCGAGAAAACCGGCACTTCCATCGGAAATCCGCCCGCCTCCCAGATACCGGCCTTCACCTTTTCGGCCAGCTCTCGCAGGTGGCCGTTGCAGGGCGTCATGTCGGACCATGTGTTCAGGATGCCGATCACCGGGCGTCCGTCAAACAGGTCATCCGGATAGCCCTGATTCTTCATCCAGCCGCGATGATAGATGACGTCCTTTGTGCTGCCGCCATACCATTCCTGAGACCGCAACTTGCGGGGCCATTTTGCGGGTTTGAATGCCATGAGCTCAGCCCTTCCTCTTGTTGTAGACGTCAAAGATGACAGCGGCGAGCAGCACGAGGCCCTTGATCATCTGCTGATAGTCGATGCCGATGCCCATGAGCGACATGCCGTTGTTGAGCACCCCCATCAGGAAGGCCCCGACCACGGCACCGACGATCCGGCCCACACCGCCCGACATCGACGCGCCACCGATGAAGGCCGCGGCGATCACGTCAAGCTCCAGCGCAAAACCGGCCTTGGGGGTCGCGGTGTTGAGCCGCGCGGCAAAGACCAGACCGGCGATGGCGGCCAGCATGCCCATATTGACGAAGGCCAGAAAGGTAAGCCGTTCGGTCTTGATCCCCGACAGCTTGGCCGCCTTCTCGTTGCCGCCAAGCGCATAGATGCGGCGGCCCAGCACGGTGCGTTCGGTGATGAAGGCATAGATCAGGGTCAGCGCGCCCATGGTCAAAAGCACGTTGGGCAGGCCGCGAAACGTGGCCAGCTTGTAGAGCACGAAGACCAGCGCGATTGCGATGATGGCGGTTCGCGCGATGAAAAAGGCGCGCGGCTCGTCCTCGATCCCGTAGGCCTTGTCATGTGCGCGCTGGTGCAGGCCGGACCAGATGATCCATGCCGCCGCGATCAGCCCGGTGGCAAAGGCCAGCACGTTGAAGTTCCGGGTGCCGAAGAGGCTCTTGAACACCTCGCTGCCGGGCAGAATATCGGGCACGAAGCCCGTGGCGATCACCTGGAATTCGCGCGGGAACGGCCCCACCGACTGGCCCTCGAGCAGCCAGAGCGACAGGCCGCGAAATACCAGCATTCCCGCCAGCGTCACGATGAAGGACGGGATCTTCCAATAGGCGATCCAATAGCCCTGCGCACCACCGATGATCGCGCCGACCGCAACGCAGGTGGCCATGGTGACGCCGATCGAGACGTCCCAGTTCACCACCATCACCGCCGCCAGCGCGCCGATAAAGCCCATGACGGAGCCCACCGAAAGGTCGATATGGCCCGCGACGATGACGATCAGCATTCCCAGCGCCATGATGATGATATAGCTGTTCTGTAACAACAGGTTGGTCAGGTTGATTGGCCGCAGCAGCGTGCCGCCGGTGACGATCTGAAAGAACGCCATGATCGCGATCAGCGCAAAGAGCAGACCGTATTCGCGCAAATGCGCCGCGAGATAGGCCCCGATCCCGCCAGCCCCCCCGGCCTTTTGCGATGTGCTTTCGACAACAGACATCCCTTGTCCCCTATTCGTTCACGATGAGCGACATGATGCGCTCCTGACTGGCCTCGCTGACCGGCATTTCGCCCACCAAAGCCCCTTTGTTCATCACGTATATCCGGTCACACATGCCCAGGAGTTCGGGCATCTCGGAGGAGATCATGACCACGCCCTTTCCGGCGGCGGCGAGATCGTTGATCAGGCCGTAGATCTCGTATTTCGCGCCGACGTCGATGCCGCGCGTCGGCTCGTCGAGGATCAGCACTTCGGGCCCGGCGAAAAGCCACTTGGACAGCACCACCTTCTGCTGGTTGCCGCCCGACAGGTTCACCACCTTCTGGAAAACCCCCGGCGAGCGGATGCCCAGATCCTTGCAGTATTTCTCGGCGACCGTGGTTTCGGCGTGATCGTTGAGCACCGCGCCGCGCGCCACCTTCGGCAGGTTGGCCAGCGTGATGTTGCGCGTGATCGTGTCGTCGAGGATCAGCCCAAGGCTCTTGCGGTCCTCGGTCACATAGGCCAGCCCGGCCTCGATGGCGCGGCTGACGGTCGAGACATCGACCGGTTTGCCGTGCATCTCGACAGTGCCGGAGATATTCCGCCCCCAGCTTTGGCCAAAGATAGACATGGCCAGTTCGGTGCGCCCCGCCCCCATCAGCCCGGCAATGCCCACCACTTCGCCCGCGCGCACATCAAACCCGACGCCGCGGATCACCTGCCGGTCGGCGTGTTCGGGGTGATGGACCGACCAATCCGCCACCCGCATGATGCGCGCGCCGATCCTTGGCGTGCGCTGGGGATAGCGGTTTTCCATCGACCGCCCGACCATGTCGCGCACGATGCGATCCTCCGTGATGCCATCCTCGGCGTCAAAGCGCGAGACCGATTGCCCGTCACGGATCACGGTCACGGTATCGGCCACGCGGCGCACCTCGTTCAGCTTGTGGCTGATGATGATCTGCGTCATGCCCTGCGCCTTCAGCTCCAGCATGAGGCTCAGCAGGGCCTCGCTGTCGCTTTCCGACAGGGCCGATGTGGGCTCGTCGAGGATCAGGAGACGCACATCCTTGGCCAGCGCCTTGGCGATCTCGATCAGTTGTTGCTTGCCGACACCCAGCTTTGCCACCTGGACGGTCGGCGCATCGCGCAGGCCGACCTTTTTCAGCAGGCGCTCGGTCTTGCGATTGGTTTCGCGCCAGTCGATCACGCCGCCACGGGCCGTCTCGTTGCCCAGAAACAGGTTCTCGGCAATCGACAGAAGCGGCACCAGCGCCAGTTCCTGATGGATGATGATGATGCCGCGCGCCTCACTGTCGGCGATGCCGCGAAACGCGGCCAGTTCGCCATCATAGTGAATTTCACCCGCGTAGCTGCCCGCCGGATAGACGCCCGAAAGCACCTTCATGAGCGTCGACTTGCCCGCGCCGTTCTCGCCGCAGATGGCGTGGATTTCGCCGCTCCGGACTTTGAGCGACACATCGTCCAACGCCTTGACGCCGGGAAACGTCTTGGTGATGGAGCGCATTTCCAGCAATGTATCGCGCATCGTGGCGACCTCGTGAAAATAGGGGAGCAGGGGCGGACCGGGCAGGGTGGAGCCGACCGGTCCGCCGGGCCAAATGGCGGCAAACGGCGCGCCAGGCGTCTACTTGATCTGATCCACCGTGTAATAACCGGTATCTATCAAACGCTCTTGCCAGTTGTCCTTGGTGACCTTCAAAGGCTCCAGAAGATAGGAGGGCACGACCTTGACACCGTTGTCGTAAGTCTCGGTATCGTTGATTTCGGGCGTGCCGCCTTCCAGAACAGCCTCGACCATGCCCACGGCGACGCGCGCCAACTCGCGGGTGTCCTTGAAGATGGTCGAATACTGTTCGCCCGCGAGGATCGACTTGATCGAGGGCACTTCGGCGTCCTGACCGGTGACAATTGGCATCGCCGTGTCGCCGGAGCCATAGCCAACCCCCTTGAGCGAAGACAGGATGCCGATCGACAGGCCATCATAGGGTGACAGCACGCCATGCACCCGCGTGTCGGTGTAATGTGCCGACAGAAGGTTATCCATCCGCGCCTGCGCCACGGCACCGTCCCAGCGCAGCGTGCCCACAGTGCCCATGCCCATCTGGCCCGACACGATGTTGATGCGGCCCGAGTCGATCAGCGGTTGCAGCACCGACATCGCGCCATCGTAGAAGAAGTAAGCGTTGTTGTCGTCGGGCGAGCCGCCGAAAAGCTCGACATTCCAGGGCGCGGCCTCTGGGAACCGCTCTTGCAGGCCGGAGACCAGCGTTTCGGCCTGCTGCACGCCGACCTTGAAGTTGTCGAAGGTTGCGTAATAGCTGACATATTCGCTGTCGCGGATCAGGCGGTCATAGGCGACCACTTCGATACCTGCGTAATTCGCGTTCTCCAGCGCGTTCGACAGGGTGGTGCCGTCGATCGCCGCGATAACCAGCACGTCGACGCCATTTGTGATCATGTTCTCGATCTGCGCAAGCTGGTTGGGAATGTCATCCTCGGCGTATTGCAGGATCGTCTGATAGCCAGCGTCTTCGAATTGCTTGACCATCGACTCCCCGTCCGAGATCCAGCGGGACGATGATTTCGTTGGCATCGCGATGCCGACAAGGCCGTCGGCAAAGGCACCTGTGGCAACTGTGCTTGCCAGCGCCGCGCTGACAAGAATGGACTTCAAGGTCATGATTTCCTCCTCCGGTGGCGGGGGCCTTGAGATGCGGCACCATCCAGACACCGTTCTAGCCCCGGAAAGCATAGCAAACTAATGCGAAATTAATCGACAATCATAACATTAATGATATACTTTGGCATGAGCCCTTTCTCGATCCCGCGCCTCAAGCCGTCGCATCTCAGGCTGATCCGCGCCATCCACGACACCGGCAAGCTGCAACTGGCGGCTGACGCGGTCGGCCTGTCGCAACCCGGCGCGTCCCGGATGCTGTCGGAAATCGAGGCCGACATTGGCGCGCCGCTTTTCGAGCGTCTGCCGCGCGGGATGCAGCCGACCCCGACCGGGGCCGCATTCGTCCGTCATGCGCGGGTAATCCTTTTCGAGATGGACGCCCTCACGACCGAAGTGACCCATCTGCGCGACGGCATGGCAGGGGCGGTGCGGGTCGGCGCCGTGACCGGCCCGACCGTTGGCATCCTGGTGCCTGCCTTGCTGGCGGTGCGAAAAGACGTGCCCGACATCCAGCCAACCATCGAGGTCGCACCCTCGGTGACCCTAGTCCGCGGGTTGGAGGAAGGCCGGTTCGATTTCGTTCTGGCACGGATCGGCGACGGCAGCGAAGTGCGCAGCTTTCAGGCCTTTCCGGGGCGCACGGAAGACGTTTGCTTTCTGGTCCGTGCGGCGCACCCTCTGGCAGGCCGCGTCGTGTCGCTGGCCGAAACCCTGCCCTATGAATTCGTCATCCAGGAATCCGGATTGCCGATCCGAACGGCGCTCGAAAATGCCTTTCTGGCAAACCGGTGGAACACGCCGAGACGGGTCACCAACAGTTCCTCGCTGCTGGTCGCGCTCAGCGTGGTCATGGGGTCTGAGGCCATCGCGCCGCTGACGCGCGAAGTCGCGCAGCTGCTGACGCGCACCGGTCCCGGCCTTGCGATACTGGACACGCAAGAGACCGTTACCGTGCCACCCTTTCTTGTCCTCTGCCCGCGTCACCGTGAGCTTGCGCCGGTCGCGCAAAAGCTGCTGGATGAGGTGCTGCGTCGGCTTTGAGCCACTGCCATCATGGCACGGAATGCCGTGGGGCAACTCGAGAAACTCACCAAGAAAATCCCCCTTCATCTGTCCAAAATGTTCCATGTCGACCGCCGTCTCCCCGCCACACAGCGCGCACAAGAGGCTGATCGTCATCAGGTCACAGAACTTATGACGCGGCGCGTTGCCCGTGCGAGGATCGTCTTCTTCGTTGAAATAGCTGGATAATGTCGGCATCTCGAAGCTCCATCAAATCGCGAAACCTCAAGAATCCAATTCGCCTCACCTGTCAAACCTCAAGCGCGATTCCCCTGAAGACCATTACCAAAACGGATGACGAAATGCCTCAAAGCTGATATCCGAAACACGCTGCCTCACGGCAACGCGTCACTGGTGGGCGGATACCCCGGAACAAGTGGGCGCATGTTGTTGGAATCGGTGGGCGGATGTTCCGGAATACGCAGTCTTTCCTCCCTGATATTTGTATTCGAGTTCGTTCCGTGGGTGTTCATGCCGAACGCAGGCCAAGCCATACACCCAAGGATGCCACGCCAAGTCCGGCAAGCGCGGCACCCGACAGGTGTTCGCCAAGCAGCAGCCAGCCCATCACGGCGGTTGTCCCGGGCATTAGGTGGAATACGGATGCCGCGCGGCCCGCCTCGCGCTCGCGCAGCATCAGCATCATCAGAACTGGCGCGCCCAATGACACCACCAACGCCAGATACGCAAGCGTCGCCAGCGCCGCCGACGTCCAGTCGGCGTGCGGCACCTCGGTCGCACCTGTCAGAACAAGCGCGACCAGCGCCCCGGAGGCGAGTTGAACCGCATTCGCAGGCAGGACCGGCACATGGCGGCAGGTTCGGCGCTGGTGGATGCTGCCCCAGGCCAGCGCGACAATCCCGGCGAGGCCCAGCAGCGGCGCGATCAGGCCCGAAGGGGCCGAGACATCGCCGCCAACCGCGAGGCCCACCCCCAGCAACCCCAGCGCCAGGCCGGCCCATTGCCGTGGCGTCATCCGCTCATGGAGAACCGGACCGGCGAGAAGCGCCGTAACCACCGGGTGTAATGCGCCTATCAGTGCCATGGTAGCGGCGTTGATCCCCGTCATCGCCAGATAGGCACCAGAGAGATAGAGACCGTTGGACAACGCGCCGACAAGGGCGAGGTCGCGCCAACTGTCACGCAGGCTCCGCCAGCGGAACCCCGTCATGCAAAGGATGAACCAGAGCACGGCAGCAGCCAGTGTGAACCGCAGCGTCAGGAACAGCAAAGGCGAGACATCCGGCAAACCGGCCCGCGTGGCGACGAAGGCCGAGCTCCAAAGCAGCACGAAAATTACCGCCAGAAGAGGCATGGGCAGGCCCGTCCCCAGCGGGTCGTGAGGTTGCGGCACCATGCATCAGCCCTCACCGGCGCGCGGGCGGCGGCATGAGTCAGCCTGAACGTACCCGCCCAGAGCAACATGTTCGGCACCGGCCCGACGTGCCATCCAATCGCAGGGAACGGTGAAATCCTTGATCTGGTGATACCCCACTTTTTCATTCCCGTTCGAGAAAAAATTGTCGGCGCGAAGCGATCGCCGGAACCCACACATCACACAGGCAAAACTCTCGTGCTTTCGCGCTCTATGCCAAGCACCGTGGCACTTGGATATTCAGCTATCTCCCATATTTTTTAGAATGCTTTCCGCATTTATAATTGACTGCGCTATCTCTGTTGTTGTAATCCGCTTGGCCATAGCCTGTCTGCGGATCAGATCATAGGCTTCGCGTTCTGTGATTCCGCGATGACGCATCAGAATAAACTTGGCGTCGTTGACCTTTTGAACATTTTCCAGCTTTTCGCGTAATTTTTTGAGGTTTTTCAAAAACTGTTGTTGCTCTGACTGAAAGCGCCGCGCCATTAGCATACTGCTCAGAACACCCACAGCACGCACGGGTTTCATCAGGACGGCATGTGCTCCTATCTCGAAGATAACATTCAAAACCGATGGGTTTTCATATCCGATGATTGCTATGATGGTTACAGGTTTTTCCCGTTTTTCGAGAATGCCCTTCAGCTTGTCACCCGATTGGTCGGTCACATCAACGAGGACCATGTCGAACTTGTTCGGCAAGCTGCATGGCACCGGCCACATGTGATCGAAGCTGCACCCGATCCGGTTCACTTGTTGCAAAAGTTCGTCTGCACTCCGGTCACGCGGATGGATCAGAAGAACATTCTGATCTCGCAAATCACGGATCAGGTCATGCATGACGACCGCCGCCGGCGGATACTTTTTGCGTGCGGAAGCTCCAGTCATGTATCGCGGGAAAGACAAGGTAGGGGTCGGGTTTAATCGCGCGACGCACCTTTAGAACAATCTCGAATTCACCATCTTCATTCACCACCGCAATGCGTGACTGCAAATAAGTGTGATTGTTGTCCGGGTCGATCTTGATTTGTCCCTGCGGCGCGTCAAAGCCCTCTCCAAGCAAAGCCTCATGCAAACAATCCGTATCCATCTCTCTGGTCTCCTCCAAGACCGATGCGAAAAGATGCACCTGGCTATACGCAGCTTCGCAGCAACTTGTCACATCAATAGTCGATCCGAATTTCTGTTCATATGCTTTGAGAAAGCGTCTGTTGGCCAGCGAGTTTATCGAGCGAAAATACGGAGCTGCGGTTATATGACCAACGGCGGCTTCTGCTCCTATCGCATTGATTTCGCCCTCGTTCGTTGTAAGGCTGGCGATGGGACAGACACGGCCATTACCTCCAGCTGCGTGATAGGCTCGGTAGAACTCGATGCATGATTGTCCCACGATCGTGGAAAAGATCGCGTCGGGCCGGACATCCATGATTTCCTTGATAACGTCCGTGAAGCCCCCGGCGCAAGTGGTGAGATCGAAGTAGCGTTCACCCACCACCTCACCGCCTCCCTGCCGAAGCACATTGCGCATGACGCGGTTGGATTCGTGGGGATAAATATAGTCTGAGCCGACGAAAAATATGCGCTTCCCAAAAGCGCTCATCAGATAATTGGCAAGCGGCACGCTGTTCTGATTCGGACATGCCCCACCATAGATAACGTTGGGAGAATACTCGAAACCCTCATACAGGGTCGGATAGAAGAATAGCGCATTGCGCCGCTCGACCACGGGCAGGACCTCTTTGCGAGAAGAAGACATGTAGCAACCGAAGATCACGCTCACCTTGTCTTGTACGATCAGACGCTCGGCCAACTCACCATAACGAGGCACGATAGACCCCGGATCATAGATGACAGGCTCAAGTGGCAGCCCTTGAATACCACCCTTGGCGTTAATCTGGTCGATTGCCAGCAACGCACCATTTAGTTGCGATTGCTCGATTATCGAGGTCACGCCTGATGTCGAAAAGAGCAGTCCGATCTTCCAGCTGTCGTTTCTTGTCACGAAATGGCACCTTTATTCAGGAGTATTGAAACTGGACCGTTCCATCTTTTCGGTCCGCAAGAACCTGGATCACATGCTGGCTCGAACCAGTGGTTGCCGGGACTGGCTCGTCGAGCAGAAAACCGGCCAGGGGAAATTCGAGATGCCGACGCATCGTCCGCCTCAACCCCCGCGCTCCGAACCGTTTATCATATCCTTCGGATGAAAGAAAATCCCTCAGGGTCATGCTGATGTCCAGTGAAAGGTTGTGTTTGCGTAGTCGCCGGTTGAGCCGCGACATCTCGACATCCACAAGTGCAGGAACCATGTCGCGGGATATCCAATTGAACGTATCGACGTGGTCGATCCTATTGACCAATTCCGGTGGAAATCTCTCGAGAAGGCATTTCATGACGATATCGTGAGCAAGGCGCCGACGGTTCTTGCGGGGTGAGAGAAATCGTTGCCACAGGCCGCCGCGTCGCTCGTCAAGCTCCATCAGTTCGCGCGCGCCAAGGTTCGAAGACATGAAAACCAAAGCATTGCGGAAGGAGTAGGTTTTCTCTCCCGAAGCCACCGTCAGCAAACCATTGTCAAACACGTTCATAAGCGCCAGCACGACCTCATTGCTGGCCTTTTCCAACTCGTCAAAGAGCACGAGCCCCGGCAGGTTGCGCGTGCCTTCGATCTTTTCTTGGTCGAGAATCGTGGTGCCTTCCTTGGAGCCGACATATCCGGGAGGCGCACCAGTAAGAGCGGCGGCATAGTGTTCTTGGGACAGTGTATTCATGTCAATGCGGCAGAACGCGTCTGCATCCCCGTAGAGCGCGCGTGCAAGCGTCCGCACCGTTTCCGTTTTGCCGACCCCAGTCGGACCGCAAAACAGAACCGTCGCCAGAGGCTTGCGTGGGTCGCCGATATCGGCCCTGACGACCTTGAGGATATCGAGCAACTCGTTGATACTTTCGTCCTGCCCGATGATGGCTGCACGCATTTCGGATTCGACCATATCGAGATCGAAGGAGAAACGAGATTGCAAACCTGTGTCAGGCTGCTTTGTGGCATTCGCCGCGGTCATCCGCGCATTCTCGTCAGCCAAGGCCGAGGCCAGCTTTTCCCGGCGCGCAGTGTCGTGCAGTCGATCAGTCAGAAATGGCATCTCTAATCCATTACTCGCGAGGAAATCTGGAACGGCGCAATCCTGCGCCGTTCCAATGGGTGGAAACCAGTGACACTAGTCCGCCTCTTTCTCTTTTGCGCCGGTAGGCAAGCCGCCAACGGGGCAGCAGGCCACCCCGATTGTCGAGCGGGTAAAGGACTCGACATGCTCGCGTGTCTTTTCCGCGTCATTCACCCAATTGCGATAGAACTCGAACGGGCATTCGGCCACGCCCTTGTCACCATCGCCCGAGGCATGGATGCCGGTATATCCACGGTGCAACAGCTTGAAGAGGTGGTTCTGAGATTGATCGTTGGCACGCGCGTCGCGGATCTCGGGAATCGAAAGCTGTGCGTATTGAATACCCATATCCTCCTCACCGCATTCTCCAAGGGTGCGGCCGTCGAAACCGATGATGGCGGAGTGCCCGAAATACGAATAGACACCGTCGAAACCGGCAGCATTCGCCACGGCCACGTAGGTGTTGTTTGCCCAGGCCATCGCCTTTGCCATGATCACCTGCTGCTCTTTCGCAGGGTACATGTAACCTTGGCAGCGCACGATGAGTTCGGCCCCCTTCATTGCGCAGTCGCGCCAGATCTCGGGGTAGTTTCCGTCGTCACAGATGATAAGGCTGACCTTGAGGCCCTTGGGACCCTCGCAGACATAGGTCTGATCGCCCGGATACCAGCCTTCTATCGGGTTCCAAGGCAGAACTTTGCGATACTTCTGAACGATCTCGCCCTTGTTGTTCATAAGGATGAGTGTGTTGTAAGGTGTCTTCTTCGGGTGCTCTTCGTGGCGCTCGCCGGTGATCGAGAAGACACCCCAGGTGTTCGCCTTGCGGCAGGCAGCGGCGAAGATCTCGGTTTCTTCGCCGGGGATCGTGGCTGCGGTCTCCATCATTTCGTCAGGATCGTACATGATCCCCTGAGTGCTGTATTCCGGGAAAATGACCAGATCCATCCCGGGAAGCCCTTGCTTCATACCGACGATCATATCGGCAATGTTCTTTGCATTGTTCAGAACCTCGGCTTTGGTATGCATCCGGGGCATCTTGTAATTGACGACGGCAACACCAACCGTGTTGTCGCTGCTCGAGATATCACCATGTCTCATGTTTTGTCCTTTCCTTGAGGTGCTTCGTTGATGGTAGCCCGGCCTTCAGAAGGTCAGGTGCTTCTCCACGACGGAGTCGGTGAGATCTGTGCTGTCCCCGCTCAGGACCACGCGGCCCTTGTCGAGCACGAGGAAACGGTCGGAGGCGCGTCGAGCGAACGGCACGTTCTGTTCTACGAGTATGATGCCGATGCCGCGCTCCTTGTTCAGGCTAATGATGGCCTCTTCGATTTGCTTGACGACGTTGGGCTGGATGCCTTCGGTCGGCTCGTCGAGAATCAGAACCTTGGGGTCCATCGCAAGTGCCCGGGCAATGGCCAGTTGCTGTTGTTGTCCGCCAGACAGATCCCCGCCTTTGCGATCGATGAACTCATCGAGTATTGGAAACATTTCAAAGAGATAATCAGGAATGTTACGATTACGGTCAGGGCGCGCGAACGTGCCCATCAGAATATTCTCACGCACCGTGAAGTTAGGAATGATCTCGCGACCTTGCGGGATGTAGGCAAGGCCGAGTTGCGCCCTCTGCGACGTGCTTAGGTCCAACAGGTTCTGCTCGCCAAAGACAAGCCTACCAATACAGCGATCCGTCAGACCCATCAGTGATTTGAGCAACGTAGTCTTGCCGACACCGTTGCGACCCAGAATGGCGAGAAACTCGCCGGACTCGAGATCAAAGTCGACGCCCTGTATAACCGGGCTCTTGCCATAAAAGGAGTAAAGATCCTTTGCGCGCATGGTTTCCATGATCAATGCCCCAGATATGCTGTCTTGACGTCTTCGTTGGTCTCGATTTCCTCAATCGTACCCTCGGCCAACATCGAGCCGCGATTCATGACAACGATGCGATCCGCGACGGTGCGGACAAAAGACATGTCATGCTCGACGACGATCAGCGTGTGACTCCTGCTGAGAGACCGGAATATCTCGGCGGTGCGCTCAGTTTCCTGAATGGTCATCCCGGCAGTGGGTTCATCCATTAGGATCAGGCGGCTGTCCTGCGCGATGAGCATGGCGATTTCGAGCCATTGTGTTTCCCCGTGCGACAGGTTGCCGGCCAACTCATCGGCCTTGGCCTCAAGTCCAATGCGCTCAAGGATCGGCGACGTTGTGCGTCCGTCCGACAGGGCGAAGCGCATGAGTGAGTGCAGTACGCCGGGGCAACGCGAGCGGGCGATAGACAGATTTTCAGTGACCGTCAATTCCTTGTAAACCGAAGGCACCTGAAACTTGCGTCCGATACCCAGGCGAGCGCGTCGAAATTCCAGTAGTTGCGAGATTTCGGTGCCTTCGAAGCGGATTGAACCTCCTGATGGCTGGGTTTTTCCGCAGATTAGATCGAGCGTCGTCGATTTGCCCGCGCCATTCGGACCAAGAAGACAGAGAATCTCGCCTTCGGCCACGTCGAAGCTGAGACCATCAACAGCGCGCAGCCCGCCGAAATCGACATGCAGGTCGTTTACCTCGAGTTGGGACATGGTCAATTCTCCTGTCCGGATTTGACGGGTTGGGGCTGCAAGTTCGACTTGGCCGGAATTGCTCGGTTTTTGTGGAGGCGATTGCTGATGAAGCGCCAAAGATCTTCAACCAGCCCGTGCAGCCCGCGCGGCATGAACATCACCACGAGAACGAAGATGATACCGAGCATCAAGTGCCATCCCTCAACAAAGACGTCGGAGAGGCGTCCTTCGAGGAGGTTAACCAGGATTGCTCCGATTGCTGCAGCGAGCACCGAATTTCGTCCACCAACGGCGCACCAGATAACAATGGCAAGGCTGAAAGAGACGCTCATATAGGTCGGTGAGGCAAATTCCAGAACCAGAGTGTAGAGCATGCCCGCCCAACCGGCCAAGCCAGCCGAGATGCAGAAGATAACGGTCTGGTAGTTTGCCACATTGTAGCCGAAGAACCGTGTGCGGTCGGCATCCTCGCGGATTGCGCGCAGGATCAAGCCGAATTTGCTATGGGAAAGATAGAGTCCGAGGGTGATCGCCACCATCAGGCAGCCGGCAACAAGGTAATAGAATCCTATGCCATACGTGTCGACGCTCCAGCCCGGCAAGACCAGCGGAGCAAGACCCGTCAGTCCATTCTGCCCGCCGGTTATGCCCTGTTGTTCAATGACAACCAACTGGAAGGCCACAAGAAAGGCGAGAGTGATGATCGCGACAAAGACGCCGGCAATTCGCGCGCGGAACATGAAAATCGCGATCAGTCCGCCCACAAATGCCGGCACCAGTAGCCCGGCCAACAGGGTAAAGCCGAGTGAGTGAAAGGGAACCCAAATTAGGGGAAGTTCTGGCACGTTGTTCCAGCCCATGAAATCGGGTAGCGCGTCCCCGCTCGCCTTGAGCTTGAGATGCATTGCCATGGCATAAGAGCCCATCCCGAAGGTGGCAGCCTGGCCAAGATTGAGCAGCCCGGCACTGCCCCATGATAGTGCGAGCGCGAGCGAAGCGATGGCCAGAGCGAGATAGCGTGCAAAGGTGTTCAGCTCGAACCCGTCGAATCCCATCAGCATGGGAACCCCAAGCACGATGATCAGTGCGAATATCACCAGAGCAAGAAGGTCGTAGAATAGTCTGGGCGTCATATCGCTCTCCTCAGCGGCGTGTGTTTGTAGGGAACAGGCCGCGTGGGCGGAACCGGATCAACAAGATGATTCCTGCCAGCACGGCAATCCGGCCCAATGTGTCGTTGAGCAACATCGAAAAAAGAGCGGTCGCCTCGCCGATCAGCACCGACGCAGTGGCAGCTCCGAGAAGACTGCCCAAACCGCCCATGATCACGACGAGAAATGCATCGACCACAAGCCCGGTTCCCATCGTAGGTATTGTGCTGAAGAGGGGCGTGATCAACGCACCTGCCAATCCGGCAAGGCCTGCGCCATAAGCAAAGGTAATCGAATAAACGTGCTTGGCCTCGATGCCGTAGCACTCCGATATCTGTCGGTTCTGGATGACTGCCCGCAGCTTCATCCCGAACTCTGTGCGTATCATGAGCGTCCAAGATGCCGCGAGGACCGCAAGTGAAAAGATGATTATGAATATTCGGTAATTCGACATGATAAGCCCGCCAAGCTCAATGTTGCCGCTAAGAATTTCCGGACCTTTCACGAAGCGCGATTCTGCCCCAACGGATAACCGCACCAACTGCTGCAGGATGATACCGATGCCCCAGGTCGCGAGAATTGTGTCCAATGGGCGGTGGTAGAGATGCTGAACGATAACTTTCTCAATTATCCACCCAATCGCACCAACGGCGAGAAATACGAAAGGCAAAGCAATGATAATGCTGAACCCTGCGTAAGTCTGCAATGCCCAGGTGATATATGCACCAAGCATCACGAACTCGCCGTGCGCCAAGTTGATAACGCCCATTGCACCATAAATTATCGCCAGGCCAAGGGCGATCATGAGCAGGATTGAGGCCATGCTGAGCCCGGCGAAGATCTGGTTCAATACGACGTCCATTGATACGTCCCTCCCGTCGGCCCGGCTCCCATAAGAGCCGGGCTGTCCATTGTTCTCGTCTGAGAGTTGGAATGTACGAGCGTCAGCCCTGCACCAGACCTTGGCCAGTACAGCTCTGCCCCGCGTAGGCAGCATAGGGCAGCGGAGCGACCCGACTCTGCGACTGCAAAAGAACCTCCGCTTGACCGTTGGACTGCCACTGACCGATTTTCGGCCAGAGGTGCGTGTGGAGATTGTCGTCGATCAGGACTTCGCCTTGTGGTGCGGTCAAGGTAAGGCCCACGGCAGCATCACGGATTCTCTCAGGCGTAATATTCGCTGGGTCGAGCTTCTTCAGCGCGGCTTTGAACTGATACACTTGAAAGTAAGCCGCTTCGCTGACGAAATGCGTGACCTGGTCTCTGCCATAGCGGGATTTGTAGGATTCGACGAAGCGCTCGTTTTCGGGCGTCTGGGTGCCCATGAAATAGGGAGCGGACGAGAAGTGGCCGGCCGCAGCCTCGCCGCCGATAGCCTTCACTTCGACCTCTGAACGTGTGAGGCTGACGATCGGCATCTTGGCCGGATCAAGCTCTGCTGCATGATACTGCCGCGCGAATGCCACGTCTGAATCCCCAACCACCGTCGCAAAGATCACGTCCGGCCCTTCGGCACGGATACGATTGATCACCGAGCTGAAATCGGAATGCCCCAAGGGCACATATTCTTCGTGCACAACTTCGCCGCCGTGCTTTTCCAGCAGGGTCTTGCAGTAGTTGTTCTCCTCTTTCGGATACACATAGTTGTTGCCGATCATATAGAAGCGAGGGCCGAAATTCTCGATCGCCCATGGGATCAACTCATCCTGCTGCTGGTTTGGCACCGCACCACCATACATTACGTTGCGGGAGCATTCGCGACCCTCGTAGAGCGTCGGATACCAGTAGAGGTTCTTGCGCTGCTCGGTTACCGGCAACACTGCTTGGCGGCTGGCTGAGGTGTAGGAACCGAAGACGCTCACGCATTTGTCGCGGATCATCAGACGTCGTGCCCGGTCGGCGTAGGTGGCGGGATCCGAAGCGGGGTCCTCAATGATCGGGCGCAACTGACGACCATGCACGCCACCTGCGGCATTGATTTCTTCGATCGCCATCAAGGCGGCGTCATGCAACGTGCTTTCGACCACGGCTACGGCCCCGGTCAGTGAAAATAGCAAGCCCACGGGAATGTCACTGCCTTGCGCAGCTGCGCGGCCAACTGTCGAGAGGATGGCCGGAGCCGACAGCGCGCTGGACATTCCCACGGCACCCACACTTCCCAGAAAATCACGACGTTTCATTCTTACTTCTCCTCTGTTGGATCCGAGCAGCCATTTCATTTGGCAATAAAAAAAGGCCCTTCAACACGGCTTCAAGCCGTGGTTGAAGAGCCTTTTTGCTCATTTTATTCATAGACTCGCAGTTGAGTCTGCCTTAACTATCATCTGGGTTAATTTTTTTTGCAAGATTATTTAATTGTCTTTATTCAAACACTTAACATGCTACTGAAGAAGTTAGGGGCAGGACCCATAGCCAATAGATGACGGTTGCTGCGAGCGCGATTGCGGAGAGGAAGACCTCTGGGCATTTGTCGTAGCGGGTTGCCACCCGACGCTAGGCTCTGGACTCATTGAATTTCAAAGCCAGTAGATGACAGTTGCTGCGAGCGCGATCGCGGAGAGGAAGACCTTCGGGCATCTGTCGTAGCGGGTTGCCACCCGGCGCCAATCCTTGAGCCTGCCGAACATGATCTCGATCCGGTTGCGCCGTTTGTAGCGGCGCTTGTCGTATTTGACCGTTGCCTTGCGCTGCTTGCGGCCCGGGATGCAGGCGCGTATCCCCTTGTCTTTCAATGCGTCTCTGAACCAGTCGGCGTCATAGCCCCGGTCTCCGAGCAGCCATTCGACCTTTGGCAAGCCGCCCAGCAATGCCCGCGCGCCGATGTAGTCGCTGACCTGTCCCGCGGTGACGAAGAGGTCAAGCGGGCGCCCCTGGCTGTCGCAAATGGCGTGCAGCTTGGTGTTCATGCCGCCTTTGGTGCGCCCGATCAGGCGGCCCCGTTGGTCATTGGGCCCCCTTTTTTCGCGGCCATGCTGGTCGCGGTTCGGTGGGCCTTCATATACGTTGCGTCGATCATCACGGTCTTCTTTTGAGTTATGCCCGAAAGTTGGTGATGGCCTGAAGTAGGCGGCATATCATGGCGGTGTTCACGCGCCGTCAGTCTCAAGAGAGAAAGGAT
>JAVVFB010000059.1:0-14477 GCA_032251095.1 Roseovarius sp. | reverse complement strand
CAGGTCAAGCGGCGCCCCGGCAAAATGCGCCTTTTCCATCTGTCCGACAGCGGCCCCGCCCCAGGCCTCTACCAGCGGATCGCGCAGCCATTTCGGCAGACGCGGCAGGCGCAGATCATTCCACGAGCGCGGCGCGTCTTCGGCGGTCTTGCGCAGCACCGCGTTGACAAGCCCCTTGTGCCGACCATAGCGCGGGTGATTGGAGATGATGGCGACGGCCTCATTCACCACGCCATGCGGCTCGCCGCCCTGGGCCAGTTCGACAGTGGCAAGGCGCAGGATGTTGTGCACCGCAAGCGGCGGGGCCTTGCGCAAATGACGTCCCAACAGGCGATCAGCGCGATCAAGCCCGCGCAGGGTGTCGCTGGCAAGGCGCTGCGCGCGGGCGCGGTCCGGCGGCGCAAGACGATCCAGAACGCCGCCGGCGATAAGATCGGACATCAAGCGCCCCTCGCCCAGAACCTGATCCAGTAGGTAAACCGCGCTTCGGCGGGCGGAAGAGGGGGGATTTTTCATGGCATGTCCTTGGCGGCGGGCTAGGCGCGGCGTATATCAAGGGCAACACGACAAAGGAAGCCCGACAATGAGCCAAGAGATGCCAGACCTGCCGCCCGCCGCACAACGCGCCCTTGCCGAGGCCGAAGAGCGCCGCAAGCAGGCCGCAAAGATGGAGCTACCCAAAGAGCTTGGCGGGCGCAAAGGACCCGAGCCGGTGCGCTATGGTGATTGGGAGAAAAAAGGCATCGCGGTCGATTTCTGATCGCAAAAAGGTGGTGCAGGGCGGGCTCATCCGCACTTGCGGGCGGCCTCGCGAGGCTGGCTGTTAGGCCAGACGAGCCCCTGGCAAGGCCAGTTAGCGTAGGTAAAGATCTGCAAACTGGCCGCTGCCCTGATCAGAGATAAAGCGTAGGGTGCTTCCCTGCACCTTGACGGCCTGACAATTCGGCCCAAGATCGCGCGCGCCCCAGTAAAGATCGCGACAGAAATAGCCCTTGCTCCAGCGCCAGGCGCCCGAGACGTCCTGACCGAAGGCGCGTCCCTTGATCTGGCCATCCGGGGTGACATTCACCGTGATGCCAAAGCGGGTCAGGTCGCGCCCCTCAATCAGAGCAATGAAGCGCTCGCGATCCCTGACCTGATCAAACCCTTCGGCCAGTGCCGGGGTACTGATGAAAACGCTTAGGGTAAGGGCAAGGATGGCTCGCATCGGACGGTTCCCTGTCATGATTGGAGGTTCACACAGGGCTACGAGCTTCTTGCCGCTTTGGATCAGTTTTCGCTCAGGCCCAGCACATCCAGCATGTCATATTCGCCCGGCTTTCGCCCCTGTCCCCAAAGCGCGGCCTTGAGGGCGCCACGGGCAAACACCGCCCGGTCGGTGGCGATATGGCGCAGGATGATCCGTTCGCCGGGCGCGGCAAACATCACGTCATGCTCGCCCACGATATCGCCGCCGCGAATGGCCGAAAACCCGATATGGCCGCGCTCGCGTTTGCCGGTGATCCCGTCGCGCCCCCGGTCAGACACGTTATCAAGTGCCAAGCCGCGCCCCTCGGCGGCGGCCTCGCCCAGCATCAGGGCCGTGCCCGAGGGGGCATCGACCTTTTGGTTGTGATGGGCCTCTATAATCTCGATATCGAAATCCTCGTCCAGGGCGGCGGCCACCTTTTTCGTGAGCTGCGTCAAAAGGTTGACCCCGAGGCTCATATTGCCCGCCCGCACCACCACCGCATGACGCGCGGCGGCGTTGAGATGCTTGAGGTCGGCCTCGCTCAACCCGGTGGTGCCAATCACATGCACACAGCGGGCCTGGGCACAGAGCGTGGCGAATTCAACGGTCGCGGCGGGGGCCGTGAAATCAATCACCGCATGGGCGCGCGCGATCACGTCCAGCGGGTCGTCGCTGACGCTGATGCCGATCTCGGCGCCGCCCATGGCCAGACCAAGATCGCGACCGATCCAGGCGTGACCCGGCCGCTCAAGCGCGCCAACAAGCCGGGCGCTATTGCTGTTCAGCACGGTGTTGATCAGCATCTGGCCCATTCGACCCGAGGCCCCGGTGATCACGATACCCGGCAGATCGGTCATCTTAGCACTCCTTTTCGCGTGCCGCCGTTCTTAGCGCGGGGGGGAGGGCGCAGCAAGTGGTCGCCGGCGCGTGGTCTGCTCCGTGATGTGGATTGGGGGCCGACCCCCAAACCCCCGGAGTATTTGCCGGAACGATGAAAGCATGAACAGATGGATTTCTATGCTTGGAAAACGACGCCCGAGCGATTAAGTGCGAGGCATGGCAAAGAACAAGTCTCATGACGGGCCCGGCCCGTCGCAACGGCAGCTTCGCGTGGGCGAGCTTATTCGGCGGACCCTGTCGGAGGTGCTTGCGCGTGGTGACGTTCATGATCCCGACCTTAACCGGATTTCGGTGACCGTGGGCGAGGTGCGTATGTCTTCCGATCTCAAGATCGCGACCGCTTATGTGATGCCTTTGGGCGGCGAGGGCCAGAAGGACCTTATCGCGATTCTGGCGCGCAACAAGGGCGAGCTGCGGCGGTTGATCGGCAAGCGGCTTGAATTGAAATACGCGCCCGATCTTCGGTTTCGTCTGGATGAGACCTTTGATCAGATGGACGAGACCCGCCGCCTTTTTGCGCAAGAAAAAGTACGCCGGGATGTCGAGGATTAGAACCGGCATGCTGGTACTGGCCTTGCTGGTGCTTGGCCAGCCGGGGGGGGCGGCCACCTGCGAAGCCGCGACATATGCCAAGCAGGGCTATACCGTTTGCGCGGTCGATCTTGTCAAGGATGATCTGCGCCTCTTTCTGAATGATCCCGAAACCGGCAAGCCGCTTGGCAGTTTTGCCAATATCGACCGTCAGTTGCAGGCCGAGGGTCGTAGGCTTGTCTTTGGGATGAACGCGGGGATGTATCACGCGGATCGCCGACCCGTTGGTTTGTACGTTGAGGATGGCAGGCTGATCGCGCCTCTCGTCACACGAGAAGGGCCGGGCAATTTCGGCCTTCTGCCGAATGGGGTGTTCTGCCTTCGCGACGGGCGCGCCGATGTGATCGAGAGCCTGCGGTTCGAGCGCGAGGCGCCGGAGTGCCGCGACGCGAGCCAATCCGGGCCGATGCTTGTGATTGATGGGGCGCTGCATCCGAGGTTTCTGCGTGACAGTGACAGCCGCTATATTCGCAACGGCGTGGGCACATCAGAGGATGGGCGCAGGGCATGGTTCGTGATCTCGGATAGCCCGGTCAATTTTTACACCTTCGGCTCGTTCTTTCGTGATCATCTCAAGCTGTCCCAAGCGCTTTATTTTGACGGCAAGGTCTCGCGGCTTTATGCGCCGGGGCTGGAGCGGTTCGATCTTGGCTTTCCGATGGGGCCGATGGTCGGCGTCGTGGCAAAGCCCGCGGCGCAATGATTGACGCGGGAGCGCTGGTCTACTAGGGGCTGTCGCCTTAGACGCATAAAAAGGGCCGAGCATGGCACGCAAACGCAAAGGACGCGACATTTCAGGCTGGCTGGTGGTGGACAAGCCCGCAGGCATGACCTCGACCAGTGTTGTCAACAAGGTGAAATGGGCGCTTCAGGCGCAGAAGGCCGGGCATGCGGGAACGCTTGATCCCGAGGCGACGGGCGTTCTGGCGATCGCCCTTGGCGAGGCCACCAAGACCGTGCCCTATATCACCGATGCGCTCAAGGCCTATGAGTTTTGCGTGCGCTTTGGGCAGGCCACCAATACCGACGATACCGAAGGCGAGGTGATCGCACAAAGCGACCAGCGCCCGGATGACGCGGCGATCAAGGCGGCGCTTGGCGGTTTTGTCGGCGACATCATGCAGGTGCCGCCGAAATATTCCGCCGTCAAGATCGACGGTCAGCGCGCCTATAAACTTGCCCGCGATGGCGAAGACTTCGAGGTCGAGGCGCGCCCGCTTTGGGTGGAAGAGCTTGTCATGACAGGCCGCCCCGACGCCGATCATGTGTCGCTTGAGATGGTCTGTGGCAAGGGCGGCTATGTGCGCAGTATCGCGCGCGACCTGGGCGAGGCTTTGGAGTGTTTCGGACACGTCGCCTGGCTTCGGCGGGTATGGTCCGGGCCGTTCGAGGCCAAGGATGGGTTGAGCATCGAACAGATCAACGAGATGGCCCATAGCCCCGACCTTGATGCCCATATTCGGCCGCTGGAAGAAGGCCTGGCCGATCTGCCGATGGTGAGCGCCACAGCAGAGGGCGCGGCGCGGTTGCGCAACGGCAATCCCGGCATGGTGATCGCGCAGGACGTTGAGTATGGCGAGGAATGCTGGGCCTGCTTTGATGGTCATGCGGTTGCCGTGGGCCGTTTCAAGGCGGGTGAATTGCATCCCAGCCGGGTGTTCAACCTGTGAGCGGCGGGGCTGCCCCGGACCATCTGCACGATCCGGGCGGTAAGGTCAGGCTGCGCCTGCCGGACGGGGTGATCGGCGGGGCCGCCTATTCGGATTGCGGACGATACCGGCAGATGCTCTCGCGCGACTGGACACCAAAAGGCGGTACGCCGCGCACGGTGCTTTTTGTCGGGATGAACCCGTCGGTGGCCAGTGCCGAGGTGTCTGACCCGACCTGTCATCGCGAGCTGGGCTTTGCCCGTGATTGGGGCTTTACCCGCTATCTTAAGGGCAATGTACTGGATTGGCGGGCGACATCGCCCAAGGATATCCCGCATGATCCGACAGAGGCCTGTAGCGCCCTCAACATTCCGGCGCTGGTCGAAATGGCGCAAGAGGCCGAATTGGTCGTGATGGCTTATGGCAAGCTGCCGTCACGTTATCACTCCGTTGTAGGTGAGGCCATTGCCGCAATTGTCCGGTCCGGGCGCCCCTTGAAATGTCTTGGGTTGAACAAGGACGGATCGGCCAAGCATCCGCTTTATCTACGTAAGGATACGACGTTGATCGACTACCCCGGTGCGTAAGGCAGGTTCAGAAAATTCGCCGAATTTTCTGAACGCATTTTCTTCGCAGAAGAAAATGCCCCCAACTCAAAAGGGCGCTCAATTTGAGCGCCCTTTTCTGTGGTCTTGTGCCTTTGGACTTACTTGCTCTCTTCGAGCGACAGCGCCACAAAGCGCGGCTCACCGGCGCGGCGCACCAGCAGCAGCAGTGACTTTCGCCCAGCCTCTTTTGCCTCTGCGATCCGGGTCTCGAGATCTTCGATCGAGCTCAGCTTCTGCTGGCCTGCCTCGGTGATAAGGTCGCCCGCCCGCATGCCTTTTTCATAGGCTTCCGCCATATCATCGACATTCGTCACCACAATGCCTGTGGCGTTCGCGTCAAGTTCTAGAGTGCTGCGCAACTCGTCGTTGAGCGGGCTGAAGGTCAACCCAAGCATGGTCTTCTCGATCGGCGCGGCACTTTCCTCAGGCCCCGGCTGAACCACGGGGATCGCGCCTTCGGCCTCTTCTCGCCGACCGAGGGTGATCTTGAGGGTCTGGGTCTTGCCTTCGCGGAACACCATCAAACGGACAGTCTTGCCGACCTGCGTGTTGCCGACCTGACGCACCAGTCCGCGCGTATCGGCGACCTCTTTGCCGTCAAACGACATGATCACGTCGCCCGCCAGCATCCCACCTTCGGCGGCGGGGCCTTCGGGAACGTCGGTGACAAGCGCACCGGCGGCTTTTTCAAGCCCGATCGCCTCGGCCACATCGGGGGTTACGTCCTGAATGCGCACCCCAAGCCAGCCTCGACGGGTTTCGCCGAATTCCTGCAACTGATCGATCACGCGCTTGACGACATTCGAGGCCATCGAAAAGCCGATCCCGATCGAGCCGCCGGTGGGGCTCAGGATTGCGGTATTGACGCCGACCACCTCGCCGTCAAGGTTGAACAGCGGCCCGCCCGAGTTGCCGCGGTTGATCGCGGCATCGGTCTGGATATAATCGTCATAAGTGCCCGAAAGGGCGCGATTGCGGGCCGACACGATCCCGGCCGAAAGCGAAAAGCCCTGGCCAAGAGGGTTGCCCATGGCCAGCACCCATTCGCCGACACGTGCCGTGTCGCTGTTGCCAAAGCTGACAAAGGGAAGCGGCTTGTCGGCCTGCACTTTCAACAGCGCGATATCGGTTTTCGGGTCGGTGCCGACCACCTTCGCCACAAGCTCTTGGCCCGAGAAAAACTCGATGATGATCTCGTCGGCGCTTTCAATGACGTGGTTGTTGGTCACAACATAACCGTCCTCGGAGATCACGAACCCAGAACCAAGCGCCGAAGAGCGGCGCGGGCGTTGGTCGCTCTCGCCCTGACGTTCACGGAACTGGCGAAAGAAATCCTCGAACGGCGAGCCTTCGGGCACGATCGGCCCCGGTCCGGTGCCCTGTGCAACCGTGGTTGAGGTGGTTATGTTCACCACGGCGGGGCTGATCTTTTCGGCAAGATCGGCAAAGCTGTCGGGGCGGGCCTGCGCGGCGATGGCCTGAGCCAAAAGCAAGGCCACCGTCAGAGCGATCAGCCAGAGGCTGCGCAACGGTCCGGACTGTTGTCGTGCTGCGGAAATGGTTTGGACGTTCACACCAAAATCTCCTTTGGTTTTTTGTTTCGCTCAAAGCGCCTTCGCGCTGGGCTTGACTATAGATGTAGGTGCGCCTGTGCGGATCGCAAAGGGCGCAACATGAATTCACACCTATGTGAACCGCTTTGCGCCGGATAATTCAAGCGCCAAGGGTCTTGGCGGCCCAAACAAACAGCACCCCGATCACGATGGCAATCAGCCCCAGAAGGCGGCGGGCATCGGCGGGCAGGGCGGCAAGCGCGATCAACAGTTGGTCAATAAGCGAAGGGGCCAGTGCGTACACCAGCCCCTCGACAATAAGCACCAGGCCGATGGCCAGAAGCGCGGTTTCGATCATTCTGGCGCTGTGCCCGACCGCAGATAGTCGAAAAATTCGCTATCCGGGGTCATGACCATCGAGGAATTGCTACCTTGCAGCGATTTCTCATAGGCTTCGAGCGAGCGGTAGAAGGCAAAGAACTCCGGGTCGGCGCCAAAGGCCTCGGCAAAGATCGCGTTGCGCTCTGCATCGGCTTCGCCTCGGATCACCTGAGCCTGACGTTCCGCATCCGAGAGGGTCTCGGTCACGGTTCTATCGGCGAGGGCGCGCACGCGCTGCGCGGCCTCGTTACCGCGCGCGATCTCGTCGGCGGCTTCGCGCTCGCGCTCTGCACGCATCCGGGCAAAGGTGGCCTCAAGGTTCTGCTCGGGCAGGTTGGTTTGCTTGAGACGCACGTCGATCACGTCAAGCCCAAGACCCGCTGCGCTGCGCTGTGCGGCGGCTTGAATACGGCGCATCAGGCCACGACGGTCCTCGGACAGGATCGTGTCAGAGGTGACCTGATCCGCACCCAGAACCTCGCGGATTTGCGCGTTGAGGATCGACGACAGCCGGTCCTCGGCAACCCGCAGGCCGCCCACACCAACCGCCTGGCGGAACTGCACCACATCGGAAATGCGGAACCGCGCAAAGGCATCGACCACAAGGCGGCGATCATCCGATGGCGTCACCTCGATGGTGTCGGTATCAAGCGACAGGATGCGATCGTCATAGCGCACGACCTCTTGGATGAACGGGATCTTGAACGACAGGCCCGGCTCTTCTTTCACGTCCCTGATCTGGCCGAATTGAAGCACCAGAGCCTTTTCGCGCTCGTCCACCACAAAGACCGACGACAGGCCAAGAAAACCTGCAATGGCGAGGATCGGAATAAGGAATTTCGTTTTACCCATGATCTTAGTTCCCCTGTCCGGTGGTCGAGCTATTGCGACGCAGTTCATTCAGCGGCAGGTAGGGTACGACGCCACCGCCACCACTGCCATCGCCGTTAACGATGGAACTGTCGAGGATGGTCTTGTCGATGCCGCCAAGAACGCGTTCCATTGTCTCAAGGTAAAGCCGCTTGCGAGTCACCTCGGGGGCCTTGGTGTATTCGGTCAGAACAGAGGTAAAGCGGCTGGCATCACCAGCGGCCTCGTTCACGACACGGGCGCGATAGCCTTCGGATTGCTCCAATGTCTGCGCCGCTTCACCACGGGCCTCGGCCAGAACGCGGTTGGCATAGGCATCTGCCTGACGTTGCAGGCGATCTCGTTCCTGTTCAGCGGCCTGCACTTCACGGAAACTGTCGATCACTTCGCGCGGCGGATCAGCCTTCTCAAGGTTAACCCGGACGACCCGGATACCGCTATCATACTCGTCCATCGTGGCCTGGATGTTGGCCATCGCCGTATCGGCAATGATGCCACGGTCACGGTTAAGGATCGGCGCCAGGTTCGAGGCGGCGATAATTTCACGCATCACCGATTCCGACACCGCCTGAACGGTTTGTTGCGGGTCGCGGATGTTGAAAAGCAACTTCGAGGGATCGGAAATGTTCCACACAACCTGGAAATCAATATCGACAATATTGGCATCCGTGGTCAGCATAAGTCCGTCATTGCGCGCGCCTTGTCCGCGACCGATCTCCTCGGTGCGTTCCGAGGTGACATTGATCACTTCGGCACTGACAAATGGCCAGGGGGCAAAGTTAAGGCCGGGATTGCCGGTCTTGTAATATTCCCCAAGGAAAAGCTCGACCGACTGTTCTTCGGGTTTGACTGTATAGACACTCGCAAACACCCAGAGCGCTGCGGCACCAAGCAGGGCAAGACCAATGGTGCCCTTGCCAAATTGCGGGCCGCCATCGCCGCCCCCGGTGCCGCCGCGATTGCCGCCGCCACCGCGACCGCCCATCAGAACGCGAAGTTGATCCTGACCCTTGCGGACAAGTTCGTCAATCTCGGGCAATTGCGGGCCACCTTCCGGCGGACGCCGCCCGCCACCGTTGTTGCGGTTGCGGTCATCATCACCACCCCCGCCCGAATTTCCGCCGCCGCCCCATGGGCCGCCAGAATGTCCAGCCATGCATCTCTTCCCTTTTTGTCCCGTCTTCCACGACGTTGTTATCTACCTGTGCAGTTTAGGCGAAAAATCAACCCGTTCGGACCGGTGTTTTCATTGTAACAAGTTCTTCCGACATGGTCGGATGCACCGCAACGGTGCGATCGAAATCTTCTTTTGTGGCGCCCATCTTGACCGCGATGCCCGCCAGCTGGATCATTTCACCGGCCCCCGGCGCGACGATATGACAGCCCAGAACCTTGCGGGTTTTCTGGCTGACGATCAGTTTCATCAACACCCGGTCCGGACGATCGGCAAAGGCGGTCTGCATCGGGCGGAACGAGGTCGAATAAACCTCGATCGGCTCTTGCGCGCGCGCGTCTTCCTCGGAAAGGCCGACGGTGCCCATCTCTGGCTGGGTGAAAATCGCGGTCGGGATCAGGTCGTGATCGACCGGCGTCGGATTGCCGTTGAACACGGTCTCGACAAAGGCCATGCCCTCGCGGATCGCAACCGGCGTCAGGTTGACCCGGTCGGTCACATCGCCAATCGCATAGACCGACGGCACGCCGGTCTGGCTATATTCATCGACCAGGATCTCGCCCTTGCGCCCGGTCTTCACGCCTGCGGCCTCAAGGCCAAGATCCTCGGTGTTGGGCGCGCGACCGGTGGCGAACATGACCTCCTCGAACACCTCTTCTTTCCCATTGGTCGAGGTCACACGATAGCCGCCCGTTTCCTCAACCATATCGACGATATTGGTGCCAAGATGCAGGTTGACGCCCGACTGAATCATCTCCTCGGACACAAGCCCGCGCGCCTCGTCGTCAAAGCCCCGCAGGATTTGCGCGCCGCGATAAAATTGCGTCACCTTGACACCCAGCCCATTGAGAATACAGGCGAATTCACATGCAATATAGCCGCCGCCGATGATCAGAATGGACTTTGGCAGGCTCTCAAGATGGAAAATATCATTGCTGGTGATGGCATGTTCGGCCCCCGGAAGGTCGGGTTTCACCGGGCGCCCGCCGGTGGCGATCAGGATATGCCTGGCGCTCTTGCGACTGCCATCAGAGAGCTCGACCGTATGCGGATCGACAAGCCGCGCGCGCGCATCGAAACTCTCGACGCCATTGGTCCTGAGAATGCCGCGATAGACATTTTCAAGCCGGTCCAATTCGGCATGCAGCTTGCCGCGAAACACCGACCAGTCAAAGCCGCCGGCATGCACGGTCCAGCCATAGGCCTGTGCATCGGCAATCGCGGCGGGATATTCAGAGGCAAACACCATCAGCTTTTTCGGCACACAGCCGCGGATCACGCAGGTGCCGCCATAGCGGTCCTCTTCGGCAAGCGCCACTTTTGCGCCGCCCTGTGCGGCCACGCGCGCTGCGCGCACCCCGCCCGAGCCGCCGCCGATCACGAAAAGATCATAGTCGAATGTCATGCCGCCCCCGGATTTCAGTCGTTCATATCGGTGAAAAGATTGTCGGTTTCGACGAAATCGAGCCGATCCTCTTCAACGGTGCCCTCGTTGATGTCGCGCGTTTCCACCCGACCATCGCCAAAGCCAAGGATCACCACGTCGCAGATATCCAGAAACAGCCCGTTTTCAACCACCCCCGGCATTTGATTCATCGCCATCGACAATTGATGCGGATTGCCGATCCGCCCCAGATGCAGGTCGATGATGTAATTGCCCTCATCGGTGATGAACGGGCGCTCGCCATTCATCCTGAGGGTGGCATCGCGGCCCAGCACATCCATCGAAATCAGCAACTCTTCCACCAGCGACTTGGTGGTCTGCCAGCCAAACGGGATCACCTCGACCGGAAGCGGAAAGGCACCAAGACTTTCCACTTCTTTACCGACGTCGGCAATCACGATCATCTGATCGCTTGCCGTGGCGACGATCTTCTCCTGCAAAAGCGCGCCGCCGCCGCCCTTGATCAGGTTGAGGTTGCCGTCAAACTCATCTGCCCCGTCAATCGTCACATCAAGCCATTTCGCCTCATCAAGGCTGATCACCTCGATGCCGACATCTCGCGCCAGCTCAGCCGTGCGCGTCGAGGTCGGCACGCCCTTGATCCGGAGCCCGTCATTGCGCACCATTTCGCCAAGACAGCGCACCATCCAGGCCGCAGTCGATCCAGTTCCAAGGCCGACCCGCATCCCGTCCTCGACATAATCGACAGACCGCTTGGCAGCGACGAATTTTGCCTTGTCGATGGGCGACAATTCTCCGGTCATGGGGCGACTCCTATGCATGTTTGCAGGGGTTATATGAGACTTGGCCATAAGGTGCGAGAGCGAATTACCCGGCTTTTTTCGGGCCCCGCTTCTTCTTGGAACAAATACTCCGGGGGAGTCCAAGAAAATTCGCCGAATTTTCTTGGATGGGGGCATCGCCCCCGTTTTGCCCTCACCCGCCCGGCGGGGTCAGAATATCGCGCAACAGAGCCACCGGATGCGCTCGCAGCGTCAGGCGCAGGGCGACGTAATCTTCGATTACCTCTTCGCCCTCCGACATTCGCGGCAGATGCGCCAGCGGCTCGTCAATCGCCTCGCCGTCAATGTCGCGGGCAAACAACGGCAATGGCGCATCCCCCTGCAACGCCTTGGCCTGCCAGAGCGCCTCGCGACGGCTCAGCCCGAGGGCGGCAAAGGCATCGGCTTCGGCCAGCCGCGCCAGCGCACGCGGCGCCAGCCCGGCGCGGCGCCAGACATCCTCGACCGTGGTATAGCCATTGCCCCGCGCCGCGATCAGCCAGCTGGCATCGTCCTGCGCCAGCCGCCGGATCTGGCGAAACCCAAGCCGAAGCGCCAGCCCGCCGCGCCCGTCGGGTTCCATCACATTATCCCAGTAACTCGCCTGCACACAGACCGGGCGCACGCTCACCCCATGCTCGCGCGCATCCCGCACGATCTGGGCCGGGGCATAAAACCCCATCGGCTGAGAATTCAGCAAAGCACAGGCAAACAGCCCCGGATGGTGGCATTTCAACCAGGCACTGGCATAGACCAAGAGCGCGAAACTGGCGGCATGGCTTTCGGGGAAGCCATAGCTGCCAAAGCCCTCGATCTGCGAAAAACAGCGCTCGGCAAAATCCATGTCATAGCCATTGGCCTGCATCCCGCGCAAAAACCGCGCGCGAAATTCGGACACATTGCCGTGGCGTTTAAACGTGGCGAGCGATCGGCGCAGGCGGTCGGCCTCTTCGGGGGTAAAGCCCGCGCCGATGATGGCGATCTGCATCGCCTGTTCCTGAAACAGCGGCACACCAAGCGTCTTGCCAAGCACCTTGCCAAGCGCATCCGAGGGAAAGCTGGTCGCCTCTTCGCCATTGCGCCGCCGGATGAAGGGATGCACCATATCGCCCTGGATCGGCCCGGGCCGGATGATCGCCACCTGGATCACCAGATCGTAAAAACACCTTGGGCGCATGCGCGGCAGGAAATTCATCTGCGCGCGGCTTTCGACCTGAAACACCCCAAGGCTGTCGGCGCGGCATAGCATGTTGTAAACCGGCCTGTCCTCTTGCGGCAGGCTGGCCAAGGTATAGCGCGCGCCGTGATGTTCGGCCAAAAGATCAAACGCCTTACGGATACAGGTCAGCATGCCAAGCGCCAGCACATCGACCTTGAGAATGCCAAGCGCGTCGATATCGTCCTTGTCCCAGCAAATGACGGTGCGATCCTCCATGCTGGCGTTTTCAATCGGCACCAGCTCGTCCAACCGCCCCTGTGTAATCACAAAACCGCCGACATGCTGGCTCAGGTGGCGGGGAAAGCCGATGATCTCCTGCACCAGGGTCAGGGTCAGCGCGAGGCGGCGATCCTCGGGGTCAAGGCCGATCTCGCGCAGCCGGTTCGGCGTCAACGCGCCATCGCTGCCAAAGCCCCAGATTTGCGAGGCGAGCGCGGCAATCAGATCGCCCGACAGACCCATCGCGCGCCCGACCTCGCGGATCGCGCGTTTGCCACGGTAATGGATCACCGTGGCGCAGAGCCCGGCGCGGTGGCGCCCGTAGCGCTGATAGATCCACTGGATGACCTCTTCGCGGCGTTCATGTTCGAAATCGACGTCGATATCGGGCGGCTCGTCGCGTGCCTCAGAGACGAAACGCGCGAACACCATGGTGCCGATTTCGGGGCTGACCGAGGTCACGCCAAGACAATAACAGACCACCGAATTCGCCGCCGATCCGCGCCCCTGACATAAGATTCCGCGCGAGCGGGCAAAGGCGACGATGTCATTCACGGTCAGGAAATAGGGCTCGTAGCGCAGTTTGCCGATCAGGCGCAATTCGTGTTCCAGAAGGGTGCTCACACGTTCGGGCGCGCCACCGGGATAGCGCCAGTCCAACCCCTCAAGCGCCAGACGGCGCAGGCGCTCGGTCGGGCTCTCGCCCTCTGCGACCTCGCTGGGATATTCATGGCGCAGCTCATCAAGCGAGAAGCCCAGCCGCGCGGCAAGCGCGCCTGCGCGCGCGACGGCCTCGGTGTGGCCCTTGAACAGGCGGCGCATTTCATCCCCCGAGCGCAAGCGCCGCTCGGCATTGCTCAGGGCATCGCGGCCAAGATCATCCACCCGCGTGCCAAGCCGGATCGCGCTTAGCACATCCGCCACCCTTCGCCGATGCCCGCGATGCATGAGCGGCACCCCAGAGGCCAGCGTGGGCAGGTCGAGGGCTTGCGCGAGCCGGGTCCGCCGGTCAAAGCGGGTGCTGTCCTGACCGTCATAGAGCGGGGCAAGGACAAGGTGCATATGCCCGCCAAGGCGGCGCGTCAGCCGTTGTGCCTGTTGCCGCCAGTCATCCGCGCCGCGCGGCCCCTGTTGCGTTTGTGGCGGGTGGAGCAAAAGGTGAAGTCCCGAGGCCCCCGCCAACAGATCATCAAGGCGCAGCTCGCACCGGCCCTTTTTGCAGCGCAACCGCCCCAGGCTGAGCAGGCGGCAGAGGCTGGTCCAGCCTGCACGATCATAGGGCAGGGCGGTCAGCTCCAGCCCCTCGACCAGCACCAGCCGCGCGGCGGGCACAAGGCGCGGGGTGCTGGCCCATGCCGGAGCGGCGGCGGGGGCGATGGGCGGGGCCGGGCCGATCGGACCGTCGCGGGCCTCGATCTTGTGACGTTCGCCAACCTGGCGAGCAATTTCGCGCGCCGCGCTATGGGCGCGCACGATCCCGGCCACCGAATTTTCATCGGCAATGGCAAGCGCCTTGAGGCCAAGGGCGGCGGCGTGATGCAAATATTCCTCGGGATGCGAGGCCCCGGTGAGAAAGGTAAAATTGGAAATGGCAGAGAGTTCGGCAAAAGGCATTGGCGTGCGCAACTTATTTCGGGTGTCAGGGGCTGAGCTGTATTATATTCATGTTTTGTTCTTTATCGAGTCACATCGCACAGAAAGGCATCAAGCACCGCGAGCCGCTGAGCGGGCCGCTGTTAGGTGACACTCATTATTACAGTGATACCGGAAGATCCAAGATGAAGCCGAATATAGGAGGATGGGCCTTGTAAATAAGGGGTGCCGCCGCGCGTTGGCAGGATCACACAGCCCACAAG
>JAVVFB010000058.1:0-14509 GCA_032251095.1 Roseovarius sp. | reverse complement strand
AGTGTCATCTCGGGGCCAATCAACCCATAAAGCGCACGCGCCGCCAGCACGGCGGCAAACAGCGTGATCACCCCCGCCCCTGACAGAACCGAGGGCAAGCCCGCCGTCGCGCCGCCCTCGTCGCCGTGGCGGCGTCGGATGACCTCGCCCCCCGCGATAAGCGCCGCACCAAGCGACAGCGCGCCCATGACCCGCCAGAACGGCGTCAAAAGGCCGTTTTCAACGCCGTATTGCACCATGAACACCCCGGCCAGCGCCAGCGAGACACCGGCCACGGCCAGCGCCCAGTTGTCGCGCAACCAGCGTATAAGACCGGCAAGCTTGTCCCCGCGCAGCACAAAGGCGCGCGGCGGGCCGGTCTCGGTTGTGGTATTTGGCACTTCGGGGCGCGGCGGCACTGATGCCGGTTCGGGGCGCACCCATGGGCCGGTGGCCGCCGCTTTGCGCTCGGGATCATCGCGTGCGGCCGGCAGGGCCTGCGCGCCTGCACCACCAAGCTGTGTTTCAAGCGCGCGGACCCGCGCCTTGAGCCGGGCATGCGACACCAATAGATAAGGAAGCCCGACCACCACAAGCGCGAGAAGACAGAGCGCAACAACGACAATCACATCCATTTCCATACCCATTTAACGGCCCATAAGGGCGCTCCCTAGCCCTGCCCGAAAAGCCCGGTCAAGGCCCGTTTCACAAGCCCCGTCACCGAAGGCCGACGCACCCGCACAAACGGCAGGGGGCGACAGACCTCGATGGTGGCAACCCCGACCCGCGCGGTCAGCGCGCCATTGACCACGCCTTCGCCAAAGCGGCGCGAGAGTTTCGACACAAGCCCGCCGCCGGCGACGCTGCTGATCAGGTCATCACCCACCGCCACCGCGCCGGTGGCCACCAGATGGGACATGACCGCGCGCGCCAAACGCCAGCTTCCAAGAACCCCGGCGCGCCCGCCATAGATTTCGGCCACCCGCCGGATCATCCGCAGATTGGCCACAAGCGCGCCGAGCACATCGGCAAGTGCGAGCGGCACAAGCGCCGTCACCGTCGCCACCTGCCGCGCAGCACTTTCGACCTCGCGCAAGGCAAGCGCGTCGAGCGGCGTCAAAAGCTCTGTCTCGGCCAGACCGATCAACGCTTCGGCGTCAAACTGTTCGGGGGCGCGCTCCTTGAGGCGCTCAAGGCCCCAACGGGCCTCGTCCCTTGTGGCGTAAAGCGCCTGCATGCGGGCCACCACATCGCGCGCCTGCGCAAGATCGCCGCCCGCAAGTGCCGCCACCGCCGCCCGGTTGAGCGCATCCAGCCGCCCAAGCCGCGCAAACCCGGCCATTTCGCGCAGCGCAAGCATCAGCGCGACGATCAAAAGCCCCGCGCCCATTGCGGCCACGGCGTAGCCAAGGATCGGCAGCCGCGCGATCAGGCCAAAAGCAAAATCCCAGGCCGCGACCGACACCACCGCGCCCAAAAGGCCAAGCGCAAGCGCCCAGAACGCCCGCGCCAGCCACGAGGGCCCCCGCGCAGCCCCAGTCATCGCCATCCGCATCGCCCGCCCCTGCGGCAAAGCCGCGTCAGGCTCGGGGACCGGCGGGGCGCGGTCGGGGCCGTCAAATACGCCCCCCTCTTCAAGCTCGATCAGAACCGGGCCGCTTGATGGTCGCTTGCTCATGCTTCCGCCTCATATTCTGCCTGCCAGATCATCAGAATGTCGGGCAGGTTTTCATCATTGCCATAGCCCGGGCTGCGCGCAGTCTCGACAAATCCATTGGCGGCATAAAACGCCTGTGCGCCTGTATTGGCCTCGACCACCCATAGGTCGAGCGCATCCATGTCGGCCTTGGCATCCGCCAGCAAGGCGCGCCCGACACCCCGGTTGCGACAGTCGGGATGCACGTAAAGCGCATGAATGCGCTGTGCGTCGCGCACGATAAAACCGACCACGCAACGCCCATCCGTCATCACCCTGACCCAGCCCCGGTGGATAACCCTGAGAAAGGTGAAAAGGTCTTCGCGGCGGCTGCGGACCTGTGGCAACCACGGCGTTGCGCGGGTAAAGCGCCACAGGATCAGCGCCAGTCGCGGCAGATGCCAGAGCCGCGCCGGACCAGGAGTAAGCGCACTCACAACCGATCCCCCACCAGAAACTGCGCTGCGCGATCAAGACGGATATGGGGCGGCCCCTCGCCCGGTCGCAGGGTAAGGCGCGCAGGCGCGAAGCGCATCACATTGTAATCGCCCTCAAGCCAGTCCGTCGCACCCGATCGAGCCGCCGACAAAAGCGCGCCGGGATCGTCCGGCAAGGCACCGGGGTAAAGCACCGCCTGTTTGCCGCTGTCCAAAAGCCGACCGCGCACACAATCAAGACGGCGCCCGTCGTGATCCCGCTGCTCCTCAACAGTGGCGCGCAGGGCGGCAAGCGCCATGGCCTCGGTCTCGGCGCCGGCAAAATCGGCACGGTCACGCGCCTCGCGCACAAGCGCGGCCATGATCGCGGTCAGCTGTGGGTGCTGGGCGTGATGCAGGTGATCGGCCTTGGTTGCCGCGAACAGGATCTTCTCGACCCGCTTGCCGATCAAAAGCCGGGTGAGAAAGGCGTTTCGCCCCGGACGGAACGTGCTGAGGATTTCGGCCATGGCGCGGCGCATATCCTCGACCGCCTCGGGCCCTTTGTGGATCGCATCAAGCGCGTCAACAAGCACCACCTGTCGGTCGATCCGCGCGAAATGATCGCGGAAAAACGGCCGCACGACCTCGCGCTTATAGGCCTCAAATCGGCGCGCCATTTCCGAGCGCAGGCTTTTGCGCGCACCCGCTGGCCCCTCGGGCAAGGGCGCGAAGGTCACAACGGGCGAGCCGGCAAGATCGCCCGGCAACAGGAAACGCCCCGGCGTGCAGTCATAAAACCCGGCATCGCGCGCCGCATGCAGATAGGCGGTAAAGCTCTGCGCCAAACCTTGTGCCACGGCTTCGTCGAGGGGCGCGGCAGAATCAACACCGCCAAGCGCGGCAAGATAGGCGCCCGCCGCGGGACGCTTTTCGATCCGCGCCAGAACCTCGGCCGACCAGCCGTCATAGGATTTATCGAGCAGCGCCAGATCAAGCAGCCACTCACCGGGATAATCGACAATATCAAGATGCACCGTGCGCGGGCCAGTCACCCCCGCCAAAAGCCCCTTGGGGCGTACCCGCAGCGACAGGCGCAACTCGGACACGGCGCGCGTGCTTTCCGGCCAATGCGGCTCGGCTGCGGTGAGGGCCGCAAGGTGGCGCTCGAAATCAAAGCGCGGCAGGGTGTCATCGGGCTGGGGCTGAAGGAAGGCCGCCGCTATGCGCCCTTCGGAGGCCGCGAGCAACCCCGGCATGCGTTCGCGATCCATCAGGTTGGCCACCAGCGAGGTGATGAACACCGTCTTGCCCGCCCGTGCAAGCCCGGTGACGCCAAGCCGTATGACCGGCTCGAACAATGCGCCTGACAGGCGATCACCCAACCCTTCGACACCGCGCGTCAGCCCCTCTGCCAGCTGAGAAATCACCAAAAACCCGCCCCTTTTACACCCGTTTGGGATAAGATAGACCCGCTAAGCGCTACTTGCTAGGGGGGCAAAGCGGTTGCTTTCCCTCGCAAAACGCTGCCTTGGCGGCAGGGCGCTGGAATTTGAGTATTTTTGGAATGGTGAAAGCCAATGCCAGCGATAGCCAAAGTGATTTTTCCACGCTATACGGGCGGAAATTTCAGGAGCCCAGACATGGCAGAAAACGAGCAGCCGCAACTCTATCTGATCACTCCGCCCGAGTTCGAGCTGAGCCGCTTTCCAGAGGTCCTGGCGCGGGTCCTGGATTCGCAAGAGGTGGCCTGTGTGCGCCTTGCGCTTGCCACCCGCGACGAGGACCGGATCGCGCGCGCAGCGGATGCCTGCCGCGACGTGACCCATGCCCGCGATATCGCGCTGGTGATCGACACGCATGTTCTGATGGTGGAACGGTTGGGCCTTGACGGGGTGCATCTTGGCGATGGAGCGCGCACGGTGCGCTTTGCGCGCAAGGAACTTGGCGACGACGCCATCATCGGAAGCTTTTGCGGCACCTCGCGCCATGACGGGTTGAGCGCCGGCGAAGCAGGCGCGGATTACATCAGCTTTGGCCCGGTCGGCGCCTCGGCGCTTGGCGATGGCAGCCAGGTCGAGGAAGAGTTGTTTGAATGGTGGTCGAAGATGATCGAACTGCCGGTCGTGGCCGAAGGTGCGCTTGATGTGGCTGCGGTGGCGCAGCTGGCGCCGATAACCGATTTCTTTGCCTTTGGAGAAGAGCTCTGGCAGCATGACGATCCGGTGGCCGCGCTGGCCGGGTTTGTCGCCGCCATGGGCTGAGGCTGCGCTAGCTGCCTTGCCGATCCGCAGGCATGCCAGACCGCACGGCCTTTTCGGCATAGGTCGACAAGGCCTTGCGATCCGCAAATTCATCAACCTTTACAGGGGTGTGATATACGACCTTCACGCAACCTTGCGGTTGGGTCGACAGAACTTGCAACGCATGCGCCCCAAAGGTCATATCGCCCCACCAGCCATAAAACCGAGGGTCTTGATCCTGCGGGGCCAGATAGATCACGCTGACCGGTTGCACATAAATGTCGTGGCGGATTTTTTCGCTAAAGAGCGCCTGAAAAAGCGTTGATTTAAATGGCAAAATTCGCAATCCATCAGTTGAGCTTCCTTCTGGGAAGAATAACAAACGATGCCCCGCCAAAAGCCGGTTCTCGAAAATTTCGGTCTGCGCACGCGCCTGTTTGGGATCACGGTTGATAAACACGGTCCCTGTGATCCGTGCCAAAAGCCCGATCCCCGGCCAGTCCGCGACTTCGGACTTGGAGACAAAATAAACCCTTTTGCGCGCGTTGAGAGCAAAAATATCAAGCCAAGACGCATGGTTAGCAACCACAGCTCCGGCTTGGGTCATCGGCTCTCCCTCAACCTCGTGGCGCATGCCGAGAACAGCAAAGGCCCTCCGGCACACCCATTGCGTTATATGGGGCGTCCAGGGACGGTGCAGCTTGTAAAGCGGTTGTTCGATCAATCGTATCACCGCCATCACAGCAACCCCGATCAGCAGGATAGATACAAGCACCGTGCCGCGCAAAATCGCCCGCGCAAGCCCCGCCATGCCAAGCGCGACCGGAGCCGGTGGGGCGGTGGAATTCCAGGTGAACTTCACCCTGTAATACCTTTTAAATACAATGATTTTCTTTGATCGCTCAAACGCTCTGTATCCATGACAAGACAGACATCCGTGGTGTTGAATTGGTGGTCGATATAGGCACCATCGCCAACATAGCCGCCCATCCGCAGATAGGCCTTGATCAGGGCGGGCACCTCGAGCATCGCGGCGCGCCGATCAAGGGTGTGCGCCGGGACGAGGGTCATGGGCTGACGGTGGGCGCCCCGCGCACGCACGCGCAAGGCGGGCGGTGCGAGATAGCGGTGATGCAAAAGCGTCAAGGGTTGCGCCAATCGGTTCAGGTCCGTACCGTGAAAGCTGGCCACTCCAAAAAGTATTTCCACATTGTGATCAGTGATGTAGCGGGCCAAGCTATTCCAAAGATGATACATGCCCGCCCCCCCGCGATAGGGCTTGGCCAGGCAGGAGCGACCCAGCTCCAACAACCGCCGACCGCTGGCGCGCAGGGTACTCAGATCATATTCGTCTTCCGAGTAGAACTGTCCGGCAAGCAGTGCCTGATCGTCGCGCAACAGCCGGTAAACCCCGACAACAGCGCCCCCCTTTGCATCATCCAGCAACAAAAGATGATCGAAATAGGCATCAAAGCGATCAACTTCGAGCTTTGCGTCGTGATCCACGAGCGGGCCATCGCCGCCCAGTTCCTTTACAAAAACCTCGTAACGCAGTCGCTGCGCCGCGCGCACGTCTTGCGCGTTTGATGCGAGCTTGACGCGGAAAACAGGCGGAGTGCAGGGCATTTTGCTCTCGGATCAGGGGCTTTGGGCGGGTTTTAGGCGAGCCACGGCCCGATGACAACGATTGTCAAAGGCGAATCTCGGTGAAATCACGCAACGGAGTTAACCTTTTCCTAACCATGTTCAGGGATCAAAGACAGGAACAAGCTCTATGCGCGCGCCGTCAATCACCACCTTTCCAACCTCGCGAAAGTTAACGGTGATGCGGCCCGCGACATTTGATTGCACCTGTCCGGTGCCCCAATCCGGCCGCTCGGGGTGGCGTACAAGCATCCCGGGTGTCAATATCGAATTCATATCGCTCATGTCTTGCCCCGCCCCGGAGAATACCGATGAATCACCATAGCCAGACCCTCGCCGCATTGATAGGCTCTCGTATCTGCCATGACCTGATAAGCCCGATGGGCGCAGTCACCAACGGGCTGGAATTGCTCGAACTTTCCGGCATGGGCGCCTCGCCCGAGATGACGCTTATCTCGGAGAGTGCGGCGGATGCAAATGCACGCATTCGCCTGTTCCGGCTGGCCTTTGGCACTGCATCCGACGGCCAGAATCTACGCAGCGAAGACCTTGGCGATATCCTTGGCACGATCTATCGCACCGGGAGGATCGCGCTTGACTATGGCCTGTCGGGGGCAGTGGCACAGCCCATCGCACAGGTGGTGGCGTTAAGCCTTTTATGCGCCGAACAGACCATTCCCTTTGGCGGCACCCTCAAGGTCACCCGACAAGAGGCGCAGTTCGAGGTTAACGCCAAGGGCGCACGGCTTCAGGTCAACGACCTGCTCTGGAACAGCCTTGGGGCAATGGCCCCCGCGCCCGAGGTGACCCCGGCGCAGGTGCAATTTCTGCTCTTGCCAGAGCGGCTCGCTGCGATTGGGCGCACGCCAAGGGTAGAGCACGGCGAAACCGAGCTGCGCCTGCGCTTTTAGGCGCGCGTTGTTCCGTCGCCATCGACCAGATATTTGAAACTGGTCAGTTGCGCCGCCCCAACCGGCCCGCGCGCATGCATCTTGCCGGTGGCAATACCGATTTCCGCGCCCATGCCGAATTCGCCGCCATCGGCGAATTGGGTCGAGGCATTGCGCATCAGGATCGCGCTGTCGAGGCGGGCAAAAAACTGGGTCGCTGCGGCGTCATCCTCGGTGAGGATGCAATCGGTGTGGTTCGATCCATAGCGCCGGATATGGGCGATGGCGGCGTCAAGATCATCGACCACCTTGGCGGCGATGATGCTGTCAAGATACTCACAGCCCCAATCGTCATCGGTGGCGGCGGTGGTGCCCTCGATGACGCGCAGGGTCGCATCGGCGCGCACCTCGACACCCGCATCCAAAAGCGCGCGCACCACGCCCTGACCGATGGTTCCGAAAATATCGCGGTGGATCAAAAGACACTCGGCCGCGCCACAGATACCCGTGCGCCGCGTCTTGGCATTCATCACCACGCGCAGCGCCTTTTCGGGATCGGCCTCCTTGTCGATATAGATATGCACGATGCCCTCAAGATGGGCGAAAACCGGCACCCGCGCCTCGCGTTGCACAAGGCCGACAAGCCCCTTGCCGCCGCGCGGCACGATCACATCCACCGTGTCGGTCATCGTCAAAAGCGCCTGCACCGCCGCCCGGTCGCGGGTCGGCACAAGCTGAATCGCATCCTCGGGAAGACCGGCGGCGCGCAACCCCGCCACGAGGCAGGCGTGTATGGCGCCTGACGAGTGAAAACTTTCAGAGCCGCCGCGCAGAATCACCGCATTGCCGGACTTCAAACACAGCGCCCCGGCATCCGCCGTCACGTTAGGGCGGCTTTCATAGATCACGCCAATCACCCCCAAGGGCGTGCGCACGCGCCGGATATGAATGCCCGAGGGCTGATCCCATTCGGCCAGAACCTCGCCCACCGGATCATCCTGCGCGGCCACGGCGCGCAGACCCTCAACGATGGCCTTGATGCGGCTCTCGTCCAGCGCAAGGCGATCCATCATCGCCTCGCTCAACCCCTTGTCGCGGCCATAGGCCAGGTCCTGTTCGTTGGCGGCCAGAATATCGGCGCGCCCGTCCCAGACCGCATCGGCGGCGGCCTCAAGCGCGGCGCGCTTGGTCTCGGGGCTGGCGACGGCCAGATCGGCGGCGGCGGCTTTGGCGCGCGCGCCAATATCGGCCATCAGCGCGGCAATATCGGGGGTCTCTGTCATGTCACACTCTCCTGTTCGGGGCTTGCGTGTTGATTCCCCAAGGACCTCTAAAATGCCATGTCGTCGCGATGCATCAAGGGCCCGCGCGCCGCATATCCAAGTACCGCCTCGATCTGGTCCGAGCGCAGCCCGCTGATTTTCTGCGCATCCGCCGCGTCATAGCGGGTAAGCCCCTGCCCCAGCGTGCGCCCGGCCTGATCGACAACCTCGACCGGATCACCGCGCCCGAACGTGCCGCTGACCCCGGTGACACCGGCGGGCAAAAGACTGCTGCCAGAGCGCAGCGCGCGTGCCGCGCCGGCATCCACCACGACCCGGCCCTTGGGCTTCATCGCGGCGATCCAGGCCTTGCGCTTTTGCTGTGGGTCGCCCTGGGCGAGGAACCAAGTCGCCGCCGCGCCACTCTCAAGCGCCGAAATCGGGTGCAGCACCGCGCCCTGAGTGATCGCCATGTCACAGCCGCCCGCCGTGGCGGTCTTGGCCGCCATCAGCTTGGTTTTCATGCCGCCCTTGGACAGGCCCGACCCGGCATCGCCCGCCATCGCCTCGATCTCGGGGGTGATCACCTCGATCACGTCAAACCGCGTGGCGCTTGGGTCTTGCGCGGGGTTGGCGGTATAAAAACCATCGACGTCCGACAATAGGATCAACTGATCCGCGCCCGCCGTCACCGCCACCTGCGCCGCCATGCGGTCATTGTCGCCATAGCGGATTTCATCGGTGGCGACGGTGTCGTTTTCATTCACGATCGGCACCGCGCCAAGGCGCAACAGCTGTTCCAGCGTGGCGCGAGAATTGAGATAACGGCGCCGATCGGCGCTATCCTCAAGGGTGACAAGAACCTGTGCCGCCACAAGACCATGCGCGCCAAGCGCCTGATCATAGGCCCCGGCAAGGCGGATTTGCCCCACGGCCGCCGCCGCCTGGCTTTGTTCAAGCGTCAACTCGGTTGCCGGCAGGCCAAGCACCCCGCGCCCAAGCGCGATCGACCCCGATGAGACCAGAATAACGTCGGTGCCGCGCGCGCGCAGGCGCACCACGTCCTCGGCAAGCGCGCGCAACCACTCGGCGCGCAATTCGCCGGTGGCGCGGTCCACCAAAAGGGCCGAGCCGATCTTGATCACAAGTCGTTTGGCGGTGCTTACGGTTGCCACGGCGCGGGTTCTTCTTCGGTGGTGATCTTGTGGCGCAGGCGATCATCGTCGATCTGCGTGCGCAGGGTGCGCAGCACGTCGACCACACCTTCGCGCGACACGCCCGACATCATCAAAACCGGCCCGCCAGAGGCCTTTTCAAGCAGCGCGCAGGCCTCGGCGCGTTCCTCATCGTCAAGCGCGTCGATCTTGTTGAGCGCTGTCACGCGGGGCTTGTCGGCAAGATCGCCGCCGTAAAGCTCTAGCTCGTTGATAATGGTGTGATAATCCTCGGCAATGGTGTCGGATGTGCCGTCAATCAGGTGCAACAGAACCGCGCAACGCTCGACATGGCCCAAAAACAGATCGCCAAGCCCCTTGCCCTCGGAGGCGCCGCCAATCAGGCCCGGAATATCGGCTACGACGAATTCAACCTCGTCAACGCCAACGACACCAAGATTGGGGTGCAGCGTGGTAAACGGATAATCGGCGATCTTGGGCCGGGCGTTCGATGTGGCCGCCAGAAAGGTCGATTTACCGGCATTCGGCAGGCCCAAAAGGCCCACATCCGCGATCAGCTTGAGACGCAACCAAAGCGTGCGCTCGACGCCCTCTTGCCCCGGATTGGCGCGGCGTGGGGCCTGATTGACGCTGGTCTTGAAATGCAGGTTGCCAAAGCCGCCATTGCCTCCCTTGGCCAACAAGACCCGCTGGCCAAGTTCGGTCATGTCGGCGACAACGGTTTCCATGTCGTCGTCAAGAATTTCGGTGCCCACGGGCACGCGCAACACGATGTCATCGCCGGTGTATCCGGTGCGCTGACGGCCCATGCCGGGCTGGCCGCTCTTGGCAAAGAAATGCTGTTCATAGCGAAAGTCGATCAGCGTGTTCAGCCCGTCAACCGTCTCGGCCCAGACCGAGCCACCATTGCCGCCGTCGCCGCCATCCGGCCCGCCATATTCGATGAACTTTTCGCGCCGAAAGCTGACACAACCGCCGCCGCCGCCGCCGGAGCGGATATAGACCTTTGCGAGATCAAGAAATTTCATGTGTCATCCTTTCGCAAAGGCCAATATGGCCTCAGTCCGCTTTTCTGCTATAGGTCCAGGTGGCCACTTTTGCGCCGCGCGCGATGCAAAAGGTCTCGGCATCCCCAAGATACTGAAATCCGCAATTGGTCAAGACCCGCGCCGAGGCGGCATTGTCCTGAAACACGCTGGCGAAGGTGGTGCGTGCCCCTTGCGGATTGGCCGCCAGAAGCGCCTCGACCGCTGCCGAGGCGACGCCGGTATTCCAATAAGCAGGCGCGACCCAATAGCCAACCTCGGATTGGTCCCGCTCTAGCCGCACGAGACTTATCAGGCCCATAAGCTCTGATCCGCCGGTCTTGCTGGCGTCCATTGCCCAGAAATCCTCGATCCGGTCCTCGGCATGGGCGCGTTTGATCATCGCCTCGGTGGTGCCGGGCGGCAAGGGATGCGGGATGCTGCTGGTGTTCATCGCCACGCGCGCATCGCTTGCGTACATCTCGATCAGCCCGGCATCCGACACCCGAAGCGGGCGCAGGTCAAACCGTTCGGTTTCGATCATCGGCTGGTCTACAATCGTCTCAAGTTTCATGCGCGTCCTCCTCCAAAGAGCACGAAGAGAACCGAGGCAACGGTCAGCGCCGCCAAGGTCCACATCAGGTATTTTTCGGCCACTGTTCCGGCCACGGTCTGGGCGATCCGATCCCCGCCATAGGTCCAGATCGGGTGAAGAATGGCCTGTAAGCCAAACAAACAGATGGCAATCCAGGCGGTCGCCTGCAAGGCCGGGGTGCCCGGTGTCACGAAATTGGTAAAACCCGTGACAATCATCGCCCAGGCCTTGGGGTTGAGCGGATGCACAATCAGCCCGGCCATGAAACCCGGCGGCGTTTCAACCGATTTGCCCCCATCAAGGCGCAGATGCGCCACCTTCCAGGCCAGCCAGCAAATATAGGCCGCCGAGATCCACTTGAGCGCCGCGAAAACCCCCGGCGCCTGCGCCGCCAGCCCCATCAGGCCAAAGCCGATCGGCCAGATGATCAGCTGCTTGCCAAGCGCCACGCCCGCCACGAACGGCAGCGCCGCGCGAAAGCCAAAGCGCGCGCCGGTGGCCAGAAGCGCCATATTGGCCGGCCCCGGCGTGCCCACCTGGCTTGCGCCAAAGGCCAGAAAGCTGATCACGGCAACGCTCATCACGGGATGCGTCCTGCGCAAAAATGAAAAGGGACCGGCGGTAACGCCGATCCCCATGATGTTTCCAACAACCTTAAGGTCAGCTTATTCAGCGGCCTCCGCCACTGGCAGAACCGAAATAAAGGTGCGGCCCTTGAGGCCCTTGTGAAACTTCACAGCGCCCTCGACCTTGGCAAAGATCGTGTGATCCTTGCCTTCGCCAACGCCCTGACCCGGCCAGAACTTGTTGCCGCGCTGACGCACGATGATGTTGCCGGGAATCACAGCTTCGCCGCCATATTTCTTGACGCCAAGGCGACGGCCGGCAGAATCGCGACCGTTACGGGATGAACCGCCTGCTTTTTTATGTGCCATCTGGTCTCTCCTTAGCCTTTTGCCAGCTCGATGGCCTGTGCGATCCAGTCTTCACGACCGACACGACCTTTGAACGACAGTTTTTCTTCGATTGCGTCCACGTCAGCATCTGTCCATGCCGCAATCTGTGCAAAGGTTGTGATACCTTCACCATGCAATTTTTTCACGATGACCGGCCCGACGCCAGAAATCTTCGAAAGATCGTCACCACCGGCAGCGGCTTTTGCGGCCGGTTTGGCGGCGGCTTTGGGCGCCGCGGCTTTCTTGGCGGGCTTTTCAGCCGCAGCCATCGCCGTGGCCGACACCGACCCGGCACCGATTGCGGCCTTGACGCCGGACTTGTCCGCGCCATTGGCCAAAATCTCGGTCACGCGCAGCAGGGTCAACTGCTGGCGGTGGCCCTTGGTGCGCTGCGAGCCGTGCTTACGACGACGCTTGACGAAGTGGATGACCTTGTCACCCTTGACCTGATCAACGACCTCAGCCTGAACCGCAGCACCCGCGATGAAAGGCGCGCCGATCACCGGTGCGTCGCCGCCCAGCATCAGGATCTCGTTGAATTGAATCTTTTCACCGGCATCTGCTGCAAGCTTTTCAACACGAAGCATGTCCCCTGAGGACACCTTGTATTGCTTGCCACCGGTCTTGAGGACCGCAAACATTGCATTTCCTTTTCCGTCTCCGCGCTCTGTGGTCCCCGACATTCCGGGTGTTTCCGGCCTTGTGGCCACCTCGAACTGCGCGCCCTTGGGGCGTCATTCAAAAACAAACCTGGCAAGATCATCCCGCCGGGTGGCGCGCTTATTCGGGAAAGCGGGGTAAAAGTCAAGCACCATCGCCCCAATCCTTGCACGATATCGCCTATAAATCCTCGCCCTGCATCTGAAGCGCCACGGCACGGCCAAGTTTGTAGGACAGATCTTCGTACATGCCATCGTAAGCGGCAAAAAGCGCCCGGTTCAGATCGCGCCCGGACGGGCTTTGATAAAGCGCGATATAGGCCTCAAGCTTGCTGCGCGCCAGCGGTTGATAGGCCATCACCAGAAAAGAGCGCAACCAGATTTCGGTTTGCTTGCGCATGTCCTCTTCCTGCGCCCAGATATCGGCAAGCATATCCGCCTCTGGAAGATCAATTGCGCCGCCCTCGGCAAGGCCGGTGTAAAACACCAGATTGGCATTAAGCGCACCGGTCACGTTGCGCTCGATCAGGTCGCTATCGTCGATAAAGACATCCACCCGCTTGACCAGAACATCGCCGTCCTTGACCATCTGATCATAGAGCTTTTCGGTCGCGGCCTCGATCTCGGGGTCAAGCAGGGATGCGCGCGCCGCCAATTCAAGCGCCACGATCTCTTGCCCCGGCCCCTCGAAGAACGCCAGAAGCGGCGCAAGATCGACCCCGTCAAGCGCCGTGGCAAAGCCGCCCGTCACCTTGGCTCGCATGGTCTCGCGGTCGTAAACCTGGGCCACGATCGCATCCCAGCGGGCAAACTCGGCCTCGGCCAGCATCTCTTGCCCGACCTCGCCGCCATAGCGCAGCCCCTCTTTGCGCATGATCTCGATGGTCTCGTCAAACCGCAGCGCCGCAATCAGGCGGTCGATCTCTTCGGCGCGATCCGCCAAGGCCGGGCCCGCCAGCAGGGTCAAAGTGGCGACGATCCCCAAAAACGCCCGCCGCGTGATATGCGCCGCCTGCCTCATAGTTCCTGACCGGGATGCATATCGGCCATCCGCGCCGCCAGAACCTCGAACCGGCCGGCCATGATCTCGTATTGCACGGCATTCATCAGCTCATAAACCCGCGCCATCAGCGGATGTTCAAGAGCGTCCACATAGGCGCGAAGGTCATCGGTGCTCAGATCCTGATAGGTATAGGCCGCATTGGCCAGCGCCGAGGCGCGCATCGCCTCGCGCAGTTCTTCCTCGCCCTCGGCCAGCATCGCGCGCAGCGTGCCCTCGTCAAACTCGTTCTCAAGCACCCCCGCATATGAGGCCGCCAGCAGGAAGCGAAGCTGAATTTCCTGCACCGCGCGCACGCCCGACCCGGCCCCGTCGACGGCGCTATTCATGTCCTGCAACACCTTGATCCTCGTGTCATCGGCCGCGGCCAACACCGCCTCGCCCTCGGCCCGCTTGGCGTCGCCCTCCTCGATCATATGCGAAGCATTCTCGACCGCGACAAGCCGCTGGCCAAGGTCAGAGGCATAGAATGCCGCCGCATGGGTCAGCATCTCGTCGCTCAGCGTTCCCGACAGGATATCAAGCCCGGTATTGCGCATGCGCGCCGTGTCAAACACCTCATCGGCCACCCGCGCCCAGTCATGGCCAAAATCGCTGGCCGTGAGTCCCAGCATCGCCGGCGCATCGGCGGCAGCAAGCGCAATGCTGTCCAGCGCCACGCCAAAGCCCGTCACCTCAAGAAACGCCTCAAGGCGGTCCCGGTCCGCCGCGCGCAGCGGCAGAAGGCCGATCATCACGATCAGCGCCCCCAAACACACGGTTCTCACCAAGCGCGGCGCTGATCGCATCGGGGTCACAAGCATTACGATTTATCCTTCCATAGGTGTCTGAAAAAGACATTGCCTCCAACCTAGGCAATTTATCCCGACAAACAACGCAAAACCCCTTGCCCCCCCCGCCAAAGGCAAT
>JAVVFB010000057.1:0-14667 GCA_032251095.1 Roseovarius sp. | reverse complement strand
ATGTGGCGATTCAGGGCGAGAAGTTTCATCTTTTGATGTCCAGCTTGCGCAGCGCCGCAGAATAATCAGATATCACCAAGTGACGAGCGTCGTGCGCCAACCAGCGCGCGCATCGCTGGACAGTTGGCGCGTGCATCGGTAGGACAGCGAAATGGCCAAGGAAAAGGAAAATCCGAACTACAAGGTGATCGCCGAGAACCGGCGGGCGCGGTATGACTATGCCATCGAGAGCGATATCGAATGCGGCATCATCCTTGAAGGATCCGAGGTTAAATCCCTGCGCCAGAACGGCGGCAATATTGCCGAAAGCTATGCCATGGTTGAAAATGGCGAGCTTTGGTTGGTGAATTCCTATATCGCGCCCTACCTTCAGGCCAAGACCTTTGGCCATGAAGAAAAGCGCCGCCGCAAGCTTTTGGTGTCGCGCAAGGAATTGGCAAGGCTGTGGAACGAGACACAGCGCAAGGGCATGACACTTGTGCCGCTGGTCATGTATTTCAACCATCGCGGGCTGGTCAAAATGAAGATCGGCATCGCCAAGGGTAAGAAAAACCACGACAAACGCGCCACCGAGGCCAAGCGCGACTGGAGCCGTCAGAAACAACGCCTGTTGCGCCACGGCGAGTGAGCGGCACATACAGGTTCAGCCAAGGAGATAGACCATGGAATTATTGATTAGCCTGCTAGCCGGAGCGGTCGGCGGCAATCTTGCCGGTGGCGTGATGAAAAACGCCAGTCTCGGGACACTTGGCAACTCGTTGGTTGGCATCCTTGGCGGTGGCCTTGGCGGTCAGATATTGGGCATGCTTGGCGCGGGCGGTCTTGGCGCAGGTGGCGGCGATATCGGCGCGATCATTGGCCAGATTGCCTCGGGCGGGGTAGGTGGCGGCGCCTTGTTGATCATTATCGGTCTGATCAAGAAAATGCTGGTGAAATAAACCACCCAACTGAACCGGCGAAATAACCGACGAGGCAGGGCTGGATAGCCGTGCCCGGTCTTGCCCTTTTGCCCTCCAGACTGTAGGCAAGACAGGTCTAAAACGGGGGCCCCCATGGCACATGATGATCCTAAAACCGTTGTTTCCACCGACTGGCTTGCCCGTCATCTGAAGGACCCGGATTTGCGGGTGCTGGATGGCACGATGTTCATGGCCGCCGAAGGGCGCGACGCACGGGGCGAATATGACGCCGCGCATATCCCCGGCGCCCGGTTTTTCGATATCGACGACATCAGCGATAGCCGCTCTGAGCTACCGCATATGGCGCCGCCGGTCGAGAAATTCATGTCCAGGCTGCGCGCCATGGGTGTAGGTGACGGGCATCAGGTGGTGGTCTATGACGCCAAGGGCCTGTTTTCCGCCGCGCGGGTGTGGTGGCTGTTTCGCCTGATGGGGCAGGATAACATTGCCGTTCTTGATGGCGGTTTCCCCAAGTGGCTGGCCGAGGGCCGCGAGATCGAAGACCTGCCGCCGATGATCCGTGATCGGCACATGACGGTCCGCCGCCAGAACCAGTTGGTCAAGGATGTGACGCAGGTCTCTGCCGCATCGAAACTGGGCGATTACGAAATACTCGATGCGCGCTCGGCCGCACGGTTTCGCGGCGAGGCCCCCGAACCGCGCCCCGGTCTGCGCGGCGGCCATATTCCGGGCTCGAAAAATGTGCCCTATACCGACCTGTTGAATGCCGACATGACGATGAAAGACCCCGAGGCACAGCGCGCTGTGTTTGCGGCGGCTGGTGTCGACATGAGCAAGCCGGTGATCACCACTTGCGGCACCGGTGTGACTGCCGCGATCATAAGTCTGGCCTTGGAACGGATCGGCAAGCTTGACCATGCGCTTTATGACGGATCATGGACGGAATGGGGCGCTTTCCCGACCCTTCCCGTCGCCACAGGAGAGGCCTGATGTTCAGTAACCTGAAGGAAAAACCCGCCGATAAGATCCTGGCCCTCGGGCAGGCGTTTCGCGAAGACCCGCGCGACACCAAGATCGACCTTGGCGTCGGCGTCTACAAAGACGCAGAGGGCAAGACCCCGATCATGCGGGCCGTCAAAGCCGCCGAGCAAAAGTGGTGGGGTCAGGAAGAGACCAAGGCCTATACCGGGCTAGCCGGTGATCCGGCGTTTTCGGACGTGATGATCAATCTGGTGCTTGGCGATGCCGTCACCCGCGATCAGGTGGCGGCCGTCGCCACCCCCGGCGGCACCGGCGCGGTGCGTCAGGCGTTTGATCTTGTGCGCATGGCCAACCCTGAGGCGCGGGTGTTCGTCTCTGATCCGACATGGCCCAACCACCTTAGCATTCTGGCCTATCTTGGCGTTGAAACGGTTATGTATCGCTATTTTGACGCTGAAACCGTCGGTGTCGATTTTGATGGCATGATGGGCGACCTTGAGGCTGTGCGCGCGGGCGATGTGGTGCTGTTGCATGGCTGCTGTCACAACCCGACCGGCGCCAACCTGAACCTGAGCCAGTGGAAAGAGGTGATCGACCTTTTGAACCGCAAGGGCGCGGTGCCGATGATCGATATCGCCTATCAGGGCTTTGGTGACGGTCTTGAAGAAGACGCCAAGGCGACCCGGCTTGTGGTCAAAAGCTGTCCCGAGGTGTTGATCGCGGCAAGCTGTTCCAAGAATTTCGGCATTTACCGTGAACGCACCGGCATCCTGATGGCCGTGGCACAGGACCGGGGCCTGCAAAAGGTGGCGCAGGGCAATCTGGCCTATCTCAACCGCCAGAACTTTTCTTTCCCGCCCGATCATGGCGCGCGGCTTGTGACCATGGTGCTAAGCGATGATGCGCTGCGCGCCGATTGGCAAGCAGAGCTTGAAGAGGTCCGCCTTGGCATGCTGCGCCTGCGCCAGGATCTTGCCAATGAGCTGCGCCGTTTGTCCGGCTCTGATCGGTTTGGGTTTGTCGCCCAGCATCGCGGCATGTTTTCGCGCCTTGGCGCAACCCCCGAACAGGTAGAGACCCTGCGCAAGGATCACGGGATTTACATGATTGGCGACAGCCGGATCAACATTGCCGGTCTCAATGCGCAAACCGTGCCGATTCTGGCCCGCGCGATCATCGACGCAGGCGTTTAAGCCCCTGCACAGGCGCGCCAGTGGCTTGGCGCGCCGTTTCTCGTTCAGAAACAATACGTAGAATTTGAACCATCTGTTGCGTGAAAACGTCAATGGAGCATATAGTTTGCCAAATAATTGTGTGGCAGGTTCGAACGCCTTAAACTGGCGGCAACCAATAATAAAAAAGTTTTGAGTGATGGCAGAGCAGGGCACTGCAACAGAAGAGGGCCAGCAAGTTCCGCGCTGGCTGGATGACCTGCGTCCCGGCAGCGAGGGCGAAGGCTTTCTTGAAAAGCGTTTGCGTCATAGCCTGATGTTCATCAGGCGACCGGTGAAGCGGCTTTTGGTGACATTCGACAACCTGTCCAATGTCGGCGATGGCTCGGTCATGCGCGAGCCCTGGGCGTTCAAATTCGCCCGCGACGCCAATATCTCGCATCTTGGGATCATGGCGCATGTGGCCGATTGGTATCGCGATCCAGATCTTATCGCGCGCATGCAAGCGCTTGCCGATGACGGGTTTTTCGACGGCTATGACCGGGTGATTTTTGCGGGTGTGTCGATGGGCGGCTTTGCGGCGATCGCCTTTGGCTCGCTTGTGCCGGGGGCGCATATCGTATCGGTCAATCCGCAAAGCACGCTTGATACCGATCTTGTGCCTTGGGAAACCCGCTATGAAAACGGGCGCCGACAGGATTGGACATTGCCACTGTCGGATGCGGCGGCCCTGACCAGGGATCTCGGCCCGGTTCATATTTTCTATGACCCCTATCACGAGCTTGACCAACAGCATGTCGACCGCTTTGACGGCGACAATATCCGCATCTTCAACTGTCGCTATTCGGTGCATAAAACGGCCGTTTTCCTGCGCAAGATCGACGCGCTCAAGCCGGTGATGGAGCGGATCGTTTTCGACACCCTGACCGAGCACGAGTTTTATCAGCTTTATCGCGGTCGGCGTGACCTTCGCTGGTTCCGCGGGTCTGTCGTGGCCTATTTCAACGACAAGGGCCGCAATGAGGTTGCAGAGCGGTTCACCCAGGCGTTTCGCGCCCGGCTTCGCGCGATCAAGCGCGAAGAACGTGAGGGCGACAGCACCGACGAAAGTGAAACCGACGAGATTGACGTGCCCGAGCACGCCAAGCCCGCGCCGAAGGCCGCAGTGAAACCTGCGGTGCAGGCGGCCCCGCTGGCGGTGCCCTCGGATCGGGTGCGTAAAAACGACCGCCGCACGATTGTCACCACGATGAAAAACGAAGGCCCCTTCATGCTTGAATGGGTCGCTTACAACCGGGTGATCGGCTTTACCGACCTGATGATTTTCACCAACCATTGCGATGACGGGACCGACAGGATCGCGATCCGCCTTGAAGAGCTGGGCCTTGCGCGTCACGTCGACAATCAGTTCAAGAAAGGCGGCAGCCCACAGCGCGTCGCCCTGCGCAAGACCTTGCGTGATGCGCTTTATGCCGAGAGTGACTGGATCATCTGCGCCGATTGTGACGAGTTTCTGAATGTGCGCGCGGGCGATGGCACGCTTGACGATCTGTTCGAGGCAGTCGGCCCGGCGGATGCTATTTCGCTCTGTTGGAAGCTGTTTGGCTGTGGCGATCGCGTTGCCTATGAGGATGTGCCGGTCATCGGTCAGTTCACTTGGTCCGCGCCAGAGGAGTATACCGGCAAGTACCGTGCGCTTGGCCTCAAGACCATGTTCAGGCCCGGCGCGCCGGTTGACCGCTTTGGGGTGCATCGCCCGAAATTCGACAAGGGCAAGCCACCGGGGTTCATCTGGAAGGATGGCGGCGGACAGGTCATGCCGGACAAGTATTTCTCGACCGGCTGGTCGGCCTATCGTGGCTTTGCGCATGACCATGCGCGCCTGCATCATTATTCGGTCCGCTCGATAGACAGTTTTCTGGTCAAGCGTGACCGGGGCCGCACCAACCACGTGGATCGCGATCAGGGGCTGGCCTATTGGGCCGACATGAACCTCAACATGCAAGAGGATCGCTCGCTTTTGCGGATGGTCGACCGAACCCGCGCCGAGATGGAAAGGATGCTGGCCGATCCCGAAATCGCGCTCCTGCATCAAGAGGCCTGTGATTGGCATCGTGGCCGGATCGCGACGCTCAAGGCCGACCCGGACTGGAATGCGTTTCACGCCCTGCTGCAACGCGTGAATCCGCCCGGCCAGATGCCCGAAGAGAGCGAGGCGCTGGTGCGAGAGATGGCCGCGAAATGAACGAACCCTATGTCGTTCTGCATGGTGGATTTCACAAGACCGCCACCAGCCATATCCAATCGACGCTTGGGCGCAACGAAAACATGCTTCGGAAAAAGGGTGTGTCCTATGTTCATCACCGCGAGACCCGCAAGGAATTGACGGTGCCCTGTCAGCTTTATGTTTATGAACAACAGGGGCTGAATTACCGGACCAAATACAACGACGCCGAACTGGCCGAGAAAACCGGGGCGTTTTTCGCCGACATCCTGAAGGATCGGCCCAAGCGCCTTATCCTCTCCGAGGAAAACATGGCGGGCCATTGCGGGCACTGTGTCAAGCGCGGGCTGCTCTATGTCTGGCGGGATCAGCTTGTCAGCACCTTCGCGCGCCAGTTTCCGATGCCTGTGCAAGAGGTGCATCTTGGCATTCGCAACTATGCCGATTTCTTTGCCTCGGCCTATATCGAATATCTGCGCTCGCTTGGGCCCGGTCGCTTCACCGACGAGCCGACGATGCGCAAGCGGGTGCTGGAACATATGCCAAGCTGGCACAAGACGCTCAAGGCGGTGATGGCCGCTTTCCCTCAGGCGAGCCTGACGGTCTGGACCTTTGAGGATTTTCGCGCGCTCGACACCCGCATTCTGGCCAATCTGATCGGCTCCGATGTTGAGGCCGGCAAGCTCAAACCGCCCAACACCAAGAACAAACGCCCCTCGGCCTCGGGGCGGGCGGTCGCAGAGCTGTTGCAGCTTATTCATCGCGAGGGCGTAGAAAGCGCCATGGCGCAGCGCGTCGAGCTTCAGGAAAAGTACCCGCGCGGGCCCGAATATGCCGGCTATGACCCCTGGACAGCGCGCGAACGTGCGCATCTGGGCAAAATTTACGCGCGCGACGTCGAGGCGATCAGGAATGACCCTGAAATCAATATGTTAAGTGTAGAATACGCGTGAAACGCGCCGGTCCCCACGGGGCCAAAGGAGGTAGGATGAGTAAGGAATACGAAATTGGCATGCTCTGGGTCGAAGGCCCGCTGAGTTATGTCGAGGTGCTTTGCGCGGTGTCGTTTCGCGACGCGGGGCATCACGTAAAGCTTTACCATTACGGCGAGGTTTCGAATGTCCCCGAGGGGATCGAGCTTGTGCATGGTGATGAGGTTCTCAAGATTGACAGCTTTATCCAGCATGGCCGCACCGGAAGTTTCGCGCTGTTCTCGGATGTGTTCCGCTATCACATGCTGCGCAAGAACGACCGCATGATCTGGGCCGACCTCGATGCCTATTGCGTGCGCCGCTTTGAAAGCGAGACCGGGCATTTTTACGGTTGGGAATCCAAGCGCCACATCAATGGCGGGGTTCTTGGCCTGCCGCCCGATAGCGACGCGCTTGGGCAGTTGCTTGAGATGTCAGAGGATGAATACGGCATTCCAGAATGGTTTCCCGATGACGAAAAGGCGCGGCTTTCGGCGCTTGCCGATGCCGGTAAGCCAGAGCATGTCAGCGAAATGCCCTGGGGTGTTTGGGGCCCGCATGCGGTGACGCATTATCTGCAAAAAACCGGCGAGTCGAAATATGCGTTGCCGGTGTCGGGGCTTTATCCGGTCGGCTTTCGCAACCGGCGGCAATTGCTGCGCAGCGGGTTGAAATCGAATATCGAAGAGGTGCTGAAACCCGACACCTATTCGATCCACTTTTACGGGCGGCGGGTGAAGGAATTCCTGTCCTATCTCGGCGGTCTGCCCGAGCCGGACAGCTATTTGGAAATGCTATTGGAAAAACACAAGGTGGACACGAGCATTGCGCCGGTCCGCTCGCGAGAGGAGAAGGCCGCAATGACCACCAAGACAGAAGAAAAGCCCGCGACACCCAAAGCCAAGGCGGCCTTGCCCGCGGCGCCCGCCCCGACGGATCTTGCCGGGCTTGGCAAGGGCGGCGTCAACCTGACCGATCTGGCGGATCGCTTTGGCTCTGACAAGGGCTCGACCAAGCACCGCTATACTGAACTTTATCACATGCTGTTTCACCCCTATCGTCAACGCAAGATCACCTTCCTTGAAATGGGGCTTTTGATTGGCGGGCCGGAACACGGCATCAGTGCGGATCGCAAGACCACCGATGTGCCCTCGATCCGCATGTGGCTTGAGTATTTCCCCAAGGCGCAGATCCACGGGCTGGACGTGTCGGATTTCGCGTGGTTCAAGCATGACCGCTTTGATTTTCATCGCTGCGACATGGATGACCGCGACGCCATCGCCCGCGCCATCGCAGAGATCACCCCGGCGCCGACGATCGTGATTGATGACGCCAGCCACGCCAGCCACCATCAGCAAAACGCCTTTCTCGAGATTTTCCCGAAGCTGGAATCCGGCGGCATCTATGTGATCGAAGACCTGCGCTGGCAGCCGGATACCTATGAAAAGGATGGCATCACCAAAACCGCCGCCCTGTTCCGAAGCTGGCTTGATGAGCGCGAGTTTCTGCATTCCGATCCGGCCATCGCGGCCGAATTCAACGCGCTCGCGCCGATGATTTCGGGCTGTATCGTTGAACCCGTGCGCTATCAGAAAAAACGCCGCGATCAGGTTGCGGTGATCCACAAGCGGTAAGGCCCGCCCGTGTCAGAGCGGGCAGTGAAAGGATAGGGTGATGGTGGCGCGCAAGAGCGACCTGGCAGAAACGGCGGGCGCAAGCGCCTGTGTGGCCAACGGCTGGGATTTTGCCGAGGTCTTCAGATATCAGTTTCGTCTCTCGCTTGAGGCGCCTGCCCCCTGTGCGGCCTGGCGCGGCAAGCGGGTCGGGAAATGGCATCTGCACCATTGCCCCGATTTGCGCGCGCATGAGATTGTTCTTGGCAATGGCACCAAGGCGGGCGTGGTGCTTGGCGTTGCGGTTGATGCCACGGGGCAGGTGCTCAAGGGCAAGACCAAGCTGGCGGGTATTTCCGATCTCGACGCGCTTGAGCGCTATATCGAGGGGTTGGCGGGGCGCTTTATCGTCGTGATCGCCGCCTTTGATCACGAGCGGGTCTATTTCGATCCGACCGGTGGGCTGACGGCGGTTTATTCGCCCGAGGATAGCGTCGTGGCCTCAAGCGTGCATGTGCTTGCCCGTCGCGACATTGCGCCAAATGAAACCGTCACCGCCGATCAGGTGCTTGCCCGCGAGACACAGTTCATCTTGGGCGAAACCTGTGATCGCCATTGTCACCGGATCAGGGCCAATCACTATCTTGATCTCGCCACGCTTGATCTTGTGCGTCACTGGCCGCGCGCCGAGGACGCGTTTACCGAAGACAGCATGAGCCGCGAAGATATGATTGCGGGCATCTCGGAGCGTCTGGCGCAGATCATCGGCGCGCTGTCGGGGGGGTTCACCACCGCGCTGCCGATCTCGGGGGGGACGGATTCGCGGATATTGCTGGCGGCAAGCCGCGATTGCCTTGATCAGATCGAGCATTTCTATGTGCATGATATCTATCGGGTGACCGAGTTCGACCGCCTGTCGGCCACCCGCATTGCCCGCGAACTTGGTCTGCCCTTGCAGGTGATTCACCATAGCGCGCCGGGCTTTGACGCGATGGATGACCTGGCGCTGGCAAACCTGCGCCAGAAGATGGCGCATCGAACAAGCCTGTCGTTCAACGGGATTGACGACGCCACCGTGCGTGCGGTCACCCACGCGCCGTCCGCCGATCTTGTGCTGCGTGGCAATCTTGCGGAAATGACCCGCGCCAATAAATGGAGCCGGGAATTGGCCGGTCACGCGGTCGGACCCGAGGACGGTCTTACGTTTCTGACAAGCAAGAGCCCCGAAGAGCTGCGCGCCGCCTGGACGCCCGAACGGTACGAGCGGATGCTGGCGCGCTATGGCGCGTGGGTCGACACGTTGCCGGAACCGGCCCACCAACGGATACCTGATCTGGCGCATATCGAGGTGTTCGCCCCCGCCGCGCCGAACAATGTCTATTATGCCTTCGAGCAGAACTTTTACATCAACCCGTATAATGACCGCCGGATTCTTCATATGACGGCGCGGTTTCACCCCTTGGCACGGATGAAGCGGCAATTGGTGAATGGCATCATTGACGGCCTTATGCCGGAATTGACCGGCCTTCCCTATGGCTCGCACTACAAGAAGCTGTTCAGGTCGCTGCGCGCCCAAGGCATCAATCTGCGCGGCGAATTCTAGCGTTTTGTGTTCATGCGCATTCACGCAACACGCTCTAAACCACACTAGATTCAAATAGTTATAGTCACCCGGACAGAATCTAACGGCCGCTCCGGGCGTGATTTTCAGTGAGGCGAACTTCAGAGTCGGGTGACTCGGGTCACAAAAAAGGGCGGCCGATGTGGCCGCCCCCAAAGATGTCGAACAATTATTCCGGCAGGATCACCGCGTCGATCACGTGAATGACGCCATTGCTGGCCTCGATGTCGGCGGCGGTGACATTGGCACCGTTCACCATCACGCCACCTTCCGTCATGATGGTCACGTCGCCGCCCTGTACTGTGGTTGCGCTCATGCCATTGCTCAGGTCACCCGACATCACCTTGCCCGGCACCACGTGATAGGTCAGGATCGCCGTTAGCTGATCCTTGTTCTCGGGCTTGAGCAGGGTTTCGACCGTGCCGTCGGGCAGGGCGGCAAAGGCCGCGTTGGTTGGCGCAAAGACGGTGAACGGGCCGTCGCCCTTGAGGGTGTCAACAAGACCGGCGGCCTGAACTGCGGCCACCAGTGTCGAGAAGTCTTCGTTCCCGGCGGCGATATCGACGATGTCCTTGCCATGCCCATCGGCAAAGGCGGGGCCCGCCATCAGGGCGGCGGCGGTCAGGGCAAGATAAGTTCTGCGAAGCATAGATGTATCTCCTGTTTCAACGTCAGTTGTGACGATGCCGCGTCGGGCATCATGGTACGAATTACGGCGCGAAATCGGGTTTGGTTCACCGGGGATTCTTGCCGATGCGATTTGACGAAAACGCGAAGGCCGCTAAGCCAAGGGTCGCTGTAACATCCAATCACGTTTTTGTGATATAGCGGAGAATCTCCTGCGCCGTGGCGGGTGTTTCAGGCGGGTTTCCCGCCGCCTGTGGGGCTTGCGGGCCAATGTCCTGCACCGGGCATTTTGCGCCCCTGCGCGCGCCTGTGAGCATGGTTTAGCGGCTTGTTTGATCGTGGTGAAAGGCGCAGGTTGCGCCGCGATGGCCCCAAAGAATTGCGGGCCCACGCGTTTGGAGTTTTTCGATGATTTACGTGATGCAGATCCTACAGGTTCTTGCGCTTTTGTTTGTTCTCATGTTGGGTGCGGTCGTCCTTATGGCGATGCTGTTTTACGTGTTGGACAAGACCCAGCCCGGCGATGCGGTCCGGCGCAATTATCCGGTGATCGGGCGCTTTCGCGGGTTGTTCACCAAGCTTGGCGAATTCTTTCGCCAGTACTTTTTCGCGATGGACCGCGAAGAGATGCCGTTCAACCGTGCGCAACGCGATTGGGTAAGCCACGCGACCAAGGGCAAGGGCAACACCATCGCGTTCGGCTCGACCCGCAACCTTGGTGTGCCGGGCACACCGATCTTCGTGCCGGCCGTCTTTCCGCCGCTTGATGATCAGTTTTCCGTCACCGCCCCGATGGAGATCGGGCCGACCGCGGCGATCCCCTATAAGGCCAAGTCGATCTTCAACATTTCCGGCATGAGCTATGGCGCGATTTCACGCCCGGCGGTCGAGGCGCTCAGCCGGGGCGCGGCCAAGGCCGGGATCTGGTTGAACACCGGCGAAGGCGGGTTGTCGCCGTTTCACCTGACGGGGGGCTGTGATCTTGTCTATCAGATCGGCACCGCCAAATACGGGGTGCGCGACGAAGACGGCAACCTGAGCGATGAAAAGCTGCGCAAGATGTCGGAAAACCCGCATATCAAGATGTTCGAGCTCAAGCTTGCCCAAGGCGCCAAGCCCGGCAAGGGCGGTATCCTTCCAGGCGAAAAGGTCAGCGCCGAGATTGCCGAAATCCGTGGCATCAAGATCGGTGAGGACAGCATCTCGCCCAACCGCCACGCCGATATCAATGACTACGGCGAGCTTCTGGATGTGATCTGTCATATCCGCAAGGTGACGGGGCGGCCGGTCGGGTTCAAGACGGTGATCGGCTCGTCCGAGGCCTGGGAGCCTCTGTTTCAACTGATCAATGAACGCGGCCCCGATTGTGCGCCCGATTTCATCGCGATTGATGGCGGCGAGGGCGGCACCGGCGCGGCGCCGATGCCGCTTATGGATCTGGTGGGAATGCCCATTCGCGATGCCTTGCCGCGAATGGTGGATCTGCGCGACCGATATGGCCTGAAAGAGCGGATCAGGATGATCGCCGCCGGCAAGCTTATCAATCCCGGCGATGTTGCCTGGGCGCTTTGTGCGGGGGCCGATTTTGTCGCCTCTGCGCGCGGCTTCATGTTTAGCTTGGGCTGTATTCAGGCGCTCAAGTGCAATCGCAACACCTGCCCGACCGGCATCACCACCCATGACAAGCGTCTTCAGGCCGGTCTTGTGGTCGAGGACAAATATGTGAAGGTCGCCCATTACGCCAAATCGGTCATCAAAGAGGTCGAGACGATTGCCCATTCGGTTGGTGTGGGCGAACCGCGCCTTATGCGGCGGCGCCATGTGCGCATTGTTCAGGCCGATGGCACCTCGACCGCATTCAACAAGATCCGCCCAAGTTACAACGCAGACGCGGCTTTGTGATCGCCCGGTAGACCAGAATTCTGGCGATAGGCCCATATCCCTCTATATATGGTGCAAACCAATAGGAGAGATGCATGGCCTATCGCTGGAAAAACACCCTGTCCGAGCGTGACGTGACGCCCGAGGCGGCGTTTGTGAACCGCCGTCAGCTCATGGCGGGGGCGGCGGCCGGGATCGGCCTTGCCGGGGTTGGCCTTCCGGCGGGCGCGCAGGAGTTGACCGCCAACAGTTGGGAAGAGATCACCGGCTATAACAACTATTATGAGTTTGGCACCGACAAGGCCGACCCGGCCCGCTATGCCGATAGCCTGACAACACGCCCCTGGAGCGTCGAGATCGACGGTCTTGTTGATCGCCCCGGCGCCTATGGCTTTGATCAGATCATGGACAAGATGACCGTTGAGGAGCGGCTCTATCGCTTTCGCTGTGTCGAGGCCTGGTCGATGGTCGTGCCTTGGAACGGGTTCGAGCTAGCCGATCTTTTGGCCCTTGCGGGGGTTCAGGGCGATGCCAGGTATATCGCCTTTGAAACCGCCCTGCGCCCGGATGAAATGCCCGGCGTGAAATACCCCGTTCTGGACTGGCCCTATGTCGAGGGTCTGCGGCTTGACGAGGCGATGCACCCGCTGACCATCATGGCGACGGGCATCTATGGCCGCGACATCCCCAATCAGAACGGCGCGCCGCTCCGGCTTGTGGTGCCGTGGAAGTATGGTTTCAAATCCATCAAGTCGGTGGTGCGCATCACCGCCACCAAGGATCAGCCGCCAACATCCTGGAACAAGGCCAATGCGCGCGAATACGGCTTTTACAGTAATGTGAACCCCGAGGTGGATCATCCCCGCTGGTCACAGGCCACCGAGCGGGCGATTGGCGGCGGGCTGTTTTCCAAGCGCAAGCCGACCCTGATGTTCAACGGCTACGGCGACGAGGTTGCCTCGCTTTACGCCGGGATGGACCTCAAGACATTCTTCTGATGCTGGTGGACCGGATCAACAGCCTTGCCCGGCGGGTGCCGACCTGGGCGGTCTATCTGACCTATGGCGCGCCGTCGGTCTGGCTGTTCTATCTTGGTCTGACCGGCGGCCTCGGAATCGAGCCGATCAAGGCGCTAGAACATGAGCTTGGTGAAATTGCCCTTCAACTTTTGATCATCGGGCTTTGCATCACCCCCCTGCGTCGGTTCCTTGGGGTGAACCTTATCAAGTTCCGGCGCGCGTTTGGCCTTTTGGCGTTTTACTATGTCTGTCTTCATCTTCTGGTCTGGCTGGTGCTGGATGTGCAGATCCCGGCGCAAATATGGGCCGACATCGTCAAGCGCCCTTACGTGACCATCGGCTTTGGCGCCTTCCTCATGCTGGTGCCGCTGGCGGCGACGTCAAACAATTGGTCGCTGCGCAGGCTGGGGCCGAACTGGCGGCAGCTGCACAAGCTGACCTATGTGGCGGCGATTCTGGGGGCGGTGCACTTTATATGGCTTGTGAAGGGCTTTCAGATCGAACCGCTGGTCTATCTGGCCGTGATTCTGGGCCTTCTGGCGCTTCGGCTCCGGGCTTTGCGTAAAAAACAGTCAGCATAAGGCGTGATTGCCCCGCTCGGGGGCTCTGCAACTCGCAAAATCACCGGATCGACAGAGGTTTTCCCGAGATCGACTCGGGCGAATACCCGGATCACGGCGAATCTTGCCCCTCCGGACCGACTGAGTCGCAGCAAATTTCCGCTTTTCAGGAGGGCGGCAAAGCACCTCTTGGGGATAACTCTGTGGATAACCCAAGATGTGGTGCAGGGGCGGCATGGTATGCGCTAACAATATTGCGCAAAACCCCCGGAGATCATAATGAAAATGACCTAAGCCCTTATTTTCCCATTAAAATTCCGGTTTTTGAAAAAAATATGACAAGAAGCCAAAAAAGGGGTTGCGACTCTGCGGCGCTGACCGTAGAACCCCCTTCACCGGCGGCGCAGAGATGCGGGTCGGGGCGCCGGACGGACCAGACGGGCACTAGCCAGGACGGGAAGCGAGGCCAAGAAATTTTGAGGTAGATGAGGCGGGTCGCGCTAGAAGATTTAGCGCAACCGGTTGATTTTGTCTCTACGCTCTTTGAAAATTAGATATCTGAAGAGATATGTGGGCGGTTTGGTTCAGTTCGATGGATCAACGTCTGTATATCGCGCTAGTAGGAAATGGCTTTTGGGCCGCTACCGATGATCTAGTGTCAGCTTCACTGTTTGAACGGCTTTCGGTTTTTTTGGAAACCAGAAGTACATCAAACAGAAGACTGTTTCCGTTCTTTGCAGAATGGAAACGATGTGCAGAGGTTCGAACGTCAAGGATAAGCACGCAAGTGCTTTTCAACTTGAGAGTTTGATCCTGGCTCAGAACGAACGCTGGCGGCAGGCCTAACACATGCAAGTCGAGCGAGACCTTCGGGGCTAGCGGCGGACGGGTTAGTAACGCGTGGGAACGTACCCTTCTCTAAGGAATAGCCACTGGAAACGGTGAGTAATACCGCATACGCCCTTTTGGGGAAAGATTTATCGGAGGAGGATCGGCCCGCGTTGGATTAGGTAGTTGGTGGGGTAATGGCCTACCAAGCCTACGATCCATAGCTGGTTTTAGAGGATGATCAGCCACA
>JAVVFB010000056.1:0-14687 GCA_032251095.1 Roseovarius sp. | reverse complement strand
GTGGTGATTGACCGTCCAAACCAGGTCTGGTGCGCAGATATTACATATATTCCGATGCGGCGTGGCTTTCTGTATCTCGTGGCGATCATGGACTGGTACAGCCGCAAGGTTTTGGCATGGCGGCTCTCCAACAGCATGGACACGGCGTTCTGCATCGAAGCCCTGAAAGAGGCGCTGTCAAAACATGGCACGCCAGAGATATTCAACACCGACCAGGGCAGCCAGTTCACCAGTGGTGATTGGATCGACGTGCTGAATGATGCGAAGGTAAAGATCAGCATGGATGGCAAAGGGCGGTGGATTGATAACCGAATGATTGAGCGGCTATGGAGGTCCCTCAAGTACGAATGTGTCTATTTGCACGGGTTTGAGACCGGGTCACAGGCCCGCACCGGCATCGGAAAATGGCTGGCCTATTACAACGCCGAACGACCGCACTCGACCCACGGCATCTTGACCCCAGACGAGGCCTATGCGAGCAAAACAGAACCCATGAGAATGGCAGCCTGACATGAAACCCTGATCCACCTTAACTGGGCTGCAAAGTGGTCGAATATCCAGGACCACCTCTCACAGGGAGGGCCAATCGCCTTCAAGTGGGCGGTTGAGGAAGGCCTTCACCTTGCCGTCGATCTCTTCGCACAGGCGGCTGACCTGGCTCTTGCTGATCCCCGACATCCCCATGGCTTTGACCAGATCGTCGACGGATCGCGTCGAGATGCCCTGAATCAGAGACTCAATGAGCCTTTTGCCGTTTTCATTTCACACCGGACTCATGCTCGTCAGCATCTTGGCAATCACCAGCATGATCGGTAGCAGGACGATCACGAGGTTGACCGGGAACATGAACAAGGCCATCGGAAACAGCATCTTGATGGGCAGGGAATTGGCCTTTTCCTCGGCCCGGATCAGCCGCATCTGACGCATTTCCTTGCTGAAGGAACGCAGGGTCTTGCTGACACTCGCGCCAAGTTCGGCGGATTGCTTGAACAACACGGCCAGCGTGCGCGCCTCTTCCACCTCGATACGCTCAGAGAAATTGAGCAGCGCCTCATGCAGAGAGCGCCCGGCCCGGATTTCGAGGTTGATGATTGCAAGCTGCACACCGAAGTCTGGCGTCGTAACCAGAAACTCCCGCGTCACCCGGTCAATAGCCGCGTTGATGCTGAGGCCCGCATCGACGCAGACCATCAGAAGGTCCATGAAATCCGGGAAAAGCTTGCGGAACTCGCGGGTGCGCGTCGCGCCCAACCGTTCGAGCACCGCCGCGCACAGGATGAACGTGCCGCCCGCCGCGACCACTGCGAAGAAGAACACAGCCATGTTGCTGGCCGACGGTAGCGCGGCACCCAGACCGATCTGCACCGCCAAGAATACCAGAACCATGGCGAGCAGGCGCAGTAGGCTGAAAACGGCGGGTGCCGAGCGCGAAAAGAACCCGGCGCGCACCAGCCGCATCTTGAGTGAATTTGGACTCTCGTTCTGGACCACTTCGAGATAGTAGCGGATCTGCTTGTTGTCCGAGCCAAGCAGCTTGTCGAGTTCGTCCTGCGTGATCTTCCCGGACGAGGAAACCTTCTCAAGGTTCCGGTTGATTTCGCGATTTCTGATGGTCAACAGAATAACCGCGAAGCTGACGATCAGCACCGCAACGAAAACTGCCAGAAGTATCAGGTTTTCAGTCACTTGACGGTTTCCTAGGGGTTGAGGGGACTAGAAGTCGAAATTCACGATGCGCCGGATCACCAGCATGCCAAGAAAGATCATCGTCAGACAGCCGATAACAACATAATGACCCCAGCCACTTTCCCAGACCATATCGAAATAGGTTGGCACCAAAACGCGGATCATCGCGAACAGGGCAAAGGGAAAGACCAGCATCACCCACGAGGTCGCGCGCCCCTCTGACGAGATTGCCTTGATCTTGGCCTTGACGATCTGCCGGTCACGGATCATCTGGGCGAGGTTTTCGAGGATCTCGGACAGGTTGCCGCCCGTCCCCTTTTGCACGCTGACGGTGACGGTCAACAGGTTCAACTCAGGTGCACCCACCCGTTGATACATGTTGAACATGGCCTGTTCCAGTTCCGCGCCAAAGGTCATCTGATCGTTCAGGATGCCGAATTCGGACCCGACGGGATCGGGCATTTCCCGCGCCACCAGCGAGATCGCCGCCACGAGGGGATGCCCAGCATTCAGGCTGCGCACGATGATGTCGATCGCCGGGCCGAGTTGGGATGTAAAGACGCGGATGCGCCGGGTGCGGAAATAGGACAGAAGCAGCAGGCTGAGCGCGATCGAAAAGGTGGTGGCGGTGAGGATCAGAAAGACCGTGTTCAGGTTGAACAGGATTTCTCCCAGAACGAGGCCGAGAAAGAAGAACAGCAACAGAAAGGAAATCCGCCGCGCCGGGCTGAGTTCCAACCCGGTCTGGGCAACGAACCGATTGAAGCGGCCAACCACAGAGCGATCGCCGATCCGTCCCGAAATACCCCGCCGGTTCAGCAGGTTGCTGTAGGCATCGGCCGCGCCCTGCTTGTGCTTGAGGCTTTCGAGCCGGTTGCGGATCTCTGCCTTGGACCGCTGCGCCCCGAACAGCAGACGCAGCAGCGCATCGAAGAGCAAAAGCGCCGCGATGAAGATCAGGCCATAGAGTGTGAGCGGGTTGCTGAACATTTCTCAGAGCCTCTTCGAGGGGTCGAAACAATCGGGGTTGAGCCGAAGCCCCATGGTTTCGAGATCTTCAAGAAAGCTGGGGCGAATGCCCGTGGCGCGGAACTCGCCGATGATCTTGCCGTGGTCATCCACCCCGAGCCGGACAAAGCGCATGATGTCCTGAAGCTGCACAATGTCGCCCTCCATGCCGGTGATCTCGGATATGGCGACCACGCGGCGTGTGCCGTCGCGCAGGCGCGTGAGTTGAAGCAGGACCTGAACCGCAGAACTGATCTGGGCGCGGATGGCCTGTTGCGTCATCGGCATCCCGGCCATGCCGACCATCTGCTCCATGCGTCCAAGTGCGTCACGCGGGCTGTTGGCGTGGATCGTGGACATGGACCCCTCATGGCCGGTGTTCATGGCCTGCAACATGTCGAATGCCTCGGAGCCGCGCACCTCGCCGACGATGATGCGGTCGGGGCGCATCCGCAGCGCGTTCTTGACCAGATCGCCCTGCCGGATCTCGTTGCGCCCGTCGATCGTCGGTGGCCGGGTTTCCAGCCGCACCACATGGGGTTGCTGCAATTGCAGTTCTGCGGCGTCCTCGATAGTCACAAGACGCTCGTTGTGCGGGATGAAGGCGGAAAGGGCGTTCAGCATCGTCGTCTTGCCCGAGCCGGTGCCGCCCGAAATGATCATCGACACCTTGCCCTCGACCGCGGCGGCCAGCAGGTCGGCCATGCCCTGCGCCAGCGCATTCGCGTCCACAAGCCGGTCGAGAGAATAGGGCCTCTTCGAGAATTTCCGGATCGAGACCTGCGGCCCGTCCACCGCCACCGGGCGCACCACCACGTTGACCCGCGAGCCGTCTGCAAGCCGCGCGTCCACCAATGGCGAGCTTTCGTCGATCCGCCGCCCGACCGAGGCGACGATCTTGTTGATGATGCGCATCAGGTGGTCTTCATCCTTGAAACGCACCTTGGTCGCCTCGATGATCCCGAACCGCTCGATATAGACACGCCCCGAGCCGACGATGAGGATATCCGAGATAGTGTCATCGGCCAGAAGCGGCTCGATCGGGCCAAGCCCCAGCATCTCGTCGCTGATGTCGGCAATGAGCTTTTCCAGTTCCTTGGCGCTCAGCGGGAAATTGTGATCCTTGGCATAGGCGCGCACGAAGGGCCGAAGCTCGTTGTGAAGTTCTTCCTTCTGCATCGTGTCCAGAATGGACAGGTTGATCATGTCCAGCAGATACCTGTGCAGCTCGACCCGCTCGTTGACGAAATCAGCCGGTTCGTTCGGCGTTATGGGCCGTGCCACAACCGGCTGGCTGTCTTGACTCGGCATCGGCGCGGATTTGTCTGATGCGCCCCGCACGGGACGTTTCGCGGTTGCACTGTCGTCTTCGGTTCGCCTGAAAAACCTGCCCACCATGATCTTTTACCTTTCCTACGCCCTTTAATAGACGATCACCTTGGTGCCATTTTCGACCTTCTCGAATAGGCCCATCACATCGGCATTGCTCAGACGGAAGCAGCCCGAGGTCTCATAGCCGCCAACGGTCTCGGCGCTGTTGGTGCCATGAATCCGATAGAGCGTATCCTGCCCGTTCGAGTGGAGGTAGATCGCGCGCGCGCCTAGCGGGTTGTAGGGGCCGGGCGGCACATAGGTCGGAAGCGAGGGATCGCGCTGCCGCATAGCCGCAGGCGGGCGCCATGCGGGCCACTCGGTCTTGCGCCCGACACGCGTCACGCCGGTCCAGGTAAAGCCATCACGCCCGACGGAGATCTCGTATTGCTCGGCCTTGCGCCCCGGCAGCACCCGCAGCAGCGTGCGCTTCTCGTTGGAAATGATGATCGTTCCGGGCACTTCGGTGCCGTCATAAGGCACGATCGTCAGGGTAGGTTTGCCATGCGAGCGGGGCAGGCTCTTGACCTGCGCCAGGGCCAGGCCCGGCGCCGTGACCACGCCCAAAATCATCGCCAGCATAGCACGGCGGCGCATCAAATCGCGTTTTCTGAAGGGTCGAAGCATTTCTCTGTTCTCCTCTCAGCCAGTTTCCGAATCGGTCAGTTCGATAGATTTCATGTATTTGACCAAGGCCTTGTCGAACTTGTTCCGCACCGCCACATCAGAAGGCAGGATGCCGCGGTCTATCGCCTCGCCGATGACATTGGGCAGCAGAGGCAGGTAGAAAAATGGCACGTCCTCGAACAGATCCCTGAGCTTGCGGGTGGCGATACGCTGGCGAAACCATCCGCCCACATGCTTGTTCAAAATGATCCTGACCGGAAAGCTCGACCCGCGCAGGGACTTGATCCGCTGCACCACATCCAGCGTGTGCTTGATCGCCGGCAGGTTCTGTTCGGTCACCAACGTGCAGGTGTTGACCGCCGACAGGACGTCATCCTTCCACTCCGTCTCGTAATAGGGGATATCGAGAAAGGTGTGCTCGTGTTCCTGTGTCACGGCGTCCAGCATTCTCAGGGTCAATTCATAGCCGTTGATATCAGTGTTCAGGTCCGGGCGCTTGAAGGAATAGAGATAAAACCCCTTCTTGTGCCGCAGCTGGATCGCCCTGATGAATTCGGCGTCCACCCGCTGCGGCGAGGGGGCCACCGATCCAAGATCAAAAGAATTGTTGAGGTTCAGAATATAGCCGCAGTTTCCCGTCGAAAAATCCAGATCGAACAGTGCCACGCTGCCGGTTTTCCGCAGCAGCCGTGTTACAGCAATATCCGCCATCGAGGCGGCAATCGTGGTTGCGCCCGCGCCGCCAACCACCGACACTATGGCGTGAACACGTTTGCCACGGGTCTTGCCCGCGCGCACCAACGCCTTGATCGACGACACCAGCTTGTCGTGAGAGATTGGCTTTTGAAGCAGATCCTGCGCGTTGAGTTGCAGTATCTGGCGCACCGAGTCCGCGTCAAGCACATCGGACAGGATAATCAAGGGCTGGTTAGGTGCGAACAGACGCACCAGCTTCAGCAACTGGCTGTCCCGCTCTTCCAGCGTGCCTACATCCAGAATCAGGATGTCATACTCGCCATGTGCCAGTTCGTGCTCGACCGTGTCGTCATCGGCGCGCGTGACGTTGAATTCCCTAAGCCTGTCCAGCTGAACTGCGGATTCTACAGATTGCGCTCTGTCCCGAGACACCCAAAAAATACGAATGGACGAAGAAATCGGCATTTATAGTTTATATCCTTAATAACAACTGGTCCGTGTATCACAAATATCCTCGCTTGTCATGCTGACCGGATGCGAGGGGATGGTAATGTTGTTGATGCCAAGCAGATCATCAATGAACAGGAAATCAACGGTCACGTCACGCAATTCAACCGTGACCGTTGATACCTGGCCAAAAGGTCGCCCGACATAGCCCAGAAACGAACGGTGATAAGTCACCATCACGTTGTCGGCCGTCAGGAAGGGAGCCGCGTCGCACATACCGACAAAGCCGTTGGCTGTCGCACCACACACGCCGTCACCGCCGGTCAGCAGCCGGTTCAGGCGCGCCGTGTCGCATGTCGCCGCCTGGCAAGAGACGGCGGCCGGAAGTGCGGGGACCGCGTCACCGTCCAGCGGCGGGGCGCTCGTGTCAAAGTTTCCAAGCGACGCATAGGCCGCATCCCCCACGATCGGTGACGACACCGCCGCCATGCGCGCCCCTATCTGCGCGGCCTTGGCGGCCTGGTTCCACTGGAACACGGCCACCCCGAATTCAATCATCGCCGCAAGCACGATGAGCACGACCGGAATCGTCAACAGCGCTTCGGTAAGGGCAAGGCCGCTGTCTTCGCGCCAGAATCGCCGAATGACAGACCGCCTCACCATCCGATATGCCTCATCTCGGTTTCCCAACTAACCGTAATCACGCCCTCCAGGATCGTGTTATAGACCGGCGAACCGATGTAGTTGAACGCGCCGACGACCCGAACGATATCCTCCGGGCCCGGCGTTCCCTCGAACGCGCCTTTTGCCGGATCGAGGCTCAGCGATGACCCCGCGATTGCCGGTCCCCATCCAGGCACACGCAGATTGCCGGTTCCGTCTGGATTGCCGTAAAACGCGATGTTGCGAGCCACGGTCTCATTGCAGGCGGTGACCTCTGAGTTGATCGTATCGCGGCACCGGCTCCAGTATCGCGCGGCGTCGCGCACGCCGACCTGCAATTGCTGCCGTTGCCACATCATGTTGCCGAATTCCAGAATACCAAATGTCAAAATTGTCAAAATCGGGATAACCAGCAAGGCCTCGATCAGAACGACCCCGTCCTGCTCGTCTTGAACCCGTTTAATGGGCCGCCAGAGCATATCGCCTCCTATTCCCCTTAGTGGTCGGAACCAGTTACCGAATTACTTTCGCTCCCGAACCGCGCGATCAATCCGTGCCGCATCTGCTTGATACGTCCCACTCCATCATGTTCCACCGTGCACCTTGGTGTTGTTCAGGTTTCTTGGGTCCGGGGTGATCGCCTGAATGGCCGTATTCGCCTCGCTGGCATTGCCCGCACGGGCGGTCACGCCGTCCCAGTTGTTCGCGTAATTCGCACAGCCGCCTAGGACGAACAGCGTCACCACTGCTGCCCCGAGGTGCTTATTTCTTGGCAATGACACCATCTTCAAACTCCAGATCGATAATATGGCCATACGGGCCGACGACCCCCTTGCCCTCACGGAAATCACGCAACAGTTTCTTGTCCACTTCCAGCATCCCCAGCATGAACAGCTCGAAATCGTTCGAGGACCGGCTGTTGTCCAGCGGCGAGGCATAGGGCTGTCCGGGCGCGGCCGGGCGCACCAAACGCGGGGTCACGAGAATAACCAGATCGCTTTCGTCCTTCTGGAACCGAGCCGAGCGGAACAGCGTGCCGATGACGGGCACCTGCCCAAGCCACGGAACCTGATCGACATTGCGGGCGTTGTTGGTCTGAAGCAGACCCGCGATGGCAAAGCTTTGCCCATTGCGCAGCGAAACTGTGGTCTCGGCCTTGCGCGAAATGAAACCGGGCTGGCCGTTGACATTGATGGTTGGGTCGATGTCGCTGACCTCGGGGCTGATGCGCAGGCGGATCAACTCGTCATCCAGAACCACCGGCATGAAGTTCAGCCGCACGCCGAACTCGCGGAAATCGGTGCTTGTGGTCACGACGCCGTTTCCGCTCTCGGTTGAGACCTGGATGGGCACCTCGCCGCCGACCACGAAATTTGCCTCGATGCCGCTGGTTGTAACCAGTTTCGGATTGGCCAACCGACGGGCCAGCCCCTTGCTTTCCAGCGCGTTGATCACGAAATCGATCTGCATGCCCGAGATTTGCAGCAGGTTGCCCACGGCGATGCCAAAGGGCGTGCTGTTTGGCGGCAGGCCGGTGTTGATCTGTCGGCTGCCGCTATTGTTCGAGCCAAGCAGGTTCACCCCGAGTTCGCGCCCCGAGCGGCGCTCCACCTCAATGATGCGCACGTCAAGCTCGACCTGCTGCGCGCTGTCAACCCGGATGGCGTTGATCACCGGCTCCGTCGAATATTCCGACGCAATCTCCAGCACTCTTGCCAGATCCACATTGTCCTTCACCTCACCCGAAAGCCGGATGCGGTTGTTTACGTTGGTCACCTCGACCTTCGCACCGGGCAGCGCGGTGCGGATGGCCGAGCGCAGATCGCTGAAATCGACCATCACCTTGATGTCGATAACCTCGAGCAGTTTCTTGCTTTCGGAATAGAGCGTCACATTGGTGGTGCCAAAATCCCGCGCCTGAATATAGAGCGAGGTGTCAGTGATGGGGAACACGTCGATCAGATCGGTATTGCCCACAAGAATATCCGCGAATGGGCGATCCGTCTCGATTGTCAGGGTCCGCCCGGCGGCCATTTCGATCTGGCTGACGACACCGTCGCCGATGCTGATGCTCCGGGTCTGGGCAGCCGCCCCGTCCGGGATCGTTGTAAATGCCAGTGCGGCGATCAGGGCAATCCCCCGCGCCACGGTTTTTCTGAAAATATGCCTGCTCATGTCCTTGACTATCCCACTACTGCCTCTGATGGGCATTTTGCGTCTGGCGTGTGCTCACAAATTGCCTCCCCCATCCGGAAGTGACTGATCGACCTTGTATTCGTCGCGCTTGCCATTGCGGATCACACCAATCGTTTTCCGAACCGGCGCGATCACCGGCCGTTCTACGACCCTTTCAACCACAACCTCTTTTTCGATTATGACAGGCTTTTGCTCATTGATCTTCCTCTCGACGCTCTCGATCTGCTCGGTTACTCCGTCAGAGAGGCTTTTGAGCAACATTTCGAGCGAGTCAAGGCGTTCCGCCGAGGGGTCCGGCTGGGCCTGGGCCGCCGTGGCAAGCAATTCCTGTGACACGGCGGTGCCGCTCAGGTCATCAAGGGTCAGCCGCTCGACCTGTTCCACCCCGCTTGACCCGGCATTGCGCAGCGCCAGCGACAGCGTGCCGACCGATCCCGCCAGCACCAGCTTTTGCGCCTCTGCGGTATTGACCTCGAAGGTCACGGTGCGCACCACGCTTGGCTGTTCCTTGCGGTCGTCGGCAATCTGGTCGATGGCGATCACCTTGACCCCCTGAAGCAGCACATCGACATAGGTTTCTTCATTGCCCTGTTGGCGGTTGCTCCGGCTCAGCAGGACATCCACCCGGTCGCCGGGCAGGACAAACCCCGCCACGCCCAGAACGTCGTTCACCCGGATCGAGACCGCCTTCATCCCGACAGAGAGCGATGTGGACAGCTTGGCGCGCTGGCCCGGCATCGTTACCTTGGAGGCAAGCACCGGCTCGCCCTGCTCGATCGTGGTCAGGGCAAAGCGGGCGGCTTCCTCGTCCGAGCCGGTCAGAAGCTCACTGATGCGGCCAAAAGAGCCGTTGGGCCGCACAGAGGCGCTCCATTCGACCTCGCGCAGCATGGTAATGTCGAGACGCTGGCCAAAACGGATCGCCTCATTCGCGATAACGATCGTGTTTTTTGGCGCCTCATTCCGCACCGCCCCCGCGCTTGCGATCTGCGCGCGTTCGCGGGCCATCCAGGTCTGGACGCCATAAACGGCCACACCGGCAAGGATCAGGGCGACAAAAAGGCTGAGGATAGTGGAGCGCATTCACCAATTCCTTAAATCTTGTGCGACCGGGCTCACCTTGACGACAATCCGCGCTCAAAACGGCAGAAAGCAAGGCAGACGGGGGCAATGCGCCCGCCCCGTCAGGCGACGGGACGGGCGCATTTGAAAGGGAGTGCCGGTTACGGGGAGCCGAGGTTGCCGCCGATCCAGGTCGTCCACTCACCCCAAGCGGTTGTCAGAGCGCCGCCGAACAGGGTGATTGCACCAATGAGCGCTGCGGTCAGCAGACCCAGCAATACGAGATATTCCGTCAGCGCGAGGCCCTCTTCGTCATCGCGAAAGCGGCGGACGAGGTCGTTCATATAGATCATGGTCTTAACATACATCGAGGTAACTCCTCATTTTCAGCGCGATACTGCGCAGAAGCAGGTTTCAATTTCTGGCTCTCCCCACGCGAACCGTTTTTCAATCTTGTAACGCTTTGCCACGTTACAGCCTGATTTTCGCCCAACTTGAGGCGACAGTCCATGATTTATGGCAAATTCCGGGCAGCAAGTGGCTTCCGTGTAACAATTATTGAAATTTCGGTGTTTTCATTCCAAATAGCGAACACTGAGAACATCCATAGCGTGTTTAGATAAAATAAATACTATTTATAGGTGTTTTTTCAGCGAATCACCTGTGAAATTGACGTCGTGTTGCACGCAAAATTCGCCGGTCGCGCCAGTATCCCATGCAGGATTTTGCCACAAGTCAGAGATATGTCAGCGCACCAGCACCGCTTCGGCCCGCACGAAATCGTCCAGCGTGCCATTGCCGCCAAAGCCGGTGATGTCGATGATCTCGATATCGATGGTGGCGTCCTCTCCCGGTGCGGGAGAAATCATTGGGCGCGTCAGAAAGATGCTGGCAAAGCTGTTCACAGGAAAATCTGTTACCCCGCCGCCCGACACCTGACCGCAATCGATGATGGCGGCCACCATCACCCGCCGGTCGGTGGCCGTGATCGGATTGATCGACTGGTTCTTGCTCGGGCCGCAAAGCGCCGCCCCGCTTTCCCCGCCGGGCGAGGTCCGAAGGTGAAGATCATTCTCCAGTTCGTAACGATAGACATCATAGCGCGACGGCTCTGACGCGCCGGCAAAGCTTCGGGGGATGTCATTGGCATCGACGAACCCCAACGCCGTGCCGTAGTTCTGGTTCAGATAATTCTGGGCGTCCCAGTCCCCTACGCCGGCAAAGGCGCCCTGAACGCCCTGATTGGGTGGGGTCATGACCAGATTGTCGGGAAATCCGAATACTTCGTCATCCACGCCGTTGGCGTTGAAAAGCCCGTTCGACCCCATGATATGATCGTCCCCAAGCGTGCCGCTGCTGGGACCGAAACAGTGGTTCACATTTCCGTTCGGCAAAACATCCGGGCGAATGCCCTTGCGCACATTCTCTGCCGGGCCGATGGGAAAGGCATTGGGCGAGTTCGGATTATAGTTGTTGAAACTGCCGGTGTAGATGTCGAACCGCGTGTTCACCCCTTGGCTGATGGAATTCGCCGCACCAGGACTGGTTGTGACCGTTCCTGCCGGATAGCAGGTCGGGTTGCGCGCCCCGGCAAAGATATCCCGGATCGCATCGGCGCTTGACGAGCCGTTCACCGACAGAAAGCCGAAATTCCCGGGAGAGGGCGTATCGCTGCCCTTCGGGTGCAACTTGATCATGCGGGCATGAAAATCGCCCGCCGCAAACCGATTCTGAATCTCGTCCCCAACATAGTTGCCGGCGCCGTCGAATTCGAACGGGTTGCACATATAAAGCGGCGGCACGTCGCAAATCACCTCGGGCAGGGCGGTTGCTACGGCGACGGCGGCAATCGGAACAGATTCTGTCAACTGCGAGATGGGGTTGAGAAAGGCGGTTTCCAGATTGTTGGATTGCGCCCGAACATGGACGTATTCAGCCAACTCGCCATCATTTGTCGCATAAGAGAAATCAATCGGATCCGTATCATTGTCGGGAATTGTCGTGAGGAACACCACTTCAAACTCGTTTCCGGCGCCATCGGCATAGACAAGCGTTTCCCTCTGCCCCGGCTCGGACCGGCTGAGCATGGAAACGCTGTTGGTGATCTGCGCCATCGCCACGCGCGCCCGATCTATGGCGTCTGCCCCGCCGTCAAGCTCGCGGGCGCCGGCAAGGGCCACGGCATCGGCGGCCGCCGACAGGTCCGCATGGGCGTTGTTGCCGCGCCCGACATCAATGATCAGCAGACCAAATCCAATGAACACCGGCATCACAAGCAGCCCGAGAACCAGAATATAGCCGCTTTCATCCTTGCTAAATAAGCGCATGCAAGCCCCCTGACGCTCTCAAATCAATACTGTATCTTGCCATGAAAATGGCGTTTCATCAACCGTGACCCACCAGGCGCATCACGATCACCGGCGCCCCTGCCATCACCATCGGCACCGCATAGGGCAGCTTGCGCGTCTCGCGAAGGTCTCTCAACCGCGCGACGATCCCTGATCCCGCCCGACTGCGCCCCGCCAATGCCAACGCCGCCATGAACAGAACTGAGGCCACGAGCAACAGGATCGCATACCACCCAAGCAGATCGAAACCGATGAACAAGCCCAACGGAAAGTATAGCTTGACATCACCCGCCCCCATCAAGCGGGCGAACCACATCACCAGCCCGATCAGGAACAACAGCCCCCCCGCCACCAGATCCAGTCTGAGGCTCTGAAAGCCGCCCGCCGCGGCCCACAGGACATAAAGCCCGCACAGCGCCAGAACCGCAGTATTTCGTATCTTCAGGGTCAGGAAATCCAACCGGGCCACATGGCAAAACCCGGCGATCGCAACCAGCCCAACAATCAGCCCGATACCCTCAAGAAGCGACATCATCGCCGCGATCCGCCTTATATGCCGCGCAGATCGCCAGGCGCACGCTTGGGATAGTTCACGGAATTGCGTAGCAGTTCCAGATTGTTGGCGGCGAATTCGTTGGTCGGGTCGATTTCGTAGGCGCGGATGAACTGGTTGCGCGCCGCCACCAGATCCCCGCGCAGCATCAGAGAATAGCCGTAATTATTGTAAAATTCGATTCGGTTGCCAATCATGGGTTGCAGCTTGCGATAGGCCTTATCGGACTTGTCGAAGCGGCGCAGCATATCGGCCGATGCGGCATAGCCAAGCAGCGCCTGCGGGTCGTCAGGCACCACGCCCAAAGCCTTTTCGAACATTGTAAAAGACCGACCATAATTGCCCTGCTGAAACTGCATCTTCGCAGAGACCAGCAATTCGTCATCCGGGTAATAGGATCGGTTCGCCGTGTCGCGCACAGCATCCCCACGCTCGCCGAACGAAGAGAGATCGTTGATCGTCCCCCCCGCGCAAGCCGCGAGGCCGAAAGTGATAGCTGCAATAAATGTGGCTCTGAGAAACATCGCGCCCTCGTGTTTTTAATCATTTCCCTTGCGGGATTGTAGCGGCGGATCACCCGAAGTTGGATGCACTTAGGTCAGAAGCCCGCAAAAATTTACTGAATTGATACTAATTTGGCACATTTTTCTGGGCCCCCCAAAGACTCACACCCTCTGATTGAAAATACTTGCACCCTCAATCAATCTTTAATTGTTCATCGCCACGATACTCGTCGTAATGCCGCGCTCTGGCCATATTATCGGCGAATTCTCAAGCGAGTGTGACCAACAACTGTCCGGGAAAGGTGTGAGATCAGCCCATGTTCAATCAAGACAAGATCCTATTCGTATCCGTCGGGCTTGCCGGCTTGCCTATCAACGTCGGTTTCTCGGTGATTCTCTTCCTTACGCTTTACCTTTCGCTTGCCTTCGGTCTTAATCCCGACGCCCTCATGGTAGGGTTCATCGTTCTGGTCTCGTCGCTTCTGGCGGGGCATGCCAGCGCGGCGGCGGCGATCCTTCAGGGGGTCGGTGTGCGCAGTCTCTCCATTGGGGGTGCCGGTGTCGATCTGAACCGCGTCAACGATATACCCGCGCGTGACGAGTTTCTGATCGCGGTGGCCGCACCGCTCACGCATCTGGCGTTGTTCGGTTTTTTCGGCGTGGCATCGAACCTTGCCGCACAACATGCGGCGTCCCTTGCAGGCTCTGCCGTCATGGCGGAATCGTATCTGTTGTGGCGCTCCGTGGTCGAAATCCTGTGGCTTGTGGCCATCGTGAATGTCTTTCTCGGGATCCTGCACCTGCTTCCGGCCTATCCGTTCGCTGGCGGGATGATCTTCAGCAGTCTTATAAACGCCCTCCTGCCCACGCATATCGCCAATACCGTCAGTGGGTTTGTCGGGCTACTCATGTTCGTGCTGTGGATCCCGCTTTCCATGGGCATTCTCGGCATAGGACTTGGTGTGTTCCTCATGACACCGGAATGGCAGAGGCATCTTGATCTCATGAATAATCAGCGGCCAACCTAACCCGGATAATTCGTTCATCCTGAACAACGATCTCAGGCGGCGATTTGCAGTGCTTGAGGGCTGCCAGCGCCCCGCGTGAACCCTCGGAGCAGTGCGATCCGCCAGATGAACTGGCGCAAAAAGACCCTCAGATGGCGCAGGATCATGCGGATGTTGTGACCGCATCCGCACAGGACCGCGAAAAGGGCGTCGCCGGTTGTTCCCTTGAGCGGCCGTCGGTCTTCATGTGGCCGATCATCGGCTCGATGGCGCTTCGTCGTCGCAGCAGTTTCGTGATCGCCCTGGTGACGCCGCGCCCGCGCAAGGTTCGGCAGGTCCGGCCCGGCCAGCGTTTCGGGCAGTGCTGCCGCACGCGCTGTGGCGTCGTCGGGTCCAACCTTGGGGCTGGCCATTCTTACACCCCGTAGAGCCGGAAGGTGTCGCGGCCAGTCAGCTCGCGCACCGCGCCGAGGTCAACCAGCCGGATCGCGCTGCGCGGCGGCTCTGCGACCGGCTGGTT
>JAVVFB010000055.1:0-14722 GCA_032251095.1 Roseovarius sp. | reverse complement strand
CCTCAAAACCTCACCCGCCGACGCGCTTTTGTCCGGGGCCAAGATGCTGAACGGGCTTGGTTGGCGCAAGAACGAGCCATGGCTGCAAGAGGTGGCTTTGCCCGCCGGGTTTGATTGGTCGCTCAGCGGGCTTGAGACCGTCAAACCCGCCGCAGACTGGGCGCGCATGGGGGTTACGCCGCGCCATGGCAAGATCAACGCTGGCCTGCCCGCCCGCGTGATCCTGCCGCAGGGCAAAGGCGGGCCCGCCTTTCTGGCCTATCCCAATTTCGATGTTTATTTCGAGTGGAACCAAAGCTTTACCTATGTTCTGACCGCCGCCTATTTCGCCAACCGCCTTGCCGGTGCGCCGGTGTTTGACCCCGGCAATCCCGATCCGGGCCTCACGGGCGAGCAGATGAAGGCGCTTCAGAGCAAGCTTGCCAAGCGCGGCTATGACGTGGGCAAGATCGACGGAATCCTTGGCGCGGGCACCCGTGCGGCGGTACGCGATGTGCAGGCACGGCTTGGCCTGCAGGCCGATGCATGGCCGACCCGTGCCTTGCTTGACAGGCTCTGATCCTCGCCCCGCAACCAATAACCAAAACCTATCGTTGCAATTATAAAATGCAACTTAAACCTATCGTTTGAATTTGGTATGTATCCCGCAGACTTGATCGGGGGAGTGGTCCGCCTGTCCTGCCTTATGGCGCATGGGACAGGTGGGAATCATGCTAATCGCTTGAAACCAAAACCCTTTATCAAACACGACTTCAGTTAACCAAGCCAGAATCGGAGAGACAGATGGACGGAAACGATATGGGCAAATGCCCGGTCATGCACGGCGGCAATACCGCCAGCGGCGCCTCAAACATGGAATGGTGGCCCAAGTCCCTCAACCTTGAGATCCTGCACCAGCATGACACCAAGACCAATCCGATGGGCGCTGAGTTCAACTATCGCGAAGAGCTCAAAAAGCTCGACGTCGAAGCCCTCAAAAAAGACCTGACCGCGCTGATGACCGATAGCCAGGACTGGTGGCCGGCCGATTGGGGCCATTATGGCGGGTTGATGATCCGCATGGCCTGGCACTCTGCCGGTACCTACCGCCTTGCCGATGGTCGCGGTGGCGGCGGTCATGGCAACATCCGCTTTGCCCCGCTCAACAGTTGGCCCGACAACGGCAACCTCGACAAGGCCCGCCGCCTCCTCTGGCCGCTCAAGAAGAAATACGGCAACAAGGTAAGCTGGGCCGATCTCATCTTGCTTGCGGGCACCATGGCCTATGAATCAATGGGCCTGAAAACCTTTGGCTTTTCCTTTGGCCGCGAAGATATCTGGCACCCCGAGAAAGACACCTATTGGGGCGCGGAAAAAGAATGGCTCGCCCCTTCGGACAGCCGCTACGAGGACGTAGGCAAGCCCGACACGATGGAAAACCCGCTGGCCGCCGTGCAAATGGGCCTCATCTATGTCAATCCCGAGGGCGTCAACGGCCAACCTGATCCGCTGAAAACGGCCGGACAGGTGCGCGAGACCTTCGCCCGCATGGCGATGAACGACGAAGAGACCGCCGCGCTGACCTGTGGTGGCCACACCGTCGGCAAGGCGCATGGCAATGGCGATGCCGATGCTCTTGGCGCCGAGCCCGAGGCCGCAGAGATCGAGAACCAGGGCTTTGGCTGGGTCAACCCGAACCTTGACGGCAAGGCCACCAACGCGGTGACCTCTGGCATCGAGGGTGCATGGACAACCAACCCGACCAAGTGGGACATGGGCTATTTCAAGCTGTTGTTCGGCTATGACTGGGAGTTGACCAAATCACCCGCCGGCGCACAGCAATGGCAGCCGATCGGCATCAAGCAAGAGGACATGCCGGTTGATTCAACCGACCCGTCCAAGCGCGTCATGCCGATGATGACCGATGCCGACATGGCCATGAAGATGGACCCGACCTATCGCGCGATCTGCGAGAAATTCATGGCCGACCAGGCCTATTTCGACGATTGCTTTGGGCGTGCATGGTTCAAGCTCACGCATCGCGACCTTGGCCCCAAGTCGAACTATTTCGGCCCCGATGTCCCGCAGGAAGACCTGATCTGGCAAGACCCGATCCCGGCGGGCAGCACCGGCTATGACGTCGCTTCCGTCAAGGCCAGGATTGCCGATAGCGGCCTGTCGCTTGGCGATATGGTTGCAACCGCATGGGACAGCGCGCGCACCTTCCGTGGCTCGGACCTGCGCGGCGGTGCCAATGGCGCGCGCATCCGCCTTGCCCCGCAAAAGGATTGGGAAGGCAACGAGCCCGCGCGTCTGGCCCGTGTATTGGACACCCTCACCGGCATCGCAAACGAGAGCGGCGCCAGTGTGGCGGATGTGATCGTTCTGGCCGGTAATCTGGGTGTTGAACAGGCCGCCAAGGCGGCGGGCTTTGACATCGAGGTGCCCTTCGCGCCGGGCCGTGGCGATGCCAGTGCCGAGATGACCGACGCAGAGAGCTTTGCCGTCCTGGAACCGCTGGCCGATGGCTTTCGCAACTGGATGAAGGCCGACTATGTCGTCACCGCCGAGGAAATGCTTCTTGACCGGAGCCAGTTGATGGGCCTCAGCGCCCATGAAATGACGGTTCTGGTTGGCGGGATGCGGATGCTTGGCACCAACCATGGCGGCACCAGGCACGGCGTCTTTACCGACAATGAGGGCGCGTTGACCAACGACTTCTTCGTCAACCTCACCGATATGGCGAACACCTGGAACCCGGTTGACAACGGCCTCTACGAGCTGCGCGACCGCGCCACCGGCAAGGTCAAATGGACCGCGACCCGCGCCGATCTGGTGTTTGGCTCGAACTCGATCCTGCGGGCCTATGCAGAGGTCTATGCCCAGGACGACAACAAGGAAAAGCTGGTGCGCGATTTCGTCGCCGCATGGACCAAGGTGATGAACGCCGATCGCTTCGATCTGGCCTGATCAAGGCCAACGACATGTGGGCGCGGCAGGTAACACTGTGGCGCCCACGCCCAAGGATCCGAGAGCCTCGGCGAGGGCGAGCAGATCTCAGGCGCCTTCAGGCCGCCCTACCGAGACATACGAAACAAACCCGGCCCCACGCACGGTTTCGCCGTTATAAATGTTGCGTAAATCGGCCATATGCGGCTCGGCCATGACAGCGGCCAGCTTTTTAAGGTCAAGTCCGCGAAACTCGTTCCATTCGGTCAAAATGACCACAAGATCGGCCCCTTTCGCGGCCTGATAGGCATCGTCATGCCAGCTGACCCCGGGCAAAAGCGCCTCGCCTTCATGCTGGCCCTGCGGATCACAGACCCGCACCTTGCCCCCGGCCCCGATCATCGCCGGCACAATTGAAAGCGACGGCGCATCGCGCATGTCGTCGGTATTGGGCTTGAAGGTCACCCCGAGCACGGCAATCGTCTTGTTGTTGAACGATCCACCGCATTGATCCAAAAGCTTGTCAACCATCCGCCGCTTGACTTCCTCGTTGACCTTGATCACGGTTTCGGTGATCTGCATCGGCACGGCATGATCCTGGCCGATACGCGCCAATGCCTTGGTATCCTTTGGAAAACAGCTTCCACCATAGCCAGGCCCGGCATGCAGGAACTTGTTGCCGATCCGCCCGTCAAGCCCCATGCCGCGGCTGACCTGTTTCACATCAGCCCCGACCTTTTCGCACAGCGCCGCGATTTCGTTGATAAAGGTGATCTTGGTCGCCAGAAACGCATTGGCGGCGTATTTGATCATCTCGGCGCTTTCCAGGTCGGTGGTGATGATCGGAAAATCCCGCAGGTAAAGCGGGCGATACACCTCTGCCATCACCTCGGCCGCGCGCTCTGTCTCGACACCAACAACCACCCGGTCGGGTTTCATGAAATCGTCAATCGCCGCCCCTTCCCGCAGGAATTCAGGATTCGAGGCCACGTCAAACTCCAATTCTGGATTGGCGCGCATCATCACCTCTTTGACCTTGCGGTTGGTGCCGACCGGGACCGTCGATTTCGTGACCACGACCATGTAATGCTTGGCCATGCGGGCTATTTCTTCGGCGGCGGCCATCACATAGGTCAGATCCGCATGCCCATCACCGCGCCGCGTGGGGGTGCCGACCGCTATGAACACCGCATCGGCCCCGTTGATTGCCGCGCCGACATCACTGGTAAAGGACAGGCGCCCGGCCTCGACGTTGCGGGTCATCAAGGCATCCAGCCCCGGCTCGTAGATCGGGACCTTGCCCTGTTCAAGCATGGCAATCTTGGCTGCATCCTTGTCGACACAGACCACGTCATGACCGAAATCCGAAAAACAGACCCCAGAAACAAGCCCGACATAGCCCGTACCGATCATTGCAATGCGCATGTTCTCATTCCATTCAAATTCATCGCGTATAGTTATACTTTCGTGTTTTCTGGAACGAAAGCTCATATGCAAGGGGAAATTACCCCAAACCGCACCAAACCGGCGCTGGCCGATTGCGCAGCCCATACAAACCGACCGTTGCCAAGACTGCACATCAATGGCACCAGAATTACAAAGGCACGCCACCGAACAAATTGATCTAAATTAAATTTCGATCCATTAATTAATCCAAACGACGAAGCCCGCGCTTTTGGCAGGGGCTAGGTCGCTTCCCATGGGTGCGGGAGCTCGGTTTACACAAATACCTGCCTTTGTATGCGTCGCCGAGGCCCATCAGGGCCGAAAGATTTTGGGCATGCGGTTTGGAATGGAGTGGCGCGGCGCTTGGCTGTAGACTGCGCTCATGAGGGATATAAATCTTAAGGCAACCGAATATTTCGAGGCCGTGGCCCGACTGGGAACCGTGACGAAAGCGGCGCAGGAGCTTGGCGTGTCGCCCTCGGCCGTGAGCCAGCAACTGGCCGCGCTGGAAACGCAATTCGGCGTCAGGCTCTTTCGGCGAGAGAAGCGCAGATTGATCCTGACGCTGGATGGGGATCGTCTATTTCAGACAACCACCCAGGCCTTCGCCGCCCTTAGGAATGCGAGCAGCGCCATTGGCCGACAACGCGACATGCGCAGCCTGACGATCCGGGTCAGCCCGAGCTTTGGCGTCCGCTGGCTGGGCCCCAGGATTGCGACCTTCGCCGAACAAAACCCGGATTGGAACATCCGTATAGATGCGACGCCCGACTTCAGCGCGTTTGATACCGAGGCGGTCGACCTGGATTTGCGCTATGGCATCGGAAACTGGGCGGGGCTGACCGTGGACCCGGTGATCAACGACCTGTCGATGCCCATGTGCAGCCCGGAATATCTGGCGCGTCTCCGCGGCCTGAGCGATGACCCGATCGAGCAGCTCAAGCATGCGCGGTTGATTGACAGCGTGAAGACGCTCTATCGCTGGGATATCTGGCTGGCCGCCAACCGGATCGACCTGCCTGACATCGCCTATCCCTTCCGTTTCGACCGGTCGTCGATGTCAATCGAGATGGCCAAACAGGGGGGCGGCATCGCATTGGACAGCGCCGTTCTATGCCGGGGCGAGCTTGAGCGGAAAGAACTCGTACCCTTCGCGCCCGCGTTCCCAGTGATCGACTTCACCGGCTACTGGGTTGTCTGCCCGCCGCGTCATATGAACCGACGGATTGTCAAGCGGTTCGCCGAATGGGTCGTGAGCGAAGCGCGTGAGCATGAGGATTGCACACGCGCCCTGCTGCGCAAGGCCGGCTGTCATTTCCGCGCCGGCGGCGAGCCGGAAATATCCGAGGTCAGTAGATCGTAAGCGCCGGAATGAATGAAATCCCCATCAAGACAGCAAGCGCCACAAGGTAGAACGGCACCAGCGCCTTGACCGTTTCCCCGATCCCGACCCGTGCGATGGCGGCCGAGATGAACAGGGTCGTTCCGACCGGCGGCGTATAAAGGCCGATTGACAGGTTGACGACCATCATCAGGCCAAGCTGAATGGGGTCCATTCCTATCGCCTGGGCGATTGTCACGAAGAGCGGCCCCAACAAGAGAACCGCCGCAGGCAGGTCAAGAAAAGCCCCGACAATGAGCATGACGACATTCAAGGCAAGGATGATCATCCACGGCTCCTTGATCGTCTCCGCGACCCAGATGGCAAGATCTTGCGGCACGCGCTCTGCGGTCAGGACCCATTGGATCGTGGAAGAGGCCATGATGATGAACATCACGGCACCTGTCATCATGGCGGTGTCGACGCTGGCCTCCCAGATCCCCTTGAAGGACAGGTCGCGATAGATCAATCCGGAAATCAGAAGCGCGTAAGCAACCGCCAGAACCGATACCTCGGTCGGGGTGGCGATGCCAAACCGCAGCGTCCCGATGATGAAAACCGGCATCAGCATGGCCGGGATCGCAACAAGAAGCTGGCTGCGGAAAGCCTTGAACCCGCCTGGCAGGGGCGAGCGCGGAAGCTTGCGGCGATGCGAGACCACCCAGACGGTAGCGAACATGCCCACGCCCAGCATCAGGCCGGGCAGGATACCGGCGATGAACAGATTGACGATCGAGACGTTCGAGACCAAGCCAAAAAGGATAAGCGGGATGGAAGGCGGGATAAGCACCGAAACCGTGGAAGAGGCAGAGTTGATGGCGGCGGCGAACCCACCGGGATATCCTTCCTGTTTCTGAACAGGGATAAGGGCATTGCCAAGCGCCGAGGCATCCGCAACGGCAGAGCCGGACACGCCGCCAAACATGACCGAACCGATGATCGACACCTGTCCCATCCCGCCGCGCATATTACCGACCAGCAACCGCGCGACATTCACGAGGTAGACGCCGAATTTTCCCGACATCATAAGATTGCCCGCGAGGATAAAGAATGGAATTGCGAGCATTGGAAAGCTCTGTGTCGGGGTGTAAAGCCGTTGCGCGATCACGGCCATGGGTTTGCCATCAAGCCAGAGGGCCGCAGCGACGCCGCCAAGCATGGCATGGGCAACTGGCACAGACAGGGCCAGCAAGGCGAAGAAAATCCAGATCATCGGGGCGGCCATGGTATATCCTCAGCTCAGGCTGGAGTGTTCAGGATCGCTCTTTTTCGGGACGACGATCATCACGCGCACCGTGTTCAGGGCTGCGATGACGGCCATTGCGGCAAAGGCGTAGACAAGGCTGGCATAGCCCCAGACCTGCTTGATACCGAGCGTGGAAAGCGTCTGGAACTTCGAGGCTCTCAGGATCGGCTGACTTGACCACAGCACGCTGACTGCGATTACCACGATGGTAACATGGACAAAGAAAAGCAGGGCCCGGTGATATCCAGGGTTCAGCATGTCCGGCAAAAGCAGGATCGCGATATTGCGGGCGCGCGCCGCGGCGATCACGATGCCGCCCGCGACAAGCCACGGCAAGGTCACCGCGTGGATTTCATAGGCCCAGGCGATGCCGGACCCGGCCGTATAGCGCAGGATGACATTGACCAGCAGGGTCAGGAACGTGCCGGTCAGCATCGCAAAGGCGATGACCTTGCCGCTCCATTCCAATGCCGTGACAACGCCCGTCGCGATGGTCAGGAAGGGACGCGCGCGCCCCTTCCCGGTGTCGACATCGGGCTGCTTGTGAGCCCCGCCAGACATCAGAGGCCAGCCGCAGCTTTGAGGGCTGCAACAAGGTCGGGATATGTCTTTGCGTATTTGTCATAGACCGAAGCGGTCGCTGCCTGATAGGCGGCCTTGTCGGCCTCGGCGAAGGTCGCCCCTTCGGCTTCCATCGTGGGGCGCAATTCCTCGTCGCTTGACAGAACCAGACCGCGCTGGATCTTGCCGGCGTCGGCGGTGGCTTTTAGCGCACACTCCTTCTTGGCGTCACTCAGACCAGACCACCAGGCCAGACCCGCCACCACCGGCGTGGATTCATACTTATGGCCGGTCAGCGTCACATAGGGCGTGATCTCATGAAGCTTGGCGGAGTAAATGTTCACCAGCGGGTTTTCCTGCCCGTCGAACACGCCCGATTGAAGCGCGGTCGGCAATTCCGACCATGCCAGCGGCGCCGGAGACGCGCCGAGGGCCTCGAAGATGTCGACGGTCATCTGATCCGGCGGCGTGCGGATTTTCATGCCCGAGAGATCCGTCGGCCCGGAAACGGTCTTTGTGGTGTGGGTGACATTTCGGATCCCGTTGTCCCAGAACCCCAGAACCTTGAGACCGGCGTTTTGCGCGCGTTCGTCGATCATGGCCCCAACATCGCCGTCCAGCACTTGCCATGCGGTTGGCAGGTCCTTGAACAGGAACGGCAGGCCCAGAAGGCCGATTTCCGGCACGATCTGGCTCATGGCGCCCTGGCTGTTGGCGCTGACCTGGATGACCCCGGCGGTTGCCGATGTCAGCATCTCGACATCGTTGCCCATGGTGGCCGACGGCGCCACGTTGACGCTGTCACCCCCCGAACATTCGCCATAGATCTCGGCCCATTTTTCGGCCGCGACATAGCGGGGATTGCCGGGATTGGCGCCGTGAGCGAAGATGACTTCCTCCGCCTGTGCCGCACCGCAAAAAGCCGTGGTTGCGGCCAAAATGGCCAGGATGTTGGTCTTCATGATGGTTTCCTCCCTTTTGAAGACAATCGAAAAACCCCGGAAAATCAAGGGGTATCGAAGAGTTTAGTGAATGAGCGATCCACCATTCACGTCGACCTCGGTGCCGGTGCAATAGGCCGAAAGATCCGACGCGAGGAACAAGGCACAGCCCGCCACGTCTGATGCTTCGCCTGCGCGCCCCATCGGTATCCCGTCAAGAACGGTTTTTTGCATTTCAGGCGTCAGCTTGCCCGCCGTGATGTCGGTGGCGATGAAACCCGGGCAGATCGCGTTGGAGCGCACATTGTCCGGGGCCAGTTCGCGGGCCATCGCCTTGGTCAGGCCAAGGACACCGGCCTTGGCTGCGGAATAATGCGGACCACCGAAGATGCCGCCGCCGCGCTGTGCGGACACCGATGACATGTTGACAATAGAGCCGGATTTTTGGGCGCGCATCGTCGGGATGACGGCCTGGCTCATGTAGAGCGTGCCGCGCAGGTTCACATCGGTGACCGCGTCGTAATTGTCCGGCCCGATCTCCATCAGCTTGAGCGGCTGGGTAATGCCAGCATTGTTCACGAGAATGTCGATCCGACCGAATTTCACAAGCGTCGCGGTGGCGGCGGCTTCGCAGGCCGCCTTGTCGATGACATTGCCCGCAAGGCCGATATGGCCGTCGCCCGGCAGGTCGGCAGCGGCCGACGCGGCCTGGCCTGCATCAAGATCAAGGATCACGACCGTGGCGCCATGTTCAGCAAAGAGCCGGGCCGTAGCCTTGCCAAGGCCGCGCGGGCTGGCCGCGCCGGTGATGATCGCGATTTTTCCGTCAAGAAGGCCCATAGCCTCTTCTCCTCTAAAAAACATGTGGCTTAAAGCCAGCGCTTGATTTGCTCGGCGACCTTGTCGACCGAGAGCCCATACATCTCGTGAAGCGTCGGCAGTGCGCCCGCCTCAAGAAACTCGTCCGGCAGGCCGATCATGCGGAACCGGGGCGCGATACCCTCGGTGAGAAGGGCGCGCGCCACCGCCTCGCCCAAGCCTCCGTTCACGGTGTGGTTCTCGGCGGTGACAACAAGCCGCCCGTCCCTGGCGGCCTCGGCGCGGATGGTGTCAACGTCGAGCGGCTTGATGGTCGGTGTATGCAGAACGGCCACGTCGATCCCGTCTTTCTCAAGCTGCTGAGCGGCGTCGAGTGCGCGCATCGTCATGATCCCCGAAGAGATCATCAGCACATCGCGCCCCTCGCGGATCATCTGGGCCTTGCCGAGCTTGAATTTGTAATCCGGCTTGTGACGGGTCAGCACCGTCGGCACCTTGCCGCGCAACAGGCGCGCATAGACGGGGCCATCATGGGCGATCATCTCGGGGACCATGCCGGCAACGTCGCAGGCATCGCAGGGGTCGATGATCACCATGTTGGGCAGGCCGCGAAAAATGGCCAGATCCTCGGTCGCCTGATGGCTGGGGCCATAGCCGGTCGTCAAGCCCGGCAGGGCGCAGACGATCTTGACCGGCAGGTTTTCCTCGGCGATCGCCATGGCGATGAAATCATAGGCCCGGCGGCTTGCAAAGACCGCGTAAGTGGTGGCAAAGGGAATGAAGCCCTCGCGCGCCATCCCGGCTGCGGCCGACATAAGCAACGCCTCGGCCATGCCCATCTGGTAAAACCGCTCGGGCATCGCCTTGGCAAAGATATGCAGGTCGGTGTATTTCGACAGGTCAGCCGACAGGCCAACAATCCGCGCCTCCTTTTTTGCGGCTTCGACAAGCGCCTCGCCGAAAGGGGCGGCGACGGTGTCATAGCCTTCTGCCGCAAGCGAGGCGATCATGGCAGAGGTCGCGACCTTCTTGCCATCGGGGCCAAGCTTGACAGTGCGCGGTTCGTATTTGCGGGCCATGGACGCGAGGGTCATTGCGGTTTTCCTTCATCCAACTTCGCCAGTGCCTTGGACCATTCGTCGGCCTCGACGCGCACAAAGTGATTGCTTTCGCGGGCTTCGAGAAAATCGACCCCCTTGCACATCCGGGTGTTGCAGATGATAACGCGGGGCCTGTCATCCTTGAGCGCGCGCGCGGTGTCAAAAGCGGCGATCAGCGCCGCCAGATCATTGCCGTCAACCTCGACAGCGTGCCAGCCGAAGGCCTCCCATTTGGGGGCCTCCGCCCCGACGGCAAGCGCGTCGCGGGTTGGTCCGTCGGCCTGCTGGTTGTTGAAGTCGACGATACAGATCAGGTTATCCAGCTTCCACTGCACGGCCGACATCACCGCTTCCCAGGTCGAACCTTCGCCCAGCTCTCCATCCGACATCAGATTGTAAACAAAGGCCGGGTTCTTCTTGCGCTTCAGCCCCAACGCCATGCCCACGGCAATCCCAAGGCCATGGCCAAGCGACCCACCGGTCATCTCCATGCCCGGAGTGTAGGACGCCATGCCCGACATCGGCATGCGGCTGTCATCCATGCCGTAGGTCTCAAGCTCGTCGTCCGGGAGAATGCCCGCTTCCATGAGCGCGGCATAAAGCGCGATGGCATAATGGCCGATCGACAGAAGGAAACGGTCGCGACCTTCCCACTCTGGGTCCTCTGGCCGATACTCCATCGCATGAAAATACGAGGTGGCAAGCACATCCGCGACGCCAAGCGCTTGACCGATGTAACCCTGACCCTGGACTTCGCCCATCAGAAGCGCCTTGCGGCGGATACTCCAGGCCCGCATCTCCAGAGAGACGTTTGAGAATGCGCCAGATGGCGTTTCAGCGGTCATGTGTTCCTCCCGAATGGTCGACCTGCCAGAACGATACTGGCGAAAACCGGTGATGTATCGTGCGAAAACTGAAAGATGTTGTTAGGAAAACTTAACAACATTCAGGGCGGTCATCGGGTAACACACAGGAGATTCCGCGCCCGCCACGGACGTGCGGCCGTTGCCTTAGGGAGGAAAACTCATGTCACGGATGATCTTTGCAGACAGCCTGTCACGCCTTGGAACCGAATCGGCCTTTACCGTGCTCGCACGGGCGCAGGCGCTTGCCGCACAGGGGCGCGACATCATCAACCTCGGCATTGGCCAGCCGGATTTCCAGACGCCGGACCATATCGTCGAGGCCGGGATCAAGGCGCTGCGGGATGGTCATCACGGATACACACCGGCGAATGGCATTCCCGCCTTGCGCGAAGCCGTCGCGGCCGACCTGCACAAGCGCCACGGGGCAGAGGTCAATCCCGATCACGTTGTCATTGTGCCCGGCGGCAAGCCGACGATGTTCTTTGCGGTGATGATGTTCGGCCAACCCGGTGTCGAGATCATGTATCCCAACCCAGGATTTCCGATCTATGAAAGTGTCATCCGGTATAGCGGTGCGACGCCGGTGCCGATCACGCTTGAAGAGGACAAGGGGTTTGCCTTTTCCGCCGAGGCCGTCCTCGCGCGGATCACGCCACGCACCCGGCTTATCATCATCAACAGCCCCGCGAACCCAACCGGTGGGGTGACGCCACGCAACGAGATCGACACCTTCGTCACAGGCCTCGCCGATCACCCGCATGTTGCCGTGCTGTCCGACGAGATCTATAGCCGGATGCTTTATGGCGATCGCGAGCATGTTTCGCTGCTGCAATATCCCGAGATCCGCGACCGGCTTATCGTGCTCGACGGGTGGTCCAAAACATATGCCATGACCGGCTGGCGTCTTGGGTTCGCGGTCTGGCCGGATGACGCGGTGGACGGGGTTACAAAGCTGGCCATAAATGACCATTCCTGCGTGAATGCGGCGGCTCAATACGCCGGCCTCGCCGCGCTGACCGGGCCGCAGGGCGCGGTGGACGAGATGATGATGGCTTTCGATGCGCGCCGCTCCCTGATCGTCGATGGCCTCAACAGCCTGCCTGGCGTGCGCTGTGGTGATCCCGGCGGGGCATTCTATGCCTTTCCCAATATCGAGGGCACGGGGCTGACCGCGCGCGAGGCGCAGAACAAGTTCCTCGATGAGGCCGGAGTAGCCACAGTGGCCGGCACCTCGTTTGGCATTCACGGCGAGGGGTATCTGCGGTTCTCCTATGCCAATTCCTCCGACAATATCAGCGAAGCGATCCGTCGCATCCGCGACATCCTGTAAAAGGAAGCCGTAACATGAACGATATCCAATCCATGGCGCAGTCCATCCGCTTTCTTGCCCTCGATTCGATCCTGAATGCGGGCGAAGGTCATCAGGGCGTGCCGCTCGGCATGGCCGAAATCGCAGCCACGCTTTATGCCCGCCACCTCAAGGTCGATCCAAAAGACCCGCTCTGGCCGGATCGCGACCGCGTGGTGCTGTCGAACGGGCATGGCTCGATGTTGCTTTATGCCCTTCTGCATCTGGCAGGGTATGATCACGTGACGACCGATGCGCTGAAATCCTTTCGCAAGCTGGGATCGGTTTGCGCCGGGCATCCGGAGATCGAACAGGACGCCGGGATCGAGATCACCACCGGCCTGCTGGGTCAGGGCATTGCATGCTCGGTGGGCATGGCGGTGGCCGAGGCGCGACTGGCCGCGCAATTCGGCGCGGATCTGGTCGATCACCGCACCTGGGCCTTTGTCGGCGACGGCTGTCTGCAAGAGGGTGTCGGACAGGAAGCGATCTCGCTTGCGGGGCATCTGCAACTGGGCAAGCTGACGTTTCTCTGGGATGACAACCACATCACGGATGACGGCGATACGGCCCTTTCGATCAGCGAGAACCTGCCCGCGCGCTTCCGCGCAGCCAACTGGCATGTCGAAGAGGTGGACGGCCACGATATAGAAGCGATTTGCGCAGCGATGGACGCGGCCAAAGCGGATCCGCGCCCCACGCTTGTCGCATGCCGGACCGTCATCGCCCGTGGCATTCCGCGGCTTCAGGGACAGCGCGGCGGTCACAGTGCCCCGCTCACCCCGGCCGATGCCGCCGAGGCGCGCACTATGCTTGGATGGGAGCATGCGCCTTTCGACATCCCCGACGACGTGCGCGGGCATTGGGCAAGATCCATGTCACGCGGCACTCGGGCACATCAAGACTGGCGCGCGCGGCTTGACGGGCATCCACAGTCCGGCGAATTCAGCCGCTGGACGCTTGGTGCGTTGCCTGCAAACTGGAACGCCACGATCGACCGGATCGTCGCGCAACAGGCGTCAGACCCCGGTCCGCGTGCAACGATCGCCTCGTCAGGCGATCTGTGTGATGCTCTGACCGAGGCCTTGCCCGACCTTCAGGTGCTCTGCGCCGATCTCGAAGCGCCGACCAATCACAAGCGCCGTCGCACCGCCTTTACGGCCTCCGACCGCTCGGGAAGCTATGTGCATTGCGGGGTGCGCGAGCATCTGATGGGGGCGATGTGCGACGGCATCGCGGCACATCGCGGGTTGCGGCCTGTAAATGTCACTTATCTCGCCTTTGCCGATTATGAACGCCCGGCGATGCGCATGGCCGCCCTGATGGGCCTGCGACGCTCTTTGTCTTCAGCCATGACAGCATTGGCGTCGGCAGCAATGGGCCGACGCATCAGCCGGTTGAAATTCTCGCCAGCTTTCGCGCGATGCCAAACATGAAGGTCTTTCGGCCTGCCGACGCCGTCGAGACCGCCGAGGCATGGGCAATCGCGATGCAAATGACCGATGGCCCAAGCCTGTTTGCGCTGTCCAAGCAACCTGTCAAACAGGTTCGACGCACCACCGGCAACAACCTGACAGCGCTCGGCGCCTATGTGATGTCCGAAACGATCGGCGCGCGCGATGTGACCCTCTTGGCCAGCGGCACGGAGGTCGGACTTGCCATGGCCGCGCGGGACACCCTCGCGACGAAAGGTATACGCGCCGCCGTGGTCTCCATGCCCTGCTGGGACTTGTTCGAGACGCAAAGCGCAGAGGATCGCGACAGGGTTCTGGGCACTGCCCCGCGTATCGGAGTCGAAGCCGCGATGCGGTTCGGTTGGGAGCGCTGGCTAAGGCCGGGCGATCCGTTCATCGGCATGACCGGTTTCGGCGCGTCCGATCAGGCCGATACGCTGTTCGACCACTTTGGCATTACGGTCGATGCCGTCGTTCAGACAGCCCTGTCACTTTCCGAGACGAGCGTGGAGGAGAAAGTGTAGGAATGCGATTGCTCGCGGAACATGTTCATCACGTCCGCAGGTTGGACCTGTCGCGCTTTCGTGCCGCTCCGAGTGCTCATTTATGCAGCCTTTGCTTCGAAGGCCAAT
>JAVVFB010000054.1:0-14838 GCA_032251095.1 Roseovarius sp. | reverse complement strand
GCCCGCGCAACGACCGCCTCGGGCAGGCCGGCAAGTTTCGCGACCTGCACGCCATAGCTTCGATCAGCGGCGCCACGGCGGACCTCATGCATGAAAATCACATCGCCATCATGTTCCTTGACGGTCACGGTGGCATTCTCGACGCGATCCAGTTTGTCACTCAGATTGGTAAGCTCGTGATAATGCGTGGCAAACAGCGCCCGACAGCCGTTGACGTCATGCAGGTTTTCAAGCGTCGCCCAGGCGATGCTAAGCCCGTCATAGGTTGCCGTGCCGCGCCCGATTTCATCAAGAATGACAAGCGCATGATCATCCGCCTGATTAAGGATCGCGGCGGTTTCAACCATTTCCACCATAAAGGTCGAACGCCCACGCGCCAAATCGTCAGAGGCGCCAACGCGGCTGAAAAGCTGGCTGACAAGACCGATATGGGCCGAGGTGGCGGGCACATAGCTTCCCATTTGCGCCAGAAGTGCGATCAGAGCGTTTTGCCGAAGGAAGGTCGATTTGCCGGCCATGTTCGGGCCGGTCAAAAGCCAGATATCGCTTTCGCCGCCCAGATTACAGTCATTGGCGATGAACTGTGCGCCGTTCTGGGCGCGCAGCGCGCGTTCGACCACCGGATGCCGCCCGCCTTTGATGTCAAGCGCGCGGCTGGTGTCGACGATGGGTTTGCACCAGTTTTCCTGAACCGCAAGGTCGGCAAGCGCGGTCGAAAGGTCAATCTCGGCAAGCCCCCGCGCGACCTGTGCGATGGCGGCGGATTGCTCAAGAATTGCGGTTTTCAGGGCGTCATAGAGCCGCTTTTCTATCTCAAGCGCCCGCCCGCCGGCATTCAGGATCTTGGTCTCCATCTCGCTTAGGGGCACGGTGGTAAAGCGGACCTGATTGGCAGTGGTCTGGCGGTGTTTGAACGTCTCGTTCAGCGGCGGCGCCAGCATTTTATCGGCATGGGTCGAGGTGACCTCGACGAAATAGCCAAGGACGTTGTTGTGCTTGATCTTCAGGGACTGAATGCCGGTCAGGGCGGCATATTCGCCCTGCATCGCCGCAATCACGCCACGCCCTTCATCGCGAAGCTGGCGCGCTTCGTCAAGGTCCGCGTCATAGCCCGGCGCGATGAACCCGCCATCACGTGCCAAAAGCGGCGGTTCGGCCACAAGCGCCTGATCAAGCAGATCAAGAAGCGCGTTGTGACCGGTCAGGCCCTTGGCCGCTTCGGCTAGAAGCAGAGGAAGATCAGTATTGCCAAAAAGAGCAGCCACCTCTTCACCCTGCTCAAGCGCGTTGCGTACAGCCGCCAGATCACGCGGCCCGCCGCGATCAAGCCCAAGCCGTGACAGGGCGCGATCAAGGTCGGGCACCTTGCGCAGGGTCTCGCGTAAATCGGCGGATAAACGAGGCTGTTCCACCGCAAAACCAACAGACGCCAGCCGATCATTCACCACATCCAAAACCCGGCTAGGGCTTGAAAGCCGTCGCTCCAAAAGGCGCCCGCCGCCTGCGGTCACGGTGCGATCAATCGTGGCCAGAAGAGACCCGGCCCTGCCCCCGCCAAGCGCTTGGGTCAGCTCAAGATTGCGCCGGGTGGCGGCGTCGATCTGCATCGCGCGTTCATGTTGTTCGCGCACCGGCGTGCGCAGAAGCGGCAGATTGCCCTTTTGTGTGATCTCAAGCCATTCAACAATCGCGCCCATCGCGGCAACCTCTGGGCGGGTGAACTGGCCAAAGGCCTCTAGCGTGCTGACGCCAAACAACACACACAGCCGCTTTTCACCGCCCATGCTATCAAAGGCAGAGCGGCCAAGCGGCGTAAGGGATGCACCCGATTCAGTGACTATTTCACCTAAACTGGCTTCCTCTCCATCGGCAATCACCACTTCCCGCGGGGCAAGGCGCGCAAGTTCCGGGCCAAGCCGCGCCGCAGTCAGGGGCATGACATGAAACGCCCCCGTGGAAATATCGACCCAAGCCAGCGCACAATCGCCGCGTACCTGTGCGAAAGCGGCAAGGTAATTGTGACGCCGCGCCTCAAGCAGGCTTTCCTCGGTCAAGGTGCCGGGGGTGACAAGGCGCACGACGGCGCGGTGCACCACCGATTTCGCGCCGCGCTTTTTCGCCTCTGCGGGGTCTTCCATCTGTTCACAGACCGCCACGCGAAACCCCTTGCGGATCAGCGTCAGAAGATAGCCCTCGGCGGAATGGACCGGCACGCCGCACATGGCGATATCCTCGCCCAGATGCTTGCCGCGCTTCGTCAGCGCGATATCAAGCGCAGCGGCCGCCGCCGCCGCATCATCAAAGAACAATTCGTAAAAATCGCCCATCCGGTAGAACAAAAGCGCCTCTGGATACTGCGCCTTGATCTCAAGATACTGCGCCATCATCGGCGTGACGGTCGATGGTTGTGCTGTCACGGGGGCCCCCTTTTGCTTGGCGTGACCTTACAAATCCCGGCCCGGTCGCGAAAGCCAAAACCGCGTTTCAGTTGAGGCCGCCGGATTCCCCCGCTATGCAGGGTGAAATTCATTCAATGCACAGGCCCGAACATGGCAAAACAAAAACTGACCCGCGAAGAGGCACTTGCCTTTCACCTCGAGCCGACCCCCGGCAAGTTCGAGATCACGGCCACCGTGCCAATGACGACACAGCGTGATCTTAGCCTTGCCTATTCGCCCGGCGTGGCGGTGCCCTGCGAAGAAATCGCAGAGCATCCCGAGCTTGCCTATGACTATACCAACAAGGGCAATCTTGTTGCGGTGATTTCGAACGGGACGGCGGTTCTTGGGCTCGGCAATCTTGGTGCGCTCGCGTCAAAGCCGGTGATGGAAGGCAAGGCGGTTCTGTTCAAGCGCTTTGCCGATGTGAATTCGATCGATATCGAGCTTGATACCGAAGACCCAGAGGCGTTCATCAATGCGGTCAAGTTGATGGGGCCGACCTTTGGCGGCATCAACCTCGAGGATATCAAGGCGCCTGAATGCTTTATCATCGAGCAGCGCCTGAAAGAGCTGATGGATATTCCGGTCTTTCACGACGATCAGCATGGCACGGCGGTGATCTGTGCGGCGGGTCTTATCAATGCGCTGCATCTGTCGGACAAAAAGATCGGTGATGTCAGGATTGTCCTGAACGGTGCCGGCGCGGCGGGCATCGCCTGTCTTGAACTGTTGAAATCCATGGGTGCAAAGCATGACAATTGCATCATGTGCGACACGAAAGGCGTGATTTATCAAGGACGCACCGAAGGCATGAACCAATGGAAATCGGCCCATGCCGCCGCCACCCCCCTGCGCACGCTGGAAGAGGCGATGGATGGGGCGGACGTGTTCCTTGGTGTGTCTGCCAAAGGGGCCGTGACACAAGACATGGTGGCCTCAATGGCCGAAAACCCGGTGATTTTCGCTATGGCCAACCCCGACCCCGAGATCACCCCGGAAGAGGCGCATGCCGTGCGTCCTGATGCGATTGTTGCCACGGGCCGTTCGGATTATCCCAATCAGGTGAATAACGTTCTGGGCTTTCCCTATCTGTTTCGCGGCGCACTTGATGTGCACGCGCGTGCGATCAATGACGAGATGAAGATCGCCTGCGCCGAGGCCCTGGCGCGCCTTGCGCGCGAAGATGTGCCGGACGAAGTTGCGATGGCCTATGGTCAAAAGCTTTCGTTCGGGCGAGATTACATAATTCCGACGCCGTTTGATCCGCGCCTTATCTACACAATTCCCCCCGCGGTTGCGCGCGCCGGAATGCAGACCGGAGCGGCGCGCCGTCCTATCGTTGATATGGATGCCTATGAGGTCTCGCTGAAATCGCGGATGGATCCGACCGCAAGCATCCTTCGTGGCATCAATGCCCGCGCCCGCAACGCTCAGGCCCGGATGATCTTTGCCGAAGGCGATGACCCCCGCGTTTTGCGTGCAGCCGTACAATACCAGCGGTCAGGTCTTGGCAAGGCTCTTGTGGTCGGGCGTGACAGTGATGTGAAAGAAAAGCTTGAGGCCGCAGGTCTTGGCGATGCGGTACGAGAGCTTGAGATCGTGAATGCCGCAAAGACCGAGCGCTTGGACGAGTACAAAGAGTTTCTTTACAAGCGGTTGCAGCGCAAGGGGTTTGATCGCCACGACATCCACCGTCTCGCCGCGCGCGACCGGCATGTGTTCTCTGCCTTGATGCTTGCCCATGGGCATGGCGATGGCCTTGTGACCGGGGCAACACGGAAATCCGCGCATGTCCTTGAATTGATCAACCACGTGTTTGACGCCGACGCCCATCATGGCGCGGCTGGGGTGACGGCGCTTTTGCATAAGGGGAGGATCGTCCTGATTGCCGATACGCTTGTGCATGAATGGCCTGACGAAGAGGATCTTGCCAATATCGCGATCCGTGCCGCCGGGGTGGCGCGTCATCTTGGGCTTGAGCCACGCGTTGCCTTTGTCAGCTTTTCGACATTCGGCTATCCGCGTTCTGAGCGGGCCGAGAAAATGCACCGTGCCCCCAAGGTGCTTGAGGCACGCGGTGTTGATTTCGAGTTTGAAGGCGAGATGACCGTTGATGTTGCGCTAAACATCGTGGCGCAGGAGAATTACCCGTTTCAGCGCCTGACCGGACCGGCGAATATTCTTGTCGTGCCGGCGCGCCATTCGGCGTCAATTTCTGTCAAGCTGATGCAGGAAATGGCCGGGGCCACGGTAATCGGGCCGATCCTGTCTGGTGTGGATCAGTCGATTCAAATTTGTTCGTCGAACTTTACGTCAAATGATATCCTGAACATGGCGGTTCTGGCGGCGTGCAAGGTGGGCTAGGCACGGCACCTTTGGCAGGCGTTGGAGTTTGAGTATTTGCGGAACGATGAAACAGGGGCTGAGAATGATCTTTAACCTTGGCTCGATCAACGCCGACCACATCTATCGCCTGTCACGTTTGCCCGCCCTGGGCGAAACCCTTGCCGCAGAACGCTATCACCGCACGCTTGGCGGTAAGGGGGCCAATCAATCCGTGGCCGCCGCGCGGGCGGGTGAACGGGTTTGTCATATCGGGGCTATTGGGCCTGATGGCGATTGGATGGTCGATCAGCTTGAGGGATATGGTGTCGACGTTGGGCATGTTGTGCGATCCGATACGCCGTCGGGACATGCGGTGGTTTGCGTTGATGATGCGGGCGAGAATGCGATTGTCATTTATCCGGGGGCCAATCGCGCGCTTGAAGTTGCTGATGTGACATCGGCGCTGGGCGCGGCATCGCCGGGTGATTGGCTAATGATGCAGAATGAAACGAATTTGCAGGCTGACTCCGCGCGTCTGGCGCAGGCAGCTGGATTGAAGCTTGCCTATTCCGCCGCGCCTTTTGACACCAATGCGGTGCGCGAGATATTGCCCTTTGTGACACTCCTGATGCTGAACCAAGTCGAGGCGCGCCAGCTTGAACAGGCGATGGGCGTGATTGATGTGCCGCAGCTTTTGATTACCCGTGGCGCCGATGGCGCCGAGTGGCGGGACAGTGTATCGGGCGAGGTTATCGTGTGTCCGGCCTTTCCGGTCACGCCGGTTGACACAACGGGCGCAGGTGACACCTTTGCCGGCTATTTTGTGGCGTCACTTGCGCAGGGGCTTTTGCCGAATGCGGCGCTCCGGCGGGCTTCGGCTGCGGCGGCGATTCAGGTGCAAAGGCCGGGCACTGCCGAGGCGATCCCGACAAGCGCCGAAACCGCAGCCCTTCTTGCCTAGGAGCTTTCCGCTGTTGTTTTAGCCGCCTTGGCAAGCGGCTTTTCCGCTGAATCAGAGACAAAAATCGCGGTGCGATAGCTTGCACCACGATCACAGAATTGCCCGCCCGCATCGGTTGCATCGACCGAGCGGAAGAACAGGTTCAGCAGCGACGCGCGTGAAACCTTATCCGGATCGAAGCTAATCTTTACGGCTTCTAGGTGCCCGGTACTGCCCTTGGTTACCTCTATATAGGTCGGATTTTCGATTGTTCCGCCGGTAAAGCCCGATACGGCGCCGATGACGCCGGGCACTTTTTCGAAATCAGCCTCGACGCACCAGAAGCATCCGCCAGCGACAACCATCTCTTGGGGCTCGCCCGGCTGCGCGCGGCTGGCATGAACGCATAACCCGACGGCGATCAGCAATGCGAGTACGGCTGCCTTGACCTCTCGTTTTTGCAATATCATAGCCCTGACCTCCTTTGATGAGGTGATCCTGCAGCAAATGAACGATCACACCAAGATACGTCCCCGTGAAGTCACGCGCAGTTGAGCAATATTTCGCCCTTGGCTTGGTGCGGGTGGCTCACTAGGCTTACCGAAAACGGGGGATATCATGAGCGAGCACCAGACCACACATCAGGCCGAAGAAGATGCGCGCAACGAGCAGATCAGGATCTGGCTGAACGGTCGGATTGTGCCGAAAACAGAGGCGCTTGTCAGCGTTTATGACAGTGGCTTCATGCTTGGTGATGGCGTGTGGGAAGGGCTTCGGCTTTATGATGGGGCATGGGCCTTTGCGGAGGAGCATCTTGATCGGCTTTTCGAGGCGGCGAAAGCGATTGACCTTGATATAGGAATGACCCGAAAAGATGTATTTCAGGCCATAATAGACACACAATTGGCCAATGAAATGACCACCGACGCGCATGCCCGCCTAATGGTGACGCGCGGCATTAAAACCCGACCGTTTCAGCATCCGTCACTAAGCCGTCAGGGGCCGACCGTGACCATCATCATGGAGCATTCCAAACCCAAGATCTCCCGCCCGATCCGCCTTGCGACCGTGCCGCATATTCGTGGGTTGCCGATGACGCAAGACCCCAAGCTTAACTCGCATTCCAAGCTGAATTGTATCCTTGCCTGCATCGCTGCGGAAAAGGCCGGGGCCGATGAGGCGCTGATGCTTGATCTGCATGGATTTGTGAACACGACCAACGCCTGTAACTTTTTCATCATCCGCAAGGGCGCGGTTTGGACCAGCACCGGGGATTACTGCATGAACGGGATCACCCGGCAAAAGGTCATTGACCTGTGCCGCGGCAACGACATCCCGGTTTACGAGCGGAATTTTTCGCTGGTTGATACCTATGGTGCGGATGAGGCGTTTTTGACCGGCACCTTTGGGGCGCAAACCCCGGTGGGCGAGATTGATGGCCGGGTGATCGGGGGTGGCGCGCAAGGGCCGGTGACGACCCGTATTCAAGGGCTTTACAAGGCTCTGATTCAGCGTCAAACGGCCTAAATTGGCATAAGGCGCAGGGCCTTTTCCCGCGCGGGGCAAACCCCTTTCAGCCCGCCTTGAACCTCTGCATCGGTCAAAAGCGTGATCTCATAGAACGCGCCGTAACGATCACTTACCTCGGATTGCGAAAGGGAAAATGGCGGGCCATTCATGACCGATTGATCGTATTCAAAGGTCACGAGCAACTGCGGCGCGCGTTGCGTGACCGTTGCGATGTGATTGGTATAACGACCACGCATTTCTTCGGGCAGAGCAACCAGAGCGGCGCGGTCGAACACGGCATCAACCGACCCAAGCATCTCGGGCGTCAGATCGAAGACATCACCGACAAAGATATCAATGCCCTCTGCGGTATAGCGTTTTAACGGACCTGTCTGTGTCACTTCGGGCACGAGGGGCAGTTCGTCAAAAAGCTGTTGCACCGCGATCTCGCTAAGTTCGGCGCCGACGACACGATATCCCTTGGCCAAAAGCCAGGCAATGTCGTGCGTCTTGCCACAAAGCGGCAGGAACACCCGCGATCCCGGCGCGATTGACAGGGCATCCAGATGCGCGGCCAGCATCCGGTTCACCTCGCCTTCGTGAAACCCGATTTGCGCACTTTCCCACCGCGTATGCCAGAAATCCGCTTCCATATCCTGCCCTTACCTCTTTTGTTGCATCCGCGATTCGACGATTCTAGACTCATGGTGATAGAAAAGGGCGTGGGCAGGCAATCATGAATTTTCGTCAAACCGATATGCGCGGCGATATCTCTCTGGTCGGGCGGGGCTAAAGATGCGGATCGCAATGTGGTCCGGGCCTCGCAACCTTAGCACGGCGATGATGTATAGCTTTGGCGCACGCGCCGATTGTGCCGTGCTGGACGAGCCGTTTTATGCCGCCTACCTTGCCCAAACCGGGTTGGATCATCCCATGCGAGACGAGATTATCGCGTCGCAGCCGACCGATCAGGCCAAGGTGATCGAAACCCTTTTGGGCCCGATCCCCGGCGGTAAGGCACATTTTTATCAAAAGCACATGTCGCAACATATGATCGAGGGCATACCGCGCGATTGGGTGCACAGCGTGGCGAATGTGTTCCTGATCCGCCATCCGGCACGGGTTGCGGCAAGCTTTTCCGCGAAATACGACAATCCGGCCCTGGCCGATATCGGCTTTGTCCAGCAGGCCGAGCTTTACGATCAGCTTGTCGCCGCGGGCGCCCGTCCGGTTGTGGTTGAATCGTCGGATATCCGGCGTGACCCTGAGACGATGTTGAAACGGCTTTGTGCCGCCATTGGCCTTGGCTGGGATCCGGCGATGCTAAGCTGGCCAGCGGGCGGGCACCCCGATGACGGGGTCTGGGCCGCGCATTGGTATGGGGCTGTGCATCAATCGACCGGGTTTGCCCCGGCCGAGGGGGCATTACCCGATCTAGATGGCCCGCGCGCGGTATTGGCAGAGGCGGCGATGCCCGCCTATCAACACCTGCGCGCGGTGGCGCTTAGCCTTTGAGGCGGCGATTGCGTGCCGCCAGAAGCTTGAGGCGCAGCGCGTTAAGCTGAATGAAACCAGCCGCGTCTTTTTGATCGTAAGCGCCAGCGTCATCTTCGAACGTCACATGCGCCTCGGAATAAAGGCTGTGGTCTGACCAGCGGCCAACGGTCGTCGCCGCGCCTTTATAAAGTTTAAGGCGGACGGTGCCGGTCACATGTTCCTGACTTTTGTCGATGGCGGCCTGAAGCATCTCGCGCTCGGGGCTGAACCAGAAGCCGTTATAGATAAGCTCGGCATAGCGCGGCATAAGCGAATCCTTGAGGTGGCCCGCGCCGCTATCAAGGGTGATCTGTTCGATACCGCGATGGGCCTCAAGCAGGATCGTGCCACCGGGGGTTTCATAAATCCCGCGTGATTTCATGCCGACAAAGCGGTTTTCCACGAAATCAAGCCGCCCAATGCCGTGCTTGCCGCCATATTCATTCAGCTTGGTCAGGATCGTGGCGGGGCTCATCGCCTCGCCGTTGATCGCGACGGCGTCACCTTTTTCAAAGCTGACCTCGATGAATTCGGGCGTGTTGGGGGCGTCTTCGGGGCTAACCGTGCGCTGATAAACGTAGTCGGGCGCGGCCTCTGCCGGGTCTTCAAGAACCTTGCCCTCGGATGAGGTGTGCAACAGGTTTGCGTCAACCGAGAACGGCGCCTCGCCGCGCTTGTCCTTGGCGATCGGGATCTGGTTTTCTTCGGCAAAGGCCAAAAGCTTGGTCCGGCTGCTCAGATCCCATTCGCGCCAGGGTGCTATCACTTTGATATCGGGGTTGAGCGCATAGGCGGCCAATTCAAACCGTACCTGGTCATTGCCCTTGCCCGTCGCCCCGTGCGCCACGGCATCGGCACCGGTTTCGGCGGCAATTTCAACCAGCCGCTTGGAAATCAGCGGCCGCGCAATCGAGGTGCCCAGAAGGTAAAGCCCTTCGTAAAGGGCGTTGGCGCGGAACATCGGAAAGACGAAATCGCGCACGAATTCTTCGCGCACATCCTCGATATAGATGTTCTCGGGTTTGATCCCCATCAGCTCGGCTTTTTTCCGGGCCGGGTCAAGTTCCTCGCCCTGCCCCAGATCGGCGGTAAAGGTCACCACTTCACAGCCATATTCGGTTTGAAGCCACTTCAAAATGATCGAGGTATCAAGGCCGCCAGAATAGGCCAGGACAACTTTTTTGGGCGCAGACATTCACTTTCCCCTTGCGTCAAATCTGGCTGGCGGAGTAGCGGCTTTTTCCCCAAGGGGCAAGTGGAGCCGGTTGATCGCGCTTTGCTGAGGTTTTGTCTAGGTTCGCGATCTCTGACCCTTGTCAGAGTGGCACGATTGCGGCACTCAGGCGGCATGACTGATTTCAGAACCAGGGCCCAGGCCGCCGAGGCCGCGATGCGCGAGGTGTTCGAGCCGACACCGCTTCAGCGCAATGATCATCTGTCCGAGCGTTACGGCGCCGAAATCCTGCTCAAGCGAGAGGATCTTTCGCCGGTGCGCTCTTACAAATTGCGCGGGGCGTTCAATGCGATGCGCAAGGTGTTGGCGCAAGCGCCCGAAACCAGCCAGTTCGTTTGTGCCAGTGCTGGCAATCACGCGCAGGGGGTGGCGTTCATGTGTCGCCACTTCGGCGTCAAGGGCGTGATTTTCATGCCAGTAACAACGCCCCAGCAAAAGATCGGCAAAACCGAAAAGTTTGGCGGCGACGCGGTAGCGATCCGTCTTACCGGCGATTATTTCGATGACACGCTGCACGCCGCGCAGGCCTATTGTGCGAAAACCGGCGGGCACTTCCTGTCGCCGTTCGATGATGAGGATGTGATTGAGGGTCAGGCCTCGGTCGCGGTTGAAATCGAGGCCCAGCTTGAGGGTCTTCCCGATCATCTGATCATGCCGGTCGGCGGCGGCGGTCTTTCGGCGGGGGTTCGAAGCTATGTTGGGGATCGCTCAAGCCTGACCTTGGTCGAGCCGATGGGTGGCGCCTGTCTTGGGGCGGCGCTTGCGGCGGGCAAGCCGGTGCGGCTCAATCATGTCGACAACTTTGCCGATGGCGCGGCGGTGGCCCAGATCGGGGCCAAGACCTTTGCCCGCCTTTGCGATTTTGACCCCGCCAATGCGCGGGTGATCGACGAGGATCGGTTGTGCACGACGATGCTCGAAATGCTCAATATCGAGGGGATCGTTCTTGAACCTGCCGGTGCTCTTTCGGTGGATGTTCTCAAGGATATGGGGGATGCGATCCGGGGAAAAACCGTGGTTTGTGTCACCTCGGGCGGTAATTTTGATTTTGAACGCCTGCCCGAGGTCAAGGAACGCGCACAGCGGTTTTCGGGCGTCAAGAAATACTTCATCCTGCGGATGCCACAGCGGCCCGGCGCGCTGCGTGAGTTTTTGGAAATTCTGGGCCCGGATGACGATATCGCGCGGTTCGAGTATCTCAAGAAGTCGGCGCGCAATTTTGGATCTGTTCTGATCGGGATCGAGACCAAAAACCCAGAGAACTTCAAACATTTCCTTTTGAAACTTGCCGAGGCCGGGTTCGATTACCGCGATATCACAAAGGATAAGGTTCTAAGCGAATTTTTGATCTAGGCGGCGATTACGCTGTCAAGCTCTGATAGGAAAACGGATTTCGACGCATCATAGCATGTCAGAATTTCAGGGATATTCACACTTTCCTGCTGCCCGGTGGCCGAGGCCATTTCACCCTTGTGGCAGAGATCGGAAAACGCGGCAAAGCCGAGGTTTAGCGCACTGCCTTTGAGAAAATGAAGCTGGCTTTCAAGCTCGCTTCGGTCCGATATATGGCGCAGCTTGTCAATCTCGCCATCCACCTCTTCAAGAAACAACTCGACGACCTCGCCAAAAGCATCTGACCCGATTTCATCGCTCAAATCCTGAACACGCACCCAATCGATCATTATTCGGCCTCCTTTCAGTCTTTTGCACACTGCGCCGAAAGCTACTGATAAAAGGTTAAACGCCGGCGGTAAGATTGGAAAACTTTTAGCATTCACTCCCCGTTAAGACGGTCGCGCTAGGCCTTATACAGGTCAACAAAAGGTGCGGTTGTGCGGTCACAGATGCAGGAAATGTCGGATACGGATGCTGGCGGCGAAGTGATTCGCCGCGTGCTTGTGGTGGATGACAGCCGCCTGCAACGGCGCATTTTGACGGCGTCGCTTCAGCGGTGGGGATTTGAGGTTCAAGAGGCCGAATCAGGCGATCATGCCTTGACGTTATGCCGCGATAATCCGCCTGATCTGGTGATGAGCGATTGGATGATGCCAGGGCTTAGCGGCTTGGAATTTTGTAAAGAATTCAGACAAATGTCACGCGATCATTATGGCTATTTCATCTTGCTCACGTCGAAAAGCGATAAAGACGAAGTGGCGCTCGGGCTTGATGCGGGCGCCGATGATTTTCTGACCAAACCGGTCAATGCCGCCGAATTGCGCGCCCGGATCTCCGCAGGCGCGCGGATATTGCGGATGGAGCGCCAGTTGACCGAGAAGAACCGCCTGATCAAGACAACGCTGGATGAATTGCAGACGCTCTATGACCTGCTCGATAGTGATCTGATCGAAGCGAAAAAGCTTCAGCAATCCCTGGTCAGTGAACGCTATCGCGATTACGGCAGCGCCGAAGTGTCATTGATGCTGCATTCGGCGGGGCATGTGGGCGGCGATCTTGTGGGCATGTTCCCGATCAGTGATCAGCGCATTGGCCTTTATGGCATCGATGTCTCGGGCCACGGCATCAGCTCTGCCCTGATGACGGCGCGGCTTGCGGGATATCTTTCGTCGTCGGTGCCGGAACAGAATCTCGCGCTGCGCAAGACCGCCAGTGGCCAGTTTGTTGCCCGCCCCCCTTCCGAGGTGATTGCCAATCTCAATCGTCTGATCATGAGCGAGATGGAAACCGAGCATTATTTCACCTTGCTTCTGGCTGATGTCGATCTGGCCAGCGGCAAGGTGATCATGTCGCAGGCGGGCCACCCTTATCCGGCGTTGCAGCGGGCCAACGGACAGGTTGAATTCGTCGGGCGCGGCGGGCTTCCCGTCGGGCTGATCGACGGGGCGGAATACCAACAATTCGAGGTCACGATGGCGCCGGGTGATCGGCTGCTTATTCATTCTGACGGCATCATCGAATGCGCGGGCGCGTCCGGCGCTCTTTTGGATGATACGGGGCTTGCGAGTATCCTGCGCGATCTGCGCCAGACCCGTGGCATGGCCTGTCTTGAATCGCTGATCTGGAAGCTGTCGGAATTTGCCGGCGACGCGGATTTCAACGATGACGTGTCGGCGGTTCTGCTTGAGTTCAAGCCAAACCTGTTTCCAGGCTGACAAAATACCGATCCCCTGCATTTCCCAGCTCACGCGCGGCACTCTCGGGGCTGATCCAGATGGCTTGATGCCCGGGCTCTGATGGCGGGCCAAGTTTGCGCACCGGATGCGCGCGATAGATGACACAGACCTTTTCGGCCCATATCTCGTATTCAGGCATATAGGTGAACCGCCGAAAGACACCAAGGCGCACCGGTCGCGCGATCTTCCAGCCGGTTTCCTCGAACACCTCTCGGTGCAATGCCTGAAGCGGTGATTCGCCCGGATCAATGCCGCCGCCGGGTAACTGGAGTTCGGGTGTCGGCTCGGCTTGATGGGTGACAAGCAACCGTCCGTCACGGGGCAAAATCGCATAAACGCCCGGTCGTCGGCGATATGAAATGCCGGGCTTGGGTGTATCTCCGAAACGTCTGATCATGGCTTGCCCCCTTGGACGCCGACTTGCCCTGCCTATATAGCTGCGATATGCCAAGAACCGGCGCTGAAGGAAACCCCATGACACTCGGACAAAAAATCGCCTGGGACGACACCATATTGCCGTTCCAGCTTGACGACGCAGATATTCGTGGCCGCGTTGCGCGGCTGGACGGGGTGCTGGATGGTATCCTCAGGCAACATGACTATCCGCTGGTGGTCGAGGCGCTGGTTGCTGAAATGGCGGTTTTGACGGCGTTGATCGGGCAGACGATCAAGCTGCGCTGGAAACTGTCGCTTCAGGTTCAGACCAACGGCCCGGTGCGGATGATCGCCACCGATTACTATGGCCCCACTGATGACGGCGAACCCGCGCGCATGCGTGCCTATGCGAGCTATACCCGCGAGCGCCTTACCGATGCGGCGCCGTTTGAACAGCTTGGTGAGGGCTATTTCGCCGTGCTGATTGATCAGGGCCAAGGCATGGCCCCCTATCAGGGGATCACGCCGATTGCCGACGACAGTCTGCGCAGTTGCGCCGAGGCCTATTTCGCCCAGTCCGAACAGCTTCCGACGCGTTTTGCCCTCAGCTTTGGCAAGTCGACCGAATCGGGCGGCGACGAGCATTGGCGCGCGGGCGGCGTGATGCTGCAACATATGCCCAAGGCCTCGCCCTTTGCGCATGGTGGCGGGTCTGGCGAAGCGGGGCTTTTGTTGCCCGAGGATATCCTTGACGGGGATGAGGCGGAAAACTGGAATCGGGTGAATATCCTGCTTGATACGGTCGAAGACCTTGAAATGATCGGGCCATCGGTGGCGCCGACCGACCTGTTGTTGCGGCTGTTTCACGAAGAGGGCCCGCGGGTATTTGATGCCCAGCCGGTGCGCTTTGGCTGTAGCTGTTCCGAGGATCGTGTGCGCAACAGCCTGTCGATCTATTCGGCCAAGGATATTGCGACGATGACCACTGACGAGGGGATCGTGACCGCCGATTGCCAGTTTTGCGGCGCGCATTACGAGCTTGATCCGGCCACGGTCGGATTTGAAGCAAAAGAGGCGTCCGGTGACGCGTCCTGATCCGCTTGACCGGGTGCTTGATGCGCTAGGTGCCATGCCTCGAGCCTCGTCTGATTATGATCTAAACCCCGAGATAACCTTGCCTGCGGGGCGCAAACTTCGGGCGGCCGGGGTCTTGGTGCCGGTGATTTCAACCGGTGGTGTGGCGCGGGTGATTCTGACCAAACGCTCGTCCGCCCTGAAACATCACCCCGGCCAGATCGCCTTTCCGGGCGGCAAGCAGGATCTGGGCGATGTCGATATCACGGCCAC
>JAVVFB010000053.1:0-15150 GCA_032251095.1 Roseovarius sp. | reverse complement strand
CCAGTTTTTCCTGGCCTACGAGGCCTTCGTGATCTTGCCCGATATCGGATTTACGATCGACCTTGGCCTTGTCACCCTGACCGCCACAACCGATTGGCTGACCCGCGCCTGGGCCGGGGCGCTGATCGTGCTGTTTCTCAACACCGCCGCCTATTCCGGCGAGATTTTCTATGGTGCGCTGCGCTCGATCCCCAAGGGCGATGTGGAGGCCGCCGATGCCTATGGCTTTAGCGGCATGGCGCGGTTTCGCCGGATCATCTGGCCGACCATGCTGCGGCTGGCCTGGCCGGCCTATACCAACGAGGCGATCTTTCTGTTTCACGCCACCACACTGGTGTTCTTTTCCGGCTTTCCGGTCTGGCAACAACGCGGGGATGCGCTCTATTATGCCAAGTATTTCGCCGACAAGACCTTCAACCCCTTCGTACCCTACCCGATTCTGGCGGGCTTTTTCGTCATCCTGACGCTGGCGGTGATCACCCTCTTTGGCCTGATCAACCGCTATCTCAACCGGCACTTGCCACAAGAGGCGCGCCGCGGGCTCAAGATCAGGATGAATCTGATCCGCTAGGCGCGGCACCTTAAGGAGACTGCCATGCCCGATGTCGCGCTACTCATTCCTGCCGCCGGCGCGTCCGCGCGCATGGCACCGCGCGACAAGCTTTTGGAGCTGGTCGATGGGGTGGCATTGTTGCGCCGTCAGGTGCTGATGGCGCTGCGCACCGGCTGTGACGTGCTGGTGACCTTGCCCGTCGATCGCCCGGCGCGGCGCGCGGCGCTTGCCGGGATCACCGATCAGCGGCTTCACGTGCAAGATGTCCCCGAAGCCGCCGAGGGCATCGCCGCCTCGATCAGGGTCGGCGCAGACTGGGCCAAAGCGCGCCGCGCCAAGGGGCTTATGGTGGTGCTGTCCGATATGCCCGACCTTGAATTGAGCGACCTTAACATCATGCTTCAGGCGTTTGATTTCAAAAACATTTACCGTGCCACCGATGGCGACGGCACAGTCGGTCATCCGGTGATTTTCCCCGCCGGCCTGTTTCCCGCCCTCAAACGTCTAAGCGGCGATCAGGGCGCGCGGGCACTCCTGCGAAGCGAACCGGTGATGCAGGTCACCCTTCCCGATGCCCACGCCACCACCGACCTTGATACCCCCGAGGACTGGGCGGCATGGCGGGCGCGCAGCGGGCGTTAACCTTATTCATTGGCGCCAAAACGGAAACAATCCCGGCCATTGACCGGGATTGCTCACGATTTCGAAACCGGGTCAGCCCCCGCAACCGATTTCTGGCCAACCCACCCCCCTAAGGGGATGGGCAGGCCGGCTGCAAACCGGATGACTTACTTCACCAACAATTGTGCTTCGTGCCGCTTGAGAGAGCGCCGCGCCGACTGATAGGCCTCAAGGCCTTTGACATCGCGCAGTTCCGGGAACAGATCATAGATCTCATCGCGCTGCGCGCTGCCCATGCCGTCCAGAACCTGTTCACCAGGCTGGAAGCTTTCGGTCCAGGCACCGTTCGAGAGCACGACTTCGTGTTGATCGAACATGAAGTGAATATAGGTGGTGCCACTGCTTTCCACGGTATCGACACCGTCCAGACCGGTCAGGTGCTTGGCCGCTGCCAGAACTTCGCGCTCTTCAAAGTAAAGCGCCGCACGTTCGTTGTTGAGCAGGATACGGTGCTGCGGGCTGACCAGCATGTCGCGCTCTGGCAGACCCTGGCCAAGCGCCCCCGCCCGGATCAGAACCGGCTTGAGATGCGGCGATTTGATCAGATCCTGACCGCCAAGCGCGCGGTGCCCGATCCAGCGGATTTCCTGAAGACCGTTGTCACGGGTGATGATGCGATCACCGACCTGCAATTCTTCGACAAGCTTTTCACCGCGCGGCGTCGCAATCACCGTGCCGGGGGTGAAACAGGGGATCAGGTTCTCGATCTCGCGGAACTGAAGCGCCCCGGTGACAACGCCGTCCGCGTCAAGGAACTCGACCGTGCCGCTGGTAGAATCGCCATCGGCATCGACGGTTTGCCCAACCACCCGAAGCGGGCCCTGACCGGTAAGGTCAAGCGTGTCAAAGTCACCACCGCCGGTATCGCCGGTGCCGCCATCGACCGTGTCACCGGCACCAGCATCAAGGAAGACATCCGCATCGGCGCGACCCTGAAGGTTGTCGACGCCGTCACCACCCGAGATGGTGTCATTGCCATTGCCGCCCTGAATGGTGTCATCGCCGTCACCGCCGCTCAGCACATCGTCGCCGTCCTGACCGCGAATGCTGTCATTGCCGGCGCCGCCGGTGACCTCGTCATCACCAACGCCGGCGGTGATGATATCGTCGCCGTCACCGCTGTCGATGGTATCGTCGCCCGCACCGCCGCTGATCGTGTCGTCGCCACTGCCGCCAAGGATGCTGTCATTGCCCGCCTGACCAAGAAGCAGGTTGCTTCCGGCATCGTCGGTGAGAACGTCATCGCCGTCGCCACCGGCCAGCGTGTCATCGCCAAGACCACCGTCAAGCGTGTCGGCCCCGGCCTGACCGCGCAGCGAGTCGTCGCCATCGCCACCAGACAGATCGTCATTGCCGTCATTGCCGTCGATCACATCGTTATCAATGCCGCCGTCGATCACATCATCGCCGGTGCCACCAAAGATCGTGTCATCGTCGTCCTGACCAAAGATCGTGTCATTGCCCGCCTCGCCAAAGATCAGGTCCTGACCGTTATTGGTCACCGGATCTGTGGCATCGGGGATGTTAAGTTCGTCCGGGAAGCTTGGGTCAAGCCCGCCATAAACAAGGTCATCGCCCGCGCCGACGCGGATCGTATCCGAGCCTTCGCCGCCGATGATCGTATCGGCACCATCATTGCCCTCGATCAGGTCGGCATCAATGCCGCCGTCAATCACGTCGTCGCCCGCGCCACCGGTGATGGTGTCGGCATCGTCGCCGGTGGTGATGGTGTCATTGCCATCGCCGCCCGAGACAAAGTCGCGGTCATTCTCGGGGTCGGGATCAACCGGAACCAAAGGCGGAAAGCCGAGATCGGGAAGCGGCGAAGTGGCCAGCGGGGCGCTTGTGTCGATAGTGTCATCGCCAGCACCACCAAAGACGCTATCGCTGCCGTCGCCTGCCTCGATCTGGTCGTCGCCAAGACCGGCGAGGATCGTGTCATCGCCATCGCCTGCGCGAATGCTGTCATCATCCGGTGCCGCGCCGGGTAGGATGGCATCACCCGCATCGACAAAATCGCCATCCGGATCGCCCGCATAGGCAGTGTCGATCAGATCGTCACCCGGCGTGCCGTCAACGATCCCGTCGCGTGTTGGCGGCGCGGTGCCCACGGTGACGGTGACGGTGACGGTCGCGGTATCGGTGCCGCCGTTGTCGTCGGTCACGGTATAGTCGAACGTGTCGGTGCCGCTAAAGCCCGCGTTCGGCGTATAGGCCAGCGTGCCGTCGGCGTTGATCGCGGTGGTGCCATTGCTCGCCGGGCCAACGCTGTCGACGCGCAGGGTGTCGCCATCCACATCGGTGTCATTGCCCAGAACCGGGATGTCGATTGCGGTCTCGAAATCGGTCGGAACCGCGTCGTCCCCCGCCACCGGCGCGTCATTGACCGGACTCACGGTGACCGCAACGGTGCCCGTCGCCGTGCCGCCATTGCCATCGTCAACCGTATAGGTGATCTCGTCCGGCCCGTTGAAATCGGGGTCGGGCGTATAGGTCAGCGTGTTGTCGGGGTTGATCACAACCGTGCCATTCGGCGCCGTCGCCTCGGTCACCGTCAGCGGATCGCCATCGGGATCGTCGTCATTGGCCAGAACCGGAATATCAACCGAGGTATCCTCGTCGGTGGTCGCGGTATCATCCACGGTTGTCGGCGGGGTGTTATCCGGCAAGATCAGGTTCTCGATCTCGCGGAAGGTCATTTCGCTGGTCACTGCGCCGTCACCGTCAAGGAATTCAATCCGCCCAGAGGTCGAATTGCCGTCCGGATCGGTGGTTTGCTCGGCAACCCGAAGCGGACCCGAGCCGCTCAGGTCAAGCGTGTCATTGTCCACGCCGGTGCTGCCGCCATCGGCCAGATCGCCCGCAGTGCCGCCGACGATCAGGTCCTGATCATCGCCACCTTCGATCGAGTCGGCACCCGCGCCGCCGGTAAGAACATCGTCGCCCGCTTCGCCAAACAGGCTGTCATCGCCGTCGCCGCCCAAAAGCGTGTCGTCACCCGGCACGCCAGTGTCGATTGCACCACCGGGGGCGTCGAAATACACGTCGGTGACATTAATGCCATCCGCATCAAAATCGGTTTCCTGATAGCGGATCACAAGCGATACTGCGGGGCCAGGGATATCAACCAGAACCGAATTGTCGCTATCGTCATCGGCCAGGGTCGCGCTGGTGCCGCTGCCTTCGGCTTCGTTTTCGCTGTTGACCACAACCGCAGCACCCCCGGTCAGGGTGACCGGAATCAGGTTGTCAAATTCGTCAAAGGCATAAACGCGGATATTCTCGCTGCCGTCCAGATCGTTGATACGGAAAGAGATATTCTCTACCCCGCCGGAGAATTCCAGCTTGAGATCGGTGAAGGTGCCGATTTCATTGAGGTCGGCCGCAAGCGAGCTGCCGGGATCGGCCGGGCTGCCATCCGTGACAATGCCATCGACGGTTTGCGGGTTGGCCGCAAACTCGGTTGTACTCGAGCCCGTGGCCACGAGTTGCGAATAGGTAACATCGACAGTGCCAGTGTTCTGGACGAAGCCGGTGATCGGATCGCCGCTTTCGATCGGGGCGGTATCGTTGGGATCGGGTGCAAGATCCCATTCAAAACTTTCGCGCCCGCCCGCATCGGGGCTTGAGCTGTCGCCGAAAATCACGTCATTGCCGATGCCGCCATCGACGCTGTCATTGCCGGAGCCAGCATAGACCGTGTCATTGCCGTCCTCGGACAAAATCGTGTCGTCGCCACCAAAGCCGTCGACCACGTCGTCATTGGATTGGTCTGCCGCGTCATTATTGTCGATCTGATCGCCTTCAACATCGCCAGTGTAACCCAGATCAATTAGATTAGCGGCGTTGTCGCCTTCCACTTTATTAATCGGCATGTTCTTCTCCTAATGACACGCGGACACAATCGTGACCGGGCGGTTAAATCTCTTTCCCATTGCCGACGATGTTTTTGGCGCACGGCGACCTGCACAACCAAATACAAGAGTGAGATTGCCGAACATCGACAACGCCACGTACGGAAAGCGATCCCGTACAGCGTGCGATTGGTGTGTTGTCAAAAACAACGCAGCGAACGCACCTCTTGCCGCACCGAATGATGCGTAAAATTGTGCGGTCGCCCCCACGACCTACAGACATCGCCCCCCAGTTGGGCTGTCCTTGATTTACCTAAATGCGCAGGAACTCCAAAGGGAATTTCGTCGGAAAGGCGTCAAAATAGGGGCCTCAATCAAGGCGAACAAAGGTCATGGGGGCATCGAGCGCCACAAAAGAACAGTCATTGTTTCCTGAAACAACCGCAAATTTTCGCTAAAATAGTCGATTAATGCCGGTTCACACAGAATAAAAAGATTAACACACACCCCTAACGTGTAATTGTTTCTCACTTTGAGACGCCTGCTTGTCGGGCAAAGTTGCGCCACATTTCCGCCACAACGTTAACGGGTTCTGCGCGATTCATTGACCAATCACTAATTTGGGCGGTCATCGTTCAGTGTTTGGAAACAATAGCCCGGCAAAGGACCTTTCAAGCGCATGATTCGCAGAACGCGCGCAGGGTATAATCACGTTTTCGCGAAATGTGGTGCCCAAGGCGAGACTCGAACTCGCACGCTGTTACCAGCGGGGGATTTTGAATCCCCTGCGTCTACCATTCCGCCACTTGGGCACGCGCAAATCTCTAGCGAAGGTCGCGCCCCGCGTCCAGTGCCCAAACCGGGTTTTTTGCTCCAGTTATACGCCCTGCGACCGCGCGGCCCTTGACCCCGCCGGCGCTGCGTGCTGTCTCGCGGTCAATCAAGGGAAAGAACGTCGCGATGATGAAGCGCCTTTATGACTGGACCCTGCGTATGGCAGACCACCGCCACGCCCTTTGGGTGCTTGCGCTCGTGTCCTTCATCGAAAGCTCGGTCTTTCCGATTCCGCCCGATGTGTTGATCATTCCGATGATCCTTGCGCGCCCGTCACGGGCCTGGCTGATTGCAACCGTGGCGCTTGTCGCCTCGGTCATCGGCGGGCTTTTGGGCTATGCCATCGGCGCGCTTGCCTATCAGGAACTTGGCCAGCCAATCCTGGAAACGCTCGGCAAGGGCGACGCGATGGAAGCGTTTCGCACCCGGTTCAACGATTTCGGCTTTTGGGCCGTGCTGACCGCCGGGGTGACGCCCTTTCCCTATAAGGTGATCACCATCATGTCTGGGGTCACAAGCATGCCGCTGGCCACCTTTATCGCCACCTCGATCCTTGCTCGCGGCTTGCGGTTCTTTATCCTGGCGGCACTCTTGCGCAAATTCGGCGCGCCGATCCGCGATTTCATCGAACGGCGCCTTGGCATTTTGACCATCGTCTTTGTGGTCCTTCTTTTTGGCGGCTTTTATCTGGCGAGGCACCTATGACCTTTCTCACCCAAAGAAACCTGATCCTGCTGGCGGCGGGTGGCTCTGCGGCGATGATGCTTGGGGCGCTCGCGTTTCAGCATTTCGGCGATATGGCGCCCTGCAAGCTGTGTATCTGGCAACGCTGGCCGCATGTGATTGCGATTGGATTTGGCGTGCTGGCGATGGTCTTCGCGCCCCGCGTCATGGCCTTTGGCGGCATGCTGTCGGCCCTTGCCACGGCGGGCATCGGGATTTATCACACCGGGGTCGAGCGTGGCTTTTGGCAAGGTCCGACCACCTGCACCGCGGGCGACGCGACACGCCTTTCAACCGACGACCTTCTGGCCCAGATCATGGCCGCGCCGCTTGTACGCTGTGACGAAGTACCATGGGAGATGTTCACCCTGTCGATGGCAAGCTGGAACGCGGTTGTGTCGCTCGGGCTGGCCGTTGTCTGGTTTCTGGCCTTGCGGCGCGGTTAACGCCCCGATTTGCGGGTGTTGAGCAAAAGGCTGGTTTCGGAATGCGCGATCCCGTCGAACCGGCGGATTTGCCCCAGCACCTGATCAAGCTCTTCCAGCGTCGGCGTGCCGATCTCGACGATCACATCCCACCGCCCGTTGGTGGTATGGGACGCGCGCACCGCACTTAGCCCGTTAAGCTGGCGGATGATCCGATCCGCGCCGCGCCCCTCGATGCCAAGCATCATCAGCCCGCGCACCGGATCGCGCGCCGTGTCCCCGCGCAAGACCACGCTAAAGCCGACGATCTCGCCGCGCTGGCAAAGCCGGTCGATCCGCCCCCGCACCGTGGTGCGCGACACCCCAAGCCCAAGCGCCAGATCCGACAGAGAGGCCCGCGCATCATGGCGCAGCGCTGAAATCAATTTGCGATCAATATCGTCCATTTCGCCGGTTCTTTCATCCGTTATGTAAAAACAATGCCCGAATAGCGCAAAATTGCGGCTATAAATCAACCCGTAATGGCAGCAATTTGCACGCAACCCCGAAAGGAACAAGATCATGACCACAAAGACCTGCATTCTGGTTGGTGCGCCTGTTGATAGCGGCAAAAATCGTCGCGGTTGCCTGATGGGGCCGGATGCCTATCGCACCGCCGGCCTTGCCGAGGCGCTGTCCGGTCTGGGCCATGACGTCAGGGACATGGGCAATCTCACCCCTGCCCCGGCAGAGCGTCATCCCGATATGCCGCCCCATGTCTTTGCCGCGATCGAAACCGCCGGTTGGACCGCCGCCCTGATCGAGGCCGGCGAGGCGGCGATGGCGCAGGGCTTGCCGATCTTTCTTGGCGGCGATCACAGCCTGTCGCTTGGCTCGGTCGTCGGCGTGGCCGCCCATGCCGCCGCGACGGGGCGGCCGCAATTCGTGCTCTGGCTTGATGCCCATAGCGATTTTCACACGCCGCAATCGACCGCCTCGGGCAACCTGCATGGCACGCCCTTGGGCTATGTCACCGGGCGCGAGGGCTTTCACGGCTTTCCCGAGGTCAAGCATCCGATCGCGCAGGGCAATATCTGTATTCTCGGGCTGCGCTCGGTCGATATGGCCGAACGCGAGGCGCTTCAGCACAGCGATATCCGCTATCACGACATGCGCGCGATTGACGAGCAAGGCATCGCCCCGCCGCTTTGCGCCTTTCTTGACGATGTGGCGGCGGTAAATGGCGCGCTGCATGTCTCGCTTGACGTTGATTTCCTTGACCCGTCCTTTGCCCCGGCGGTCGGCACCACCGTGCCCGGCGGCGCCACCATCCGCGAGGCCCATCTTGTGATGGAAATGATCAGCGACAGCGGTCTCATGACCTCGCTTGATCTGGTCGAGCTGAACCCGTTTCTGGATGATCGCGGGCGCACCGCGCAGGTGATGGTTGATCTTGCCGCCTCGGCGCTTGGCCGCCGCGTGTTTGACCGCCCGACCCGCGCCTTTTCCTGATCCGACCCCAACATCCCCCATTTTCGCGAGGCAACCGCATGACCACCCTGCCCCCCTCTGACAAGGCTCTCGTGCCGTTTGTCTCTGTCGACAACATGATGCGCCTTGTGCATCACATCGGCATCGAGCCGATGCTGCGCGGACTGGCCGAATATATCGAGGCCGATTTTCGCCGCTGGGAGCTGTTTGACAAGACCCCCCGCATCGCCAGCCATTCCGCCGAGGGCGTGATCGAGCTTATGCCGACCTCGGATGGCGAGGTTTATGGCTTTAAATACGTCAACGGCCACCCCAAGAACACCGCCGATGGCTTGCAGACCGTGACCGCCTTTGGCCTTCTGGCGAATGTCGGCAATGGCTATCCGGTGCTGTTGTCGGAAATGACCGTGCTGACCGCGCTGCGCACCGCCGCCACCTCGGCGATGGTGGCGAAATATCTTGCCCCCAAGGGCGCCGACACGATGGCGATGATCGGCAATGGCGCGCAATCCGAATTTCAGAGCCTGGCAATGAAGGCGATCTGTGGCATCACGACCGTGCGCCTTTACGACACCGACCCCGCCGCCACCGCCAAGGCCGCGCGCAACCTTTCGGGCATGGGGCTGACCGTCGTCGCCTGCACATCCGCCGAGGACAGCATGGAAGGCGCACAGATCATCACCACCTGCACCGCCGACAAGCAATATGCCACCATCCTGACCGACAACATGGTCGGCGCGGGCGTGCATATCAACGCCATCGGCGGTGATTGCCCCGGCAAGACCGAACTGGCCCCGGCGATCCTGCACCGCGCCGATATTTTTGTGGAATACCCCGAGCAAACCCGGATCGAGGGCGAAATTCAGCAATTGGCCCCCGATCACCCCGTCACCCAGATCTGGGAGGTGATCAACGGCACCGCCAAGGGGCGCACCTCGCCCGAACAGATCACCCTGTTTGACAGTGTCGGCTTTGCAATCGAGGATTTTTCGGCGCTGCGCTATGTGCGCGATAATATAAACGGCACTGATCTTTTCATCGACCTTGATCTTTTGGCCGATCCCGACGATCCGCGCGATCTGTTCGGGATGGTGCAACGGGCCGCGCCGGTTTAAAGGCACGGCCCACCGTCCCCCTTGATCGGTTGCGCACTCTGGGGAAACTGCGCAACCTCCGGGGGGGATATCGGTAAACGCTTAGTTCACCGACATATCCGGCAAGAGGCCCTGTTCCTGGCCCGACACAAGCTCGGCATCGTCAAGCGCGCCGTCGCTGTTGGTGTCGACCGCTGAAAAGGTCTCGGCGCTGATCTCGGGATAGACGGCTTGCACCTCGCTTACGCTCAGCATGCCATCACCGTTCACGTCAAGCTCGGCCACGGCTTCGCCCATGGCAATCGCCGAATTGGCAAGCGCGCCAAGTCCAAGCACAAGTACGATGAATTTGGTCATCTCTGATCTCCTTTGATGGTCAGGTTGAAAGGCCGCGACAGCCGCGAACCTTACACCCCAAGACGCCGTAGATGGCCGGGGCGTCCCGCCGATACCCGCGTCCTGCCCCAACGCGCGGCGCCCCGCCGATAGGGCGCGCATGAACCGGCGAAGCCTTGCCCAAAAAGCCCCCCAGAGCGGTATCGGCGGAATCTGCCCATTTGCTTGCGCCGGGGAAAGCCGCAAAACTCGGGCCTCACCACAAGAGCTTGCGATGTCCGACACCGATCCCCTGATCGCCCTGATGCCCGACCTGCTGCGCGTCGCGCACCGCCTTACCCGCAATGGCGATGGGGCGCAGGACCTCTGTCAGGAGGTGCTGCTCAAGCTTTGGATACGGCTTGATGCAGGGGCCGAGATCGACAATCTGCGCGCCTATGCGATGACCGCGCTGCGCAATCAACACCGCCAGGGGCTGCGCCGTGGCCAGATCCCGCTTGGCGCACCAGAGGTGGTGACTACGACCCTGCCCGATGCCCTTGATGCCTGCGCCCTGAGCGAGGTGATGTGCGCCATCAGACGCCTGCCCGCCGATCAGGAGCGCCTTATGCGGCTGGTGGCGGCCGGCGAGACAAGCCCCGCCGATCTGGCAGAGCGCACAGGGGTGCCGCCCGGCACTGTCATGTCGCGTCTGGCGCGCGCGCGCGCCACCCTGCGCGCCGATCTCGGGCGTGAGCGCAAACGGTGATAAGAGGGTTGGCGGTCGGGTCGGCTCCCAACAGGGGTCAGGCGGTTTTGCCGGGGATCAGGGCAAAGCCGACATCGTGCGACCGTGACGGCGTCTCGCCATTGAAGCGCGCCAGAAGATGGCGCGCCGCCTCGGTGCCGATCGCGGCGCGGTTGGACGCGATCGTGGTCAGCGGCACCGGCAGCGCCTGCCCGATCTCAAGCCCGTTGAACCCTGCCAAGGCAAGATCGCGAGGCACCGAAATCCCTGCCGTCATGCAATGAAACACCCCGCCGACGGCCATGTCGTCATTCGAGAAATAGACCAGATCCGGCGCGACATCCGCCTCGGCCAAAAGCCGGGCCAGCCCGCTGCGCCCGAGGTTGACCGAGGATGGGCCTTCAAGCGTCAGGCACTGGCAAAGGCTCTGACCCGCCTCGCCAAGGGCGGCGCGAAATCCGTCAAGCCGCGCCACCGCGCGCAGATCGCTGTCAATTTCATGGCCAAGATAGGCAAAGCGCTTGTATCCGCGCCCCAACAGGTAATGCGCCATCGCGCGCCCCGCCGACAGGTGCGAAATCCCCACCGCCATATCGGTGGGCGTGGCATCGACATCCATGATTTCGACCACCGGCAAACCCGCTTGAACCAGCAGGGCGCGGCTTGCCTCGGTCATATCGCTGGGGGCAATCACCACGCCGGCCGGGCGCCATGACAAGAGGTTTTGGATAAGCCGCTCTTCGCGCGCCGGATCATAATTCGAGATGCCAAGCACCGGCTGATAACCGGCATCCTCAAGGCGATCCTCCAACCCCTTGAGCACATCGGCAAACACGCTGTTGGAGAGCGATGGCAGGATCACCCCGACCTGACGCGACGGCCCGCCCGCAAGTGCGCCGGCAAGCCGGTTGGGCACATAGTTCAGCGCCCGCGCCGCGACCCGCACCTTTTGCGCCGTCGCCTCGGCCACAAGCCCGCCGCCCCGCAAGGCGCGGCTTGCGGTTATTTCGCTGACCCCGGCGGCGGCGGCCACCTGTGACAGGGTCGGGCGGCGCTCTGGCGGGGCAGGTTTCGGGGTGTCTTGATTATCCATGACGCGCCTATCATGGGCAAGAATGACAGGGCTGTCATTTCTTTTTGCTTGGCCATTGGTGCTTTTCGCCATGGATGCACTCGCTATTGACAGCGCTGTCATTGAATGCCAGCGTGCCGCTCGGGAGGATGGACAGGTGCGGATACTCGTCACCGGCGCTGCCGGATTTATTGGGCGTATGGTTCTCGGCGCACTTGCGGCGCGCGATACTCTGGTTGTGAACGGACAGGAAAGACGCATTTCGGCGATCCTTGCCTGCGACATGGCCGAGGCGCCGCTCGCTGATCTTGCCGCCACCCATCGCCGCGTGCATGCCCTGCCCGGTCCGCTCTCTGAGCCGGCAATATTGGCGCGTATCACGGAAGATGCCCCCGAGCTTGTCATTCACCTTGCCGCCGTGGTCTCGGGACAGGCAGAGGCCGATTTCGACCTTGGCATGGCGGTGAACCTGCAATCGACCATCGACCTTATCACCGCCTGCCGGGCCATGGCGCGCCCGCCGGTGTTTGTCTTTTCGTCCTCGGTTGCGGTGTTTTCCTGCGCCGCGAATGACACCATAACCGAAGATACCCTGCCTGCGCCGCGCTCGTCCTATGGCACGCAAAAGCTTATGGGTGAACTCTTGGTGCGCGACGCCACCCGCAAGGGGTTCATTCTTGGCCGAAGCCTTCGGTTTCCAACAATTTCCGTGCGTCCCGGTGCGCCCAACAAGGCCGCGTCAAGCTTTGCCAGCGGCATCATCCGCGAGCCGCTTGCCGGGCAAGAGGCGCTGTTGCCGGTCGGGCGCGATCTGCGGCTGCACCTTGCCTCGCCTGCCAAGGCGCTTGAGCATGCTTTGGCCGCCTGTGGTCTTGCGCAGGACGCGCTTGGCGAGACCACAACACTCACCCTGCCCGGCATCAGCGTGACCGTTGGCGAGATGCTTGACACCCTGCGCCGGGTTGCCGGTGATCGGGTGGCCGACCGGGTAAAGCCCGCCCCTGACGCCGCCATTGCCGCCATCGTCAACAGCTGGCCAGGCGAGATCATCACGCCGCGCGCCCGCGCGCTTGGCTTTGCGCCCGACACTGCCTTTACCACTCTTGTTCAGGATCACATGACCGCCATGGGCCTGAGTCAGACCTAACCACAATCACTTCCAGGGAGGATACCAATGAAACATTTCCTAACCGGCGCCATTGTCGCCGCCGCACTGGCCACCTCGGCCCAGGCCCAGCAAAACATCGTCGTCGGCCATGCCCTGTCGACCACCTCGCATTACGGTGTTGGCGCACAAGCCTTCATCGACACCCTGACCGAGCTTTCGGGCGGTGCCTTTACCGGCGAACAGGCCCCCGCGGGCCAGCTTGGCGGCGAGCGTGACATGATCGAGGGGCTTCAGATCGGCTCGCTTGACGTGGTGATCACCTCGACCGGCCCGCTTGGCAACTTCGTGCCGGAAATCTATGCGCTCGACCTGCCGTTCCTGTTTCGCGATTACGCCCATGCCCGCACCACGCTTGACGGCGACATCGGGCAGGAATTGCTCGACAAGATCGGCGAGAACAACCTTGTCGGCCTTGCCTGGTCGGAAAACGGCTTTCGCCACGTGACCAATTCACAGCACGCCGTTCGCACCCCGGCCGATCTTGACGGGCTCAAACTGCGCACGATGGAAAACAAGGTGCATATGGCCGCGTTTCAGGGCATGGGCGCCTCGCCGACCCCGATGGCCTTTCCAGAGCTGTTTACCGCGCTGCAACAGGGCGTTGTCGATGGTCAGGAAAACCCGGTGACCGTGATCACCGCGTCGAAATTCTGGGAGGTGCAGAAATACGTCTCGCTGACCGGTCACGTCTATTCGCCCGCCGTCGTGCTGGCCTCGCCGATCCTGCTTGAGGGGCTGAGCGACGAACAGCGCGGCTGGTTTCAGGCCGCCGCCGACGCCTCGGCCGCCGCGACCCGCGCCGAAGTGAACCGCCTTGAAGAGGCCGGCGTGGCGCTCCTGCGTGAAAACGGCATGGAGGTGATTACCGATATCGACAAGGCCCCCTTTGCCGAACTCGCCGCCGCGTCGTCCTATAGTGTCTATACCGACCAATATGGCACCGAAATGGTCGAGCGTATTCAAGCCGTTAAGTGACGTATTTAAAGTGAATGGACCGGCGCGGACCACTCTGCGCCGGTTCTGTTTTTACTGGGGATCTGCATGGGCCTGTTTCTGAAATTCGAGGATCTGACCACCGGCATCGCCCTGCGTCTGTCGATCCTGTTTCTGGTGATTGCCACCTCGCTGGCGCTTTATCAGGTGACCACCCGCTTTGTCTTTGGCCACCCCTCGACATGGTCCGAGGTGATCACCCGCTCGGCCATGATCTGGTCGATCTTCACCGGCGTCGCGGTGGCGTTTCGCCATGGCTCGATGATCGCGGTCGAGATCATCCAACGCCTGTTGCCGCGCCGCCTTGGGCTTGCCCTATACCTCTTGGCCTCATCGCTTTCGGTCCTCTTCTTTTCCATCCTGTTCTGGCAGGGCTGGTCGATGACCGAGCGCGTCATGCGCCAGAAACTGGCGGCTTTGGAAATCTCCATCGCCTGGGTCTATGCGGCGCTTCCGGTGGGGTCGATCTTTACCATCATCGCAGTTCTGGCCTGCATGCTGCGCGCCTGGCAAAACGGGCTCGATCCGGTCGCCGAGGTCAAGACATGAACACCGCGCTTGCCCTTTCGGTTGCGATCTTTTTCCTGCTTGGCGTGCCGATTGCCGTCGCCATCGGCCTTGCCTCGATCATCGGCATCGAGGTGCAGGGCCGCCTGCCCCTTCTGCTTGTGGCGCAGCGCATGTTCACCGGGGTCGACAGCTTTCCGCTGATGGCGATCCCGCTTTTCATTCTGGCCGGCAACCTGATGTCGGCAGGCGGGATTTCGCACCGCCTTGTCGAGCTGGCAAAATCCATCGTCGGCGGCATTCAGGGCGGGCTTGCGGCCTCCTGCGTGCTGACCTGCATGATGTTCGCAAGCGTGTCCGGCTCGTCGGTCGCGACCACCTTTGCGATTGGCGCGATCCTTATTCCGGCGATGGTCAAGCATGGCTATCCGGCCCCAATGGCGGCCTCGGTTCAGGCCAGCTCTGCCGAATTGGGCGTGTTAATTCCACCCTCGATCCCACTTATCCTTTATGGCGTGTCGACCGATACCTCGATCGGTCAGCTGTTTCTGGCCGGCATCGGGCCGGGGTTTCTTGTGGCCGGATCTTTGATGGCGCTGGTGCTGATCCTGCTGGCGCTTATCCTGCGCGGCGTCGCCTTTGAGTTTCGCGGCAAAGAAGATAACCCGACCTGGCGCAAGCTGTGGGATTGGGCGATCTTCATTGGCAGTGCG
>JAVVFB010000052.1:0-15388 GCA_032251095.1 Roseovarius sp. | reverse complement strand
CAACCTGGCAACAGGCGCGCGCGATCCTCGGTCTGCGGGACGTGACCGCATGACCCTGACATTTGCAAAACCCGGTGATGTGACGCTGCATTACCATCTGCGGCCGGGCGCGCCCGGCGCGCGGCCGGTGGTGTTTCTCAACTCTCTGGGCACCGATTTCCGGATCTGGCAGGGGGTTGTTGACCGCTTGGGCGACATGTCCGTGCTGATGATGGACAAGCGCGGTCACGGGCTTAGCGATGCGGGCGAGGCAAGCATTGCCGGGCTCGCAGGGGACGTTTCCGATCTTATGGATCACCTTGGCCTGTCGAATGCTCTCATCTGTGGGGTTTCGGTGGGCGGGATGATCGCGCAGGCGCTTGCCGCCGCGCGCCCGGATCTGGTGGCCGGTCTGGTGCTGTGCAATACTGGCGCGAAAATCGGCGATGCCGCGTTTTGGAATGCGCGGATCGAAACTGTGCAGGCCTCTGGATTGGATGCGATGGCCGATGCGATCCTTGAGCGGTGGTTTTCACCCGGCTTTCGCGCGAACAAGCCCGCGGAACTGGCGGGCTATCGCAATATGCTGAGCCGCACGACGGCCACCGGATATGCCGCCACCTGCGCCGCCATTCGCGATGCGGATCTGCGCGAGAGCACCCGGATGATCACCGTGCCCACCACCTGTATCGGCGGCACCGAGGATCTTTCGACACCGCCCGACCTCGTCACGGCGCTTGCCGGGATGATCCCCGACGCCACACTGACCATCATCGACGATGTGGGTCACCTGCCCTGTATCGAAGCGCCCGAAGTGGTGGCGGATGAAATCACAACCCTCTGGAAAGCGCTTGGATGAGTGGCGTTTTCGACCATCCCTGGCTGGGTGGCCTGTTTGCGGATGACGCGGCTGGCGTGATCTGGTCGCCTGAGAGACAGCTTGCCCATATGTTGTCTTTCGAGGCGGCCTATTCCCGCGCGCTTGGGGCGGTCGGCGTGGTTGAGACGGCCAAGGCGGACAAGGCGGCAAAGCTGATTGCCGGGTTTGACGTGGATATCGCCAACTTGCGGGTCGGCACGGCGCGGGATGGCTTGCCGGTGCCTGCATTGGTGGCGCAACTGCGGGCCGGCGCGGCGCCTGATCTGAGCGATGCCATACACAAGGGCACCACCTCGCAGGATGTGATGGACACGGCGCTGGCGCTGACGATCAAGGACATGAACGCGCTGCTCTCGACGCGGCTCAAGGCGCTTGATGGGGGCCTTGGGCGTCTAATCGAAACCTTTGGGACGCAGCCCCTGATGGGGCGCACACGGATGCAGGCCGCCATGCCGATCACCGTGGCCGACCGGATTGCCACCTGGCAAACGCCGCTGCACGATCACCTTGCACGCCTCGCGCAAATGCGCCCTCGGGTCGAGCGGCTGCAACTTGGCGGCGCTGCGGGCGACCGTCAGGAAATGGCGGGCAAAGGCGCGGATATGGCGCGCATGATTGCCGATGACCTTGGGCTTTACTGTCCTGACCGGCCCTGGCACGCGATGCGCGACGGGTTGGCCGACTATGGCGGGCTTTTGTCGCTGATCACTGGCACGCTTGGCAAGATGGGGCAGGATATCGCCCTGATGGCGCAACAGGGCGTGGGCGAGATCACGCTCGCTGGTGGCGGCGGCTCATCCGCGATGCCACACAAGCAAAACCCGATTCTTGCCGAATTGCTCGTCACGCTCGCCCGCTTCAACGCGACGCAGGTCGCTGGCCTGCATCACACGATGGTGCATGAACAGGAACGCTCCGGCGCGGCCTGGGCGCTGGAATGGATGATCCTGCCTCAAATGGCATTGGCGACGGCGCGGTCCCTTGCGGTGGCCCTGACGGTTTGCGACCAGATCACAGCCATGGGCGGACCATCGCAATGAGCGCGCAGCAGAACCGCGATGGCATGCACCCGACAAGAGATCATCAGCACAATCAAGGAGGAACCCCATGACCCCTAAGACCACAATAAGCGGCGCGATTGCCGCCCTCGCCATGAGTGCCGGAATTGGCATGGCGCAGGATGTCACGCTTACCATGCATCACTTTTTGCCGCCCGTTGCGAATGCCCACAAGACCATGATGCAGCCCTGGGCCGACAAGATCCAATCCGAAAGCAACGGTCGTATCGCGATCGAGATTTTCCCGTCCATGTCGATGGGCGGCAAACCCGGCGAGCTTTACGGTCAGGTGCGCGATGGCACCGCCGATATCGTCTGGACGCTTCTGGGTTACACGCCGGGGGTCTTCCCGCGCAGCGAAGTGTTTGAACTTCCGCTGGTGCATGCCGGGTCGGCGACCAATACGACGATTGCCCTCAACGCCTCACTTGACCTTCTGGCAGAGGATTTCAGCGATATCCATCTTCTGTTTCTGCATAGCCATGACGGCAACGTGATCCATTCCGCCACCGCGCCGGTCCGGACGTTTGATGATGCGGCGGGCCTGAAGCTGCGCACGCCAAGCCGCACCGGGGCATGGGTGATTGAGGCCATGGACGCCGAACCGGTTGGTATTCCTGTCCCGGCCCTGCCAGAGGCAATGTCGAAAGGTGTGGTCGATGGCGCGTTGACCCCGCTTGAGATCGTTCCGGCGCTCAAGTTGCAAGAGCTGGACAAATCCGTCACCGAATTGCCGAACGGAGATCGCTTTGGCACATCCGTGTTCATGCTTGCGATGAACAAGGACGCCTACGAGGCGCTGCCGGATGACCTGAAAGCGGTGATCGACGCCAATTCCGGCAGCAACGTCGCCGCCGAGATCGGCACCATGTGGGAAGGGTTCGAGCAAAGCGGCATTGAGGCGCTTGCCTCGAAAGATGTCGAGCGCATTGTGATTTCGGATCAAGAGGCCGCCAAGTTCAATGCCGCCAATGAAACCGTCGTCCAGCGTTGGATCGACGATGTTACGGCCAAGGGCATCGACGGCACCGGCCTTGTCGCGCGGGCGCGCGCCGCTGTGGCCGCAGCAAAGGCAAGCCGCTAGGCTCGTGGCGAGGAGAGGCCTGCGGGCCTCTCCTTTTTGCCATGAAATTCAAAGGGGAATTGCGCCATGACCGTCATGATAAGACGACTGGCAGATAGCTTTGCCGTCTTTGGGGGGATGATCCTGTTGGTCATTGTTGCCGTCACCACCACCAACACGTCGGCGTTCATCCTTGATCGCATCGCGGGGCTTTTCGGTGCCGATGTGGCGGGTTTGCCGGGCTATGAGGACTTTGTGCAGCTTGCGATAAGCGGCGCTGCCCTGATGTTCTTTCCCTATTGCCAGGCACAGCGCGGGCATATCGCGGTCGAGCTTTTCATGGATCGCCTGCCCCAGCGGGTGCAGCGTGGCTTTGACCGGCTGTGGTTGATCCTTACGGCGGGGATCGCGCTTTTCCTTGCCTATTGGATGGTGTTCGGCCTGCTTGAGGCGCGCTCTGACGGGGCGGTGACAAGTGTGCTTGGCTGGGCGGTCTGGCCGTTCTATGTGCCGGGGCTGGCCTCGATGATCCTCTGGGCGCTGGTGGCCGCAACCCAGATCACGGGTGGCCCGCAGGATGCTTGAGCCCATCACCATCGGCATTCTCGGATTGCTCGTCTTGTTCGGCCTGTTGACCCTGCGCATGCCGGTCGGCATCGCGATGATCGCGGTCGGGATTGGCGGCACCTGGGTTCTGAGCCAGAGCGTCAGCTACATCCGTTTCATTCCCTACCTCAAGCAATACAAAAGCCTTTTGTGGGAAAATGTTGCCAATTACGATCTTTCGGTCGTGCCGCTATTCGTGCTGATGGGATACATTGCCGCCGAGGCGCGATTGTCGAGCGATCTGTTCAAAGGGCTTGAGGCGCTGATGTCGCGCCTGCGCGGCGGCGTGGCAATGGCGGCTGTTGCGGCCTGTGGCGGGTTTGGGGCGGTGTGCGGCTCGTCGCTTGCGACGGCGGCGACAATGGGCAAGGTCGCCCTGCCCGAGCTGCGCGAGCTTGGCTATTCCCCGCGCCTTGCCACGGGGGCGCTTGCGGCCGGGGGCACGCTTGGCATCCTGATCCCGCCCTCTGTGGCGTTGGTGATCTATGCGATCATCGTCGAAGGCTCGATCCTTCAGATGTTTCAGGCGGCGATTCTGCCGGGCGTGCTTGCGATGCTGGGGTTTATCGCCGTCATCGCCATTCAGGTGCGTATCAACCCGTCCCTGGCGCCCGAGCCCAAGTCGATGGAACCCGCCGTGCGACGCCTGGCCATCCGCCGTCTTTTGCCGGTTCTGATCATCTTTGGCGCGATCATCCTCGGGCTTGGTTTCGGGCTTTTCACCCCGACGCCGGCGGCAAGTATCGGTGTCTTTGCCGTGACGGTCTATGGCTTTGCCCTGCGCCGCTTGACCGGCGAAGGTCTGAATTTCACCGGCCTGCTGCGTGCCATTCGCGCCACCGCGATCACCAGCGGGATGATCTATCTGATCCTGTTCGGCGCCGAGGTTCTCAAGGGGTTCTTCACCCGCACCAACCTGCCGCAGGCCCTGTCGGATTGGGCCGCCAATAGCGGGATGGAACCGATGTCGATCCTGATCATTATGCTGGTGATCTTCATCATCCTTGGCTGTTTCATGGAAAGTCTCGCCATGATCCTTGTGGTGGTGCCGTTTTTTTGGCCGACGCTGATCGCGCTGAATGGCGGCGATTATGCCACGGCGGAGACCTCCGCCTTCGGGCTTGATACCGACAGCCTCAAGATCTGGTTCGGGATACTCGCGCTTATCGTGGTCGAACTTGGCCTGATTACACCGCCCGTGGGGCTAAACGTGTTCATCATCTCGTCGCTGTCCAGGGACACGCCGATGTCGACCGTGTTTCGCGGTGTGATGCCGTTCTTCGGCGCCGAGATCATCCGCGTCGCCCTGATCCTGAGCATTCCTGCCCTCACCCTTCTGGTGCCACGCCTAATCGGCGGGTGACGTGCGGGCAGCGCCGAAAACACCATCACGCCCCATGGTGCAGAGCAAATAGGGTGGGCGATAAAATTTTTCTGATTTTTTTGCTGATCTTGGTTGTAGTCCGGATCAAGGCACTATAGATGACCGTTAATGGCGCGGGATGGAGCAGCCCGGTAGCTCGTCAGGCTCATAACCTGAAGGTCGTAGGTTCAAATCCTACCCCCGCAACCATCGTAACCGACTCGGCCCGTGCAAATTGCGCGGGCTTTGTCGTTTCCGATGCCCCCAATGCCAAAATCCCCGCCAATTCCCCCGCCAGTTCAATGTGATGGCCGTTCGGCGCCTCCGCGTCGGGCACCATGCGGATCTCCGACACCAGCCCGCGCAGCGCTTCCGTCGCCTCCATCTTGAGGCCCGGATCCTGCAGGGCGGACGAGAGGTTGCGGATTTTGGTCCGGTAGAGGCCCGACAGGCTCGGGTGCAGCCGCAGGGCGGGGGGCTCGGGGCTTTCTTCAAGCGCGCGTTGCAACGTGGCCTTCTCGCCTTCCAGCTCCGCCATCCTGTCCTTCATGCTCGGCTGATACATCCCGTCCTCGATGGCCGCGAGGATGCCGTTGATCTTCTTGTCGATCTGGGTGAGGTCGCGGCGGGCTTTCTCCCGCGCGGCGTCTGCACCGGCGGCCTCGGCATTGAAGGCGCGGCGGTATTCCTCGACGAAGGTGGCGATCAGATCGGGGTGCAGGAGGGTGTCGCGCAGGCCGGTGAGCACGCGGTCCTCGACCACCTCGCGCTTGATCGTGGCGCGGTTGGTGCAGATGGCCTCGCCCTTGTTGCGCGCGGCCACGCAGCCGTAGCGGGTCTTGTTGATCAAGGTATAGCTCGTCCCGCAGCAGCCGCATTTGAGCAGACCGGAAAACAGGTAGCTCGGGCGGCGTGCGTTCTCGGGACGGGTCGGCCGGTCATTCTGGATGCCGGCGGGGTTCATATCCATACGGATGCCCGCCTGCCGGGCTTTGACCCGGTCCCAGAGCGCCTCGTCGATGATCTGCAGATCGGGCACCGCTTCGATGACCCAGTCTTTGGCTGGGTTCAGCCGCGCTTGACGCTTCTGGGTGTCGGGGTCCTTCACAAAGGTCTGCCGGTTCCAGACCAGCCGCCCGATGTAGAGCTCGTTGTTCAGAATGCCGGTGCCGCGCTTCCAGTTTCCGGAAATCGTCGACGGCCCCCAGGTATCACCGCCTTTGCCGCTCTCCGGGCTGGGGATGCCATCGGCGTTCAGCCCGGCGGCGATGGTGCGGGCGGAATGGCCGGCATCATACTCCCGAAATATCCGCGCAACGATCGCCGCCTCATCGGCGTCGATCTCCCGTTCGCCGGTGACGGGGGTGCCATCGGCATGAAACGCGCGCACCACCCGGTAGCCGTAGCTGACCCCGCCTGCGGATTTGCCCTTGCGCACGCGGCCCTCAAGTCCGCGATGGGTCTTGGCGGCGAGGTCCTTCAAGAACATCGCCGAAATCACCCCCGTTGAAGCCGATATGCATCTCGCTCACGTCGCCTTGTGAAACGGTCACGATGCGGATGCCGCGATACTGCATTTGCTTGAAGAAGCCGGAGATATGTTCCTGATCTCGGCTGATGCGGTCCAGACCCTCGGCCGCGACCACGTCGAAGAGGCCCCGGCGCGCGTCGTCGAGCAACCGCTGATATCCCGGCCGTTGCAGCGAGGCGCCCGAGATGGCGGCATCGGCATAGTCCTGCGCCACCACCCAGCCGCGATCCGCAATCAGCCGGTGGCAGATGCGTTGCTGGTCCTCGATCGAGGCGCTGGATTGCATGTCGGTGGAATAGCGCGCGTAGGTGGCGACGCGCAGGGGCTGGGTTGGCATTATTCTACTCCTCCGGAGGGATCGCCCGCTGGGCGGCAATATCGGTCCTGGCCGCTTGTCGCGCGAGCAATCGGACAATCTGGATCAGGCAAGGATGCGGCGCGCCCCTGGCCCCTGCAATAGGGTCGTTCGGAGGCATTGCGGCGGCGGGCGGTGCCACTGGCACCTCCACGTCCTGCGCATGTCTTCTCCGGTCCCGTGCCATTGGCCGAGCTCTCCTGTCCGTCCTGACGCTGGATCAGGCGGGCTACATTGATGTTGATCTGGCCGGAACTCTGTCCGGCGCTGCTGTGATCACTATAACGCATGGGGGGCCTCATGGAGTGGCGAGAAATAGGGGAAATGGGCGAATACTGTGGATAACCAATGGGTTGGAAAACCTATGGTGCAAACTCTGCCTCAAGAACGAGGCAAAGGAATAACCGCAAAAAAGAAAAATTGAAAAAGATCAAAAATCCGTATTTTCTCTTCTGCTCAGAAACAAAGAAACTGAACAACAAGACTTCGCTCTGTCTTCGAAAAAACCGAAAAATCATCTTCCTTCCGCAAAAGCCGAAAAAATCAAAGAATCCAAAACCACCGGAACACTCCCAAAAACAGCGTAACGCCGCCCATGCTCTGACGCCGCACATCGTCCTGTTACTGCTCGAAGGTCATTCAAGGGATCATGGCGGACACTATTGGAGGTTGAATATCTGGTGGTCTGGCTTGATCCTCCCCCTTTGACAGCGTAACGGGCGCTGCGATGACGAGAGGCATTGGTTAAGCGATCATCAGGACCCCTGCCTGGCGCGCTCCAGATCGATGGTCCCGCATTTGAGGCGCTCCGCCTCATCGCCGGGGTCCACCTGCCCAGGGTATCCCAGCGAGACATTCCGGATCAGGGTTCGGCCTTGGCGTCTCTCGGCCGCATGATGCGTATGCCCAAAGAACCAGGCATCGGGCTGATACCGGTCAATCATCGCGCGCAGGTCAGAGCCATAAGCACCATCGAGATCACCGGGCGTGTCGCCAATGAGATCGGGGTGGGGGCAATGATGGGTCACGACGATTGTCTGCCCGTCAAAAGGGGTGGCAAGCTGGGTCTCGACCCAGGCGCGGTGGTCGGCGTGCAGAAACGCGGTATCGCTTGGGCGAATGCGGCCATGTCCGGTCGCCGCCATGCGGATATAACGATAGTCGTTCATCGCGTCCCGCGCGCGCCTCATCACCAGGCCCGGATCGCCCGCCACCGCGAAATCCGTCCAGAGCGTGCAACACAAGAAACGGGTGCGTCCGATGACCACTGCGCTTTTTTGCACAAATTGCGCCCCGGCTTCGGCGCAGATACGGCTCAGCCGGTCGTCGCCGTCGAGCACGTGATCATAATAATCGTGGTTGCCGGGAAAGACATGGATGCGGTCCGGCGCGATGTAGCGCGCGACATGCGTCAGCAGTTTAGGCCAGCGGACTTTCGGTTTGTTCGACAGATCGCCCGCGAGGATCAGCGCCTCCAGTCCGGCCCAGACTTGCCTGTCCAGTGCGGCCAGCGGGTCCCGCCCGGTGGCAAGCCACATATCAAGGTGGAGGTCCGCGATGATGAGGATTTTGCTCATGGCTGACCTCCTGCATGGGTGTGGCGCGGTGTGGTGACAGCGGGACCATTCGCGCGCGCCACGTATCTTGCAAGGGCGGCCATGAGCCTGTCCCCCTCCTTGATCAGCTCCCGCTGGGCCGCGTTGCAGGCTTTGGCAATCTGTGGAAGCGCGGCAGGATCACCGATGTATTGGCACCAGCCCAAGCGGGCGGTCGAGAGCCAGCCGGTGGCTGTCACCCCGATCACCGGATATTGCTGGTCCTCGATCGATATATCGGGGAATGCGCCGGGCGCGGCAAAGCGGATCACGCTGACCGTGAGGCCGGGGTGGGCGATCGGTGGCGGATCATAAGCCAGGCGCGTCAGCGCGTCGAAATAGCTATCGTCGAAAGTGACGGTCATGAGGCGTCTCCTCTTCAGTCGACAAAAAGGTCAGGGCAGGTGGTGTCGATCAGCCCGCGGAACAGCAGATCAATCTCGGCCCCCTCGGGCATCTCATCGGGGTAGCCCAGAGAAATATCCCGGATGAGCGTTGTGCCGATGCGCGCCTGCTGATGGCGATGCGCGTGACCGCAGAGCCAGAGCGCGGGTTGGTGGTGCAGGATCCAGCCTTCGAGATCGGAGGCGAAAAATGGCGACAGCGGGCTCAGCGAGCCTGCGACACTGGCGCTTGGCAGATGATGCGTGACCACCACCGTTTGGCCTGCATGCGGGGCACTGATGGCGCGCGTGAGCCAGTCCAGATGATCGGCATGTGCGGCGGCGGTGTCGGCGGGCGTGATGAATGCGCCCGTCGCGTCGCGCGCAATGCGCTCGAAATCCGCCATCCAGAGCGCGCGCCGCATCGCCTCGTCCTGCGGCCCGGACAGACGGAAATCGGTCCAGAGCGTGCAACAGAGAAGGCGCAGGTCGCCGATCCGGATCACCTGCTTTTGGGCGAAGCGCATACCGGCGGCCTCGACCACGGCGCGCAGGGCGTCGTCGCCATTGAGGCGATGGTCGTAATAGTCATGATTGCCAGGAATCACATGGACCTTGGCGGGATCAATCCGCTGGCCGATCCAATCCAGAAGTGCGGGCCATGTGCGCAGTGGATCCTCGGCGAGATCGCCCGCCAGAATAAGGGCGTCGAGATCGTTGAGCCGGTCAGCGACCCCCAGAAGCGGGTTGCGCCCCACGGCGGACCATTCGTCCAGATGCCAGTCCGCGCTGATCAGAATTTGCATGGTGGTATTCCTTTGGGTGAGGGCAGGGGTTCGTTTTGAAGAGGATATGCGGGACGTAAGAAAATGCGGGGATCTATTGGAGAAATGATCTGCTTTACTCTGAGTGCATCATGTCGGCCTGTTCCGGGTCTTGATGGTTGCCCTCCGCGGTCATTGCCGATTCCGTCACTTTGCGCATGTCGCGCAGATGGGCGTCGATCTGGTTGCTGTTCAGGCTGCGCTCTTGCAACAGGGCGCGTGCCAAGCCCTCCAGCATGCTGCGGTGCTGGGACAGGATCACGCCGGCGTGCTTCTCGGCGCGTTCGATCCTCTGGCGCACCCGACCGCGCAGATAGGCGTTTTGCAGCATCAAGGCCTCGGGCGCGTCATGCCAGACCGGACCCTCGCACCCGAGGCCATAGACCGTTTCGATGCCCAGAGCGCACTGGGTGGCCTTGGCCAGATCCGAGGTCGCGGGGCCGCCTGCGCCCGCCGAAACCGCCCCCAGAACCAGACGCTCGGCGGCACGTCCCGCGAGGCTATAAGCGATCTCGGCCTCGAGATCCGAAATGAGACTTTCCGACCGGGCGGGGCTGCGCAGAATCTCGCCTCCGGTGGCCGTGATCTTGAGGCTGGTGATCCGACCGAGGCCAAGGGCAGCGCCCACAACCGCATGACCCGCCTCATGCAGGGCGACGCGCCAGATCTGCGCGGAGGTCTCGTCCATCCTGTCGATGTCGAGCTGCGCATAGAGCATCGCAACGCTAAGCCCTGTTCCGGCGTGCCTTGCGTCCGACCGCGCGGCGCGGATCGCCGCGTCGATCTCGGCCGGGCTGCAGCCCACGGATGCGCGCGCGAGGGTGACAAGATCCTGATCAGCGATCTCGTCGCGCAGATGCCGGCGCAAAAGGGCAAGCAGGCTCGCGGCGTCCGGAAGCGGCACCAAGACCCTGAGATCAAAACGTCCGGCGCGCAGGACCGCCGGGTCGATGCGGTCAAAGTGGTTGCAGGCGCCGACCACGATCACACCCTCGTGCAGCGCGATGGCGTTCATCTCACCGAGGAATCCGTTGATGACCTGGGTGCGGTAGTTCGCGTTGTGCGGGTCGCGGCTTTCCCGTGACCCCACGGCATCGATCTCGTCGATGAAAAGAATGCAGGGCGCGCGGGCCTGCGCCTCGGCAAAGGTCTTGCGCATCTCGCGCAGCATATCGCCCAGATGCCCTGCGGCTTGCCATTCCGCGAAACTTCCGGTGACGCAGGCAATACCGGCGCTGGCCCCCATGGCGCGGGCCAGCCAGGTTTTTCCCGTGCCGGGTGGGCCGTAGAACAAGGTGGAACGTGACAGCTCAGACCATGCGACCTGACCGGCTTTCCAGAGCAGAAGATCGGCAACGAGACGCCGTGCCGCCAAAAGGGCAGGGCTGTCGCCGGCCATCTCGTCGAGACGGGGCACGTCTTTGCGGTCGGTCTGCGTCATCGCCGCCACCTTCACGTTCACCTTGAAGCCCTCACGGACGAGCTTGGCGTGCAACATGCGATACCCATACCTCCTGTGTTTGCCTGACAGCGTGATCAGGCGCTCTCTGAGCCGCGCGTGGCGGTCTGGCCGAGCTTGATAGGCCAAGCTCGACCGCGAAATCCCGACGAGCCTGCACGCCCCGCGCTCTGTGAACTGATCCGAGCAGTTCCGTCGCGCTCTTGCCCGACGATTTCGAGTATCACCCTGACGCTATCGCGATGCCCGTTCTCTTCGGGTATGGGCAAATCACCTCGACTTGGGTGTCGCTGTCGGTGGACGAAGGGCTACGCGCTCAGGCCGCGGGTTTGCTTAACCACCTTTCCAATGCGGATATCAATGCGTTCAGAGACGGGTTCGAAAACTTCGTTCAGAACTGGGCTGGTGTTGCGGATGTTGATCCTGCCAGCCGCGGCCCCAATTTGGATGCACGCAAGCTGGCCCTTCTCGAAAAAGCCTATGGCACGGGCTTTATTGACGCGAATGGCGGGCAGAACCCCAACCTGAACGCCGGTCCGGCTCTCGAGGAATTCTACGATGATCTGGTCCAGAAGCTTGCGGGGCGCTTCATGGCACAGTCGGCGTCATCCTCCGCGTTTCTGTCATCGGAAAAGGGTATGACGGTGCTGGACGTCGCAGCCTGCCGATCTTGCGTAACCGACCGCACGCGCCATGAGACATGACAAAAGGGCCGCGCCAAGCGCGACCCCCTCTCTTCAATCCTGCGACGCCTTCTTCGCCGGGTCCGCAACCCGCATGACCGTCAGGCCTTTCGCTTCCGCCTTCTGCCCGAAGTTCAGCGCGACCCCGTTGCGGCAATCACACTCCCAACCCGTCGAGGAATAGTTTCGTCTCAGGCATCCGGGTCAGGGAGTTCCCGAGATGCTCCCGCCAGCGCGGGCCAACCTCCAGAGCAGCAGCATAGGCGCGGGCCAGATCATCAGGGCGGTCCTCGGCCATCGCTTCGATCAGAAAGGCCGCCTGTTCCCGGTCCTTGGCAGACTTGAGGCTGCCTGCCCCGTCCCGCCGCCGATCAGCGATGATCAGCTTGTGGATCGCATAGCGCTCCGGGCGCGGGACCTGCACGAGTATGCCGGATCGATAGATCGCCGCCGCATGGATCGGCTCGGCGATCAGGAAATTGAGATAGTTCAATCCTTGGGCGTTCACGCCCAAGGCGGGCAAATCACGGATGGTCTCATCTCCGAAGGCCGGTGTGAGAAACTCGACCAGCTGGCCACTCCCACCTTGCGCCCATCGCCAGGTCCGACCTTGGTCAAGAGCCGGTAAGGGATCAAATTTGAGCGCCGCGAAGGTCTCGGCCAGACCCGGATCAACCTGATCCTGTAGCGCGATGCTGAGCTTTTCGAACTGGGCGATGTCGATGTCGCCGGTGTTGGCCATACCGCCAATGGGCAGGCGGATACCAAGCTCGCCTTCATAGAGGCAAAATGCATTGGTTCCGACGATGGTACCGCCCAACCGGAAGGTCCCGGCGGCGGCCATCGCCGACAGGATGGAACCGGTTGCCCGGTCGGTGGGCGTCATGCCTTCGGCGCGCAACAGCCGGACAAGCCGCGACCGCTCTGCCTGTCGGTCCTTGGCAGTCGCGCGCAGTTCCTTGATCTGGTCGATGCGCGCACGCGTCTCGTCGCTGTCTTCGCCGATATAGATGAAGCGCATCTCGGTTCCGACGCGTCGCGCGGCGTACCAATAGGCCTTGTCGCCGCGCTCCTTGAGCGTCGGCTTGCCTTCAACGCCGGACAAGGCGTCATCCTTGAGAAGCCGCACCAGATCGGTGTAAGCGCTCATCGCGATGCTACTGAGTGGGGTCATGCCAATCATTTCCAAGTTTTGCTTGGCACGCATATACCTATCAAAACAGAAAATTGCTAGGCATAAGGTTTTCGGGGCACCGTCACGCCGATGAGGAACGACGAAAGGGCCGCCCGAAGGCGACCCTCTATGTTCACTTCTCCGCGGTCTACCTAACCAACGGTGCGCTCACTGAACTGATGGGACATGTTGTGAGTTGATTTATGGCTTATCAACAAAAACTTGGCTTTGTGTTTTCCCGGATCACCTGCATTCGACAATTCTGGTTAGCAAGGGCGGTGCGAGGCATATTCTAGGCTGAGGTCATTGAGCATGACGACGAAATCTGCGACCAAGGTGTATGCTGACAATTTCGGGGATCACTTATGCGATCGGTGGCCAGCCCCTGTTTCAGGCGGCGTCAGCCGATATACCCACAGGCCACAAGGTCGGGCTGGTTGGCCGGAACGGCACCGGCAAGACGACGTTGTTTCGATTGATCCGGGGTGAATTGCCGCTTGAAAGCGGCCAGATCGATTTGCCTGTCAATTGTCGGATCGGCAGCGTCGATCAAGAGGTTCCGTCGAGTGACCGCAGCTTGCTGGACACCGTGCTGGATGCTGACACCGAACGTGCGGCCCTGATGGCCGAGGCGGAAACGGCCACTGACCCGATGCGCATCGCCGATGTCCATACAAGGCTTGCCGATATCGACGCATGGTCGGCGGAGGCACGCGCCAGCACGATCCTGAAAGGTTTGGGGTTTAACGGAGATGCACAACAACGTGCCTGCTCGGAGTTTTCGGGCGGCTGGCGCATGCGCGTAGCCTTGGCGGGTATATTGTTTGCGCGCCCTGATTTATTGTTGCTGGATGAGCCTACAAACTATCTGGATCTCGAGGGGGCGATTTGGCTCGAAAGCTATCTGCAGACATACCCCCATACCGTGATCATCATCAGCCATGACCGCGCTTTGCTGAACAATGCCGTGGGTGCGATCCTGCATGTCGAGGATCACAAGCTGACTTATTTTCAAGGGCCATATGATCAATTCACCCGCCAAAGACAGGAACAACGCGCGGTGCAAGCCGCACAGGCGCGCAAATACGAACAGCGCCGCGCCCATTTGCAGGGCTTTGTGGATCGGTTCCGCTATCAGGCGAACAAGGCCAAGCAAGCGCAGTCGCGGGTAAAAATGCTGGACAAGATGACCACCATTGCTGCGCCTGACGCCCTGAAATCGCAGGTTCTGACTTTTCCTACGCCAGAGGAACTGTCACCGCCGATTGTCAATCTTGACAATGCTGCCGTGGGCTATGACGGCCCGCCGGTTCTGCAACGGCTGAATCTACGTATTGATCAGGATGACCGCATCGCGTTGCTGGGCCGCAATGGAGAAGGTAAATCAACCTTTGCCAAACTGCTAGCCGAAAAACTGCCGCTTTGCGCCGGGGTAGTGACCCGCGCGGCAAAGCTGCGCGTCGGTTATTTCGCGCAGCACCAGATTGATGAGCTTGACCCCGATGCCACGCCTTCGCAGCATCTGACCAAAGCGCGCCCCGATGCCACCAAAGCCTGGTCGCGGTCGCGTCTGGCTGGTTTCGGCCTGACTGCCGAACAGGTCGACACCACCGCCCAGCAATTATCAGGCGGTGAAAAGGCACGGCTTTCGCTTCTGCTAGCGACACTTGATGCGCCGCATCTGTTGATTTTGGACGAGCCGACAAACCACCTTGATATTGAAGGTCGCGATGCGCTGGTCGAGGCGTTGACGCAATATACCGGCGCAATCATCCTTGTCAGCCACGACATGCATTTGCTGGGTCTGGTCGCGGACCGGCTCTGGCTTGTGCAAGGCGGCTCGGTGACGCCATACGAGGATGATCTGGACGCCTACCGCGATCAGATGCTGCACGCCCCCAACGCGCCAGTGGAAAGACCCAAAGCCGCAACACCCACGCGCCTTTCACGGGCCGAGGTCACGGCACTGCGTGTCGAGGTCCGCAAATGCGAAAGCCGCCTCACCAAGCTGAACGAGATGCGCGATCAACTGGCGGTGAAATTGTCGGACCCTGGGCTTTATGATGCTGAAATGGGGACACAGGCCGAAACCTGGCAAAAGAAATATGCCGAGGTTATGGACGGTATCGCGCGGGCTGAAGACCTTTGGACCGACGCGGTGGAAGAACTGGAACGGGCATTAACGCAGACGCGATAGCCACATGTATCGTTTCTGCTGGCTTTCGAGGAAGTCCCCAGCTTGGGCAGGGACATGTCAGGTCCAGATCTTCGGGTCAGATGCTGACGGTCACAGCATCATCTGCGCTGGCCAACCGTGAGATCAACGCCACTGCACGGGAGCCGTTTGCTGCACTGGTCCAGCTTGGGCCAGTGCAGCAACGGCCCGAAGCGCTGGCGCGGCCGTTGAACAGATTCATTGCTGGGCTGCCGATGGT
>JAVVFB010000051.1:0-15610 GCA_032251095.1 Roseovarius sp. | reverse complement strand
TGTGGCGGCGCGCGAATTCCCGCAATCCGGCGAAATGATCCTCACCCTGACCATCGGCACCACGGTCCTGTTTGAACTGATCGGCCCGCTGATGACCGTGCTCGCCATCCACCGGGTCAGCAAATCCAGCGATTAAACCCGCGCCCTGCGTTTCTTCTGGCCTTAAATATCCCCGCCGGAGGCACCCGCATTATCCGCCCGCGAGGCCGCTTTTGGTGGCGCGCCCCGCTTAGGCGGCAAGCCCCTTCGAGCCGATCTTGAGAAACTTCTGACGCCGGTCCTTGATCAGGGCCGCGCGGTCTTTCTTGTCCAACTCGCCAAGCATCGCGTTGATCGCCTTGCCGACCGCCGCAATCGTGGTGGCGCGGTCGCGATGCGCGCCGCCAAGGGGTTCGTCGATGATGCGATCCGCCACGCCAAGCTTGATCAGGTCCTGCGCCGTGAGGCGCAGCGCTTCGGCCGCTTCGCGCATCTTCTCGGAATCCTTCCACAGGATACTGGCGCAGCCCTCGGGCGAAATCACCGAATAGACCGAATGATCCAGCATCGCCACGCGGTTGGCCGTTGCAAAGGCCACCGCCCCGCCAGAGCCACCTTCGCCGATGATCACGCTGATCAGTGGCACGCCGATCTTGAGACAGGTCTCGGTCGCGCGCGCAATCGCCTCGGACTGGCCGCGCTCTTCGGCACCCTTGCCGGGATAGGCGCCGGGGGTATCCACAAGCGTCACGACGGGCAGGCCGAATCGATCCGCCATCTCCATAAGGCGCACCGCCTTGCGGTAACCTTCGGGCCGGGCCATGCCGAAATTGCGCGCAATCCGGCTTTTGGTGTCATTGCCTTTTTCATGGCCGATCACCATCACCGGGCGATCATCTATCCGCGCAAGCCCGCCCATCACCGCATCATCTTCGCCAAAGGCGCGGTCGCCTGCCAGGGGGGTGTATTCGGTGAACAGCGTCTCGATATAATCGCGGCAATGCGGGCGGTCGGGATGGCGCGCCACCTGGCATTTGCGCCAGGGGGTGAGGGTCTTGTAAAGATCACGCAGCAGATCCGCCGCCTTGCGGTCAAGCGCGCCGGCCTCGGCCTCGACATTCATTTCGGAATTGGCCCGCGCCATTGCGCGCAGCTCTTCTGCCTTGCCTTCAATCTCGGCGAGGGGCTTTTCGAAGTCGAGGTAGTTGGTCATCGCTTACTCCACGGTTGCCGTGGCGTTATATGGCGGTATGGCGGGTGATTTGCAATCATAACCGCGCCAATCCGGCCCGAAGCGCAAGCTCCGGCGAGGATAAGACCGCAACACCCAGATCCCCCAACAAGGGCGCGGCCCCCGCCATAGAGGCCTGGGCCAGAACGATTGCGCCAAGATCAGGCATTTGTACCGCCTGTTTTCGGATGGCCAGGGCAAGCACCCTGGTGAACTCCGTCGTCTTGGCCTCGGCAAAAAGCGGCCAAAGCGCTGGCAGGGGCAGGGCGACAAGCGGGCCGGGATGATTGGCCGTGCTCATCGCGTCTTGCAACAGCGCAAGGCTTGGCGCGCGGGTGCTTTCAAGGCAATAGACCATCAAAACCGCGCCTTTTGTCTCGGCAGCGGCCTGCATCATCGGCGCATCGACGCGGATCGCGCCCGCGCGCGCCGCGACCGGGCCAAGGGTGGTACAGGTGCAGATCACCGGCCCCGGCGCGCCCTTGATCACCGTGGTAATCTCGGCGTCTAGCGCGGCGTCGATGCAATCTTGTGCGCGGTCCAGAAAATCCGGGCGCAGGATATGCGCAAGGCGCGCGCCGGGCGCGATTCTGTCGCGCAAGCGGTCAAAACTGCTGCGATGCACCTCTGCGGTGTGCAAAAGGGTCAGGGTCATGGCAGGCCTTTCGCCGGGTCATTGGCCCGGAAATAGCACGGGGATCAGGGTGCTGACCAGCAACCCGGCCATGATCCAGTTGAACGCCCGCAGACGCGCCGGGCTTTTGAGCAGACGGCGCAGCTGTTGGCCAAGAACGGTCCAGCTTGTGGTGCTGATCGTAGAGACAAGCACATAAATGCCCGCCACCCAGAGCACCGCCACAAGATCGCGGCCAGTGGCGTAAAGCGTAACCGCAGACAGGGCCATGCTCCAGGCCTTGGGATTGACCCATTGAAAGGCGGCGGATTGCACGAACGTCAGCGGGCGGCTCTCGCTCAGGGCCTCTTTCGGCGGGGCGGCATTGGCGATTTTCCACGCCAGATAAAGCAGATAGGCAACCGACGCGATTTTGAGGATGACATAGCTTGGCGGCCAGAGATCAAACACCTGCATCACCCCGATGCCAACCAGGAACACCATCGTCGGAAACCCAAGCCCGATGCCAAGCATATGCGGCACGGTCCGGCGAAACCCGAAATTCGCGCCCGATGTCATCAGCATAAGGTTGTTCGGCCCCGGCGTGATCACCGTGACAAAGGCAAAGCCGACAAGGGCGGTCAAAAGATCAAGGGTCATCACGGCAATCCTGTGCGAAGGCCTGCTCATCCAGAGGGCGCTTGGGGCGAGGGTAAAACCGCTTTGCACCGAAATGCGCCCATGAACAAGCGTGACGCGTCAAGATCGAAGGCAACCGGAGCACGGCCCCCTGTCGAGGCCTTCAAAATGAAAGGGGGCCGTTGGTTCGGCCCCTCAGTCATTCCTGCCTGGTGTTTCTAAATTCCTGTCCGTCTAAAGGTTCGGGATGGTGAGAACCTGCCCGACGGTCAACTTGTCCGCCGCCGCCAGCGTCTCGCGGTTCGCGCTCAGGATATCGGCCTGACGGTCGGTGCGCCCGTAAAACCGATAGGCGATCGAGGCAAGGCTGTCGCCGGGGCTGACGATATAGGTCTGAATGTCCGGGGCGGCGTTCGCGGGCTCTGACAGGGTGGCGAGCAAAAGGGCGGTGTCGACCTGTCCTTCGGCGGTGACCAGCGATTTCGGCACCTCGACGCGCCCCTTCCTTGCGGCGTCATTGACCAGCGCATGAATATAGCTTTGCGATTGGCCCTGCCGCAGCGCCTTGATGATCAGCGCTTCAAGATCCGTGGGGCTGTCTGCTGTCGCTGGTGCCACCGAAGGGGCCGCAGCGATTTGCGGCAGGGCCGAAACCTGTGGCGCGGCGGCAGGGATGGGGAGCACGCTTTGCAGCGCGACGCGCGTTGCCTCGACCGGTACAATCTCGGGAGCAGACGCGGCGAGGCTTGACAGGTCCGTGTCAGAGCGGGTCACATCGTTCATGCTTGGCGCGCCAAAATCGGCAGAACGACGCGGTTTGCTCGGCTGAACAAGGATCAACGCGATGGTGACGGCCAGAAAAGCGGCGACAATCAGGGAAATGCGTATCATTCTAAAAAACCTTTAACACCATATCTCGAAAGGGGCTGCCCGGCTGGGCACCGCGGCTTGAAGGTCAAAATATGGCCTTTTGCATGCGCAAGCACGGCGCATCCCCCATGTGTCTGCGCGGCCAAGCTATTGGGCCGCTGCCGCTCAAGTGGCCTAGATATAGTCTAAAGACTGCGAATCGGTCAATATAAAGTGATTCCGATGGGCATCGCTTTTGAATTTTGCAATCTATGATTGCGTGGTGAGTGCAAACTGTTTGCTTTTCCATCTTTGCGCGCCCCAAGGCCCCGCCCGCTAGAGCATGTTGCTCAAAAGTGGGACCCGGTTTTGAGCGCTCCGAACATGCGACATCAATAGGTTAGAGTGTGTCGCGCGAATTTGAATGAACGCGACATGCTCTAGCCGTTTTCGCGCAGAATTCCGCCAGCAAGATAGAGCGAGCCACAGATCAAAATGCGCGCCTGTGGGGTGTGGGCGACAATCGCCTGCACAGCCTCAAGCGCGCTTTCGGCGGTCTGCGCGGCAAGACCTACGCCACGGGCGGCCCTAGCCGTTTCCTCGGAGGGCAGGGTATTGGCCTCGCCCGGAATCGACAGCGCGGTCAGGCTTGCGGCCTCGGCCGCAAGCGGGGCAAGGTAACCGGCGATATCCTTGGTGTTGAGCATGCCACAGATCAAATGCGTCGGCCGTTTGGGAAGACCGGCAAGATGCGCGCCAAGCGCCAGCCCCGCCGCCGGGTTATGCCCACCGTCAAGCCAAAGCTCGGCTTCGGGGGCGGCCTCTACCAAAGGGCCGGTGGCAAGGCGTTGCATACGGGCAGGCCAGAACGCCGAGGTCATGGCGGCCTCATAGGCGGCATCGCCCATCTTAAGGTGACGCAGCGCGGCAAGCGCGGCACCGGCATTGTCGATCTGATGCGCGCCGGGCAGATTGGGCAGCGGCAGATCGCGCAAGCCGGTTTCGTCCTGAAAGATCAGGCGGCCACGCTCGACGCTCACATGCCAGTGCTGGCCCTGTGCGATCAGGGGCGCGCCAAGGCGGCGGGCGGTGGCCTCGATCACCTCCATCGCCTCATCTTCTTGCGGGCCAACCACACAGGGCACGCCGCGTTTAAGAATGCCGGCCTTTTCGCCCGCGATTTTGGCCAGCGTATTGCCGAGATATTGCTCGTGGTCGATGGAGATCGGCGTGAGGATGGTCAGAGCCGGTTTGGCCACCACATTGGTGCAGTCAAGTCGTCCGCCAAGCCCGGTTTCAAGCAGGGTGAAATCGGCAGGGGTGCGCGCCATGGCAAGGATCGCGGCGCAGGTGGTGATCTCGAAATAGGTGATCTGTGCGCCGTTATTGGCGGCGTAACACTCATCCAGAACCGCCGTCAGGTGGTCCTCGGAAATAAGATCACCCGCCAGCCGGATACGTTCGTGAAACCGCGCAAGATGCGGCGAGGTATAGGCATGCACGCGCTTGCCTGCGGCCTCAAGCCCGGCGCGGATCATCGCCTGGGTGCTGCCCTTGCCGTTGGTGCCCGCCAGATGGATCACCGGCGGCAGATCGTTTTGCGGATTGCCGAGCGCGTCCAAAAGGCGCCAGACCCGATCAAGCGTCAGGTCGATGATTTTCGGGTGCAGCGCCATCATCCTTTCGAGGATGACGTCGGAGGTGGGGAGGCTCATTTTTTGGCGGTCTTTTTGGCGGGTCGCTCCTCAGCCGTGACCGGCTGCGTCGCGGGGGGGGCCGCCTCGGGGGCGGGCAGATCGCCACGCACGGCGGGCGGCATCCCCATCAGCATGCGGGTGATGGTGATCAGCTCGTCGCGCATTTCGGTGCGCGGGGTCACGCGGTCAAGCATGCCATGTTCAAGCAGGTATTCGGCGCGCTGAAACCCGTCGGGCAGCTTTTCGCGGATCGTCTGTTCGATCACCCGCGGCCCGGCAAAGCAGATAAGCGCCCCCGGCTCGGCAATATGCACATCGCCCAGCATCGCATAAGAGGCGGTCACGCCGCCGGTGGTCGGATGGGTCAGCACAACGATATAGGGCAGGCCCGCCTCGCGCAGCATTTGCACGGCCACGGTGGTGCGCGGCATTTGCATGAGGCTGAGAATGCCTTCTTGCATGCGCGCGCCCCCCGCCGCCGAGAACAGCACCAGCGGGCGCTTGAGTTTCACAGCCGTTTCAGCGGCGGCAATGATCGCATTGCCCACATACATGCCCATCGACCCGGCCATAAAGCTAAAGTCCTGGGCGGCGGCGACAATCGGCGTGCGGCCAATCTCGCCAGTGGCGACAAGCATCGCCTCTTTCTCGCCGGTGGTCTTTTGCGCGGTGCGCAGGCGGTCGGGATATTTCTTCTGGTCGCGAAACTGAAGCGGATCTGGGTTTGGCAGGGGCACGTTGATTTCGGAAAACACGCCGCCGTCAAACAGCCCGGCAAAGCGGTTGCGCGGGGTGATCGGCATGTGGTTGCCGCAACTGGTGCACACGTTGAGATTGTCGCTCAACTCGCGGTGAAACAGCATGGTGCCGCAGTCATCGCATTTGGACCACAGGTTTTCGGGCACTTCGCGGCGCGAGAAGATCGAATTGATCCTTGGGCGCACGTAATTGGTGATCCAGTTCATCGGGCCGGTCCCTCAGTTGCATTTCGCCCCTGAAATAAGCGGCGCAGACGGGAAATGCAATCAGCCACGCAACGCCAGCCGGATTGTCAGCCAACCACAGGCAAGGACCATCATGTCAATCGGCATGAAGGCCCAGAAGGCGGCGCCATCCTCCATCGAGAACGGATAGGAATAAAGCGCAAGCCCGTCAAATTGTCCCTGCGGCGCGGTGATCAGGATGGCGCCGAAATTGTTGACCAAATGCAACGCCGTTGCCGGGCCAAGCGTGCCGAACCGCGCCGTAAGATCGCCCGCTGCAATGCCGAATGCCCCGGCCCAAAGGACCACGACCCAGGCGTTCGCACCAAAGGTCGCGGGGTCATAATGCAATAGGGCAAAGCAGATCGACGGCACACCGATCCAGATCAGAGGCGAGGAAAACCGCGCCGCAAGCTGGCTTTGCAGATAGCCGCGAAACACTGCCTCTTCGGCAAAAACCTGAATGAACAGACCGACAAGGGCGAGCGGCAGGAACTTTAGCCATGTGCCAAAGGCCAGATTTGGCGCGGGCTCCATCCCCTCGGGCAGGGGCAGCATCATGATCACCCCGTAAAGCACCAGCATCGCGACAAGCGCGCGGCGAAACTGTCGGCTGGCCGGGCCGGGCGCGCCGACAAGGCCCAGGAACCCGCGTTTGTGCACCACCCGGAGGGCGACGGCGAGCGCAATGATCAGCATGGCAAAGATGAACAGGTTCACCAGCACGCCAATCGGGCTTGTGGCGTTTTCAATGCTGGGCGCAAGGCGCGCCCAGACGTCGCCGGGAAGCACGAGCCTTAAAATCTGGGCATAGCTGAAACTCAGCCCCAGAAACAGAAGCGTGCCAAGCGCCGCCCCCCCGATCAGATAGGGCAGGCGGGCGGTCTCGCGCGCGGGCGCAATAAGGCTGTCATGGGCATCATATCGCATGGCTGGCACGCTATCGCGGCGCGCGGGGCGTTGCAATCGGCTTGCCTGTCTCGCGGCTCTGGCCTAGACCGTTGCCCAGCGTTTACCGGGAGGCCCCTCATGACCAAATTCGACAAAGCCAAACTGCCCAGCCGTTATGTGACAGAAGGCCCCGCGCGGGCCCCGCATCGGTCGTATTACTATGCCATGGGCATGAGCGAGGCGGAAATTCACCAGCCGCTCGTCGGTGTTGCCACCTGCTGGAACGAGGCGGCGCCGTGCAACATCGCGCTGAACCGTCAGGCACAGGCCGCCAAGATGGGCGTCAAAGAGGCCCACGGCACGCCGCGCGAATTCACCACCATCACCGTCACCGACGGTATCGCGATGGGTCACGAGGGCATGCGATCCTCGCTGGCCAGCCGCGAGGCGATTGCCGACACGGTCGAATTGACGATGCGCGGCCATTGCTATGACGCTCTTGTCGGTCTGGCGGGCTGTGACAAGTCGCTGCCGGGGATGATGATGGCGATGGTGCGGCTTAACGTACCGTCGGTGTTTCTTTACGGCGGCTCGATCCTGCCGGGGCGTCTTGATGGCAAGGATGTCACCGTTCAGGACGTGTTCGAGGCCGTCGGCCAGCATCAGGCCGGCAATATGACCACCTGCGAGCTTGAAAAGCTTGAGGCAGTCGCCTGTCCGTCGGCGGGCGCTTGCGGTGGTCAGTTCACGGCCAACACCATGGCCTGTGTCTCCGAGGCGATTGGCCTTGCCCTGATGAACAGCTCGGGTGCGCCCGCGCCCTATGAGAGCCGTGACCAATACGCCGAGGCCTCTGGCCGGGCGGTCATGAACCTTCTGGAAAAGAACATTCGGGCGCGCGACGTGGTCACGCTCAAGTCTCTGCAAAATGCCGCCCGCGTTGTGGCCTGTACCGGCGGGTCGACTAATGCCGGTCTGCACCTGCCGGCGATTGCCCATGAGGCCGGGATTGATTTCTTCCTTGATGATGTCTGCGAGATTTTCCGCGATACGCCCTATTTCGTCGATCTCAAGCCCGGCGGCGCCTATGTGGCCAAGGACCTTTACGAGGTTGGCGGTGTGCCGGTGGTGATGAAAGAGCTGCGCAAGGCGGGCCTGTTGCACGAGGATTGCATGACCGCCGATGGCACCACCATCGGCGAGGCGCTCGACAAGATCACCCGCGAGGCCGACGGCCGCGTGATCTATCCGATCTCGGCCCCGATCAGCAAGACCGGCGGTGTTGTCGGCCTCAAGGGCAATCTTGCCCCTGCCGGCGCGATCGTCAAGGTCGCGGGCATGACCGAGGAACAGCAGGTCTTTACCGGCCCGGCGCGGGTGTTTGAATGCGAAGAAGATGCGTTTGAGGCGGTTAAGGCACGGTCCTACAAAGAGGGCGAAGTGCTTGTGATCCGCAACGAGGGCCCCGCAGGCGGCCCGGGCATGCGCGAAATGCTGGCCACCACGGCCGCGCTTTCGGGTCAGGGCATGGGCAAGAAAGTGGCGCTGATCACCGATGGGCGGTTTTCCGGCGCGACGCGTGGATTCTGTGTGGGTCACGTCGGCCCCGAGGCCGCCCATGGCGGGCCGATTGCCCTGCTCAAGGATGGCGACATGATCACGCTCAATGCCTTGACCGGAGAATTGTCGGTCGCCCTTAGCGATGACGAATTGGCCGCGCGCAAGGCCGATTGGAAAGGCCCGCGCGAGACGCTCTATGCCAGTGGCGCGCTTTGGAAGTACGCGCAACTTGTGGGCGAGACATATAAGGGCGCGGTGACCCATCCAGGGGCCAAGGCCGAGCGCCATGTCTATATGGATCTCTGATCAGACCACGGCCCGGCGGATCATTCGCCGGGCCTTTTTGCCGTTTTTGATCCTGCCGCTGGCCGCCTGTCTTGAGGGCGTGCCGGGGGGCGGGGCGGGCGCGCCTGCGCTTGCCAAGGTGATGTTTTACGGCGGCGACGTGACCGTGGCCGGTCCGCGCGGCTATTGTATTGACCCCCAAAGCCTCAAACGCAGCGCCGCCGGCAGCTTTGCCTTGCTGGCCAGCTGTGAAAGCCTGACCGGCACCGCCGGAGTGGTGGTTGACCCGGCGGTAATGACCGTGTCGGTCTTGCCGCGCCAGGCGGGGGTAAGCCAACCCAACGCCGCCGACATGGGCCGCGCCCTTGCTCCGGCGGACATCTTGCTGGGCTATGACGGCGATGGCATCTCGCTGGTGCATGTGAAAACCGGCGGACGCGCCGTGCTGCCTGCGGGTGATCCGTCCTATTGGCGCGCGGGCATGGTGATCAACGATCATCTGATCGGTTTGGCGGCCTATGGGCCCGCGGATGGCGTGGTGTCTGGTCAAGGCGGGCGCGATCTTTTGATGGACCTGGCCGAAGAGCTTCGCGGCCAAAGCCCGGCGCGCGCGGTTGCCCCCGATCCGGGCGAAACCGTGATTGACGTTGCGTCCGAACAGGCGGTGCAACCGGCGGTAAAGGCCAAACCGGGGCTTGTTATGCGTTTCGGTGGATTGTTTCCAGTCAAAGGTTAATGCTATGTAAGGGGTTACTGGGCAAACTGGTGGTGCACCGCGTCCGAACAAGACTTACATGGTAGAACCAGAATGAAATTTCTAGATTTGGCTGTGCACCGTCATGGGCTTCGAAAATGGAGCCAGGCCGCACGAAACGCCCCTATGATGAGCCTTGCCAACCTGCGACGCGAGCGTACCCGCGCCCGTAAGCTTTTGTATTCTCTGAACGAAGTGATAGCGGTCGCCGATAACCGCCTGTCCTTGCCGATGATCGGCTCTAACGCCTTTCCCAAGCCGCATGGCACCGATTGGTCCTGGCGGCCCGAGCTTTGGCGCGAACCGCTGCCGGTGCCCGGCATGGCCTCGGTTCAGTCCAAGTCGATGCTTGGGCGTGAGGTTACATTGTTTCACGATTGCGCACATTCCGAGCTTTCGCTGCGGCAATTGCGCAACAGCCGCGAAGCCGATCTTGCGCCTTACGGGCTTCGGATCGATGTGTTTGCCTTTGATGGCTCGTTCCTTTCGGTTGTGCTCGATTTCCCGCAAGAGGTGGTGAACGGACTGACCCGCAAGCATCTTTTGCGGATGGATACGATTGTCGAAATGGAAAAGCCGCTTGAGATTTTCGCGCGCCTCAACATCAAGCATGGCCCCAATACCGAACAGATCGTGCGCGAATTGCCGCTTCACGCAGATGAAATCATGGTCGAGTTCGACCTCGCCTATTCCAACCTCAACGAAAAGCGGGTGGAGCGGGTCTGGATCGACCTGATCTTTGAAAATCCGCAGATGAGCCAGGTGGTTCTGCGTGATCTCACCTTTAGCCGCCGCCCGCGCGCAGAACTGTAGGAAAGGACCCCCGAATGAGTGAGCTGAGGCTGACCAAGACGCGCCTGTTTGAAGGGGTTTGGGAAGGGGTTCTGACCTTTGAAGGGGAGGGAAATTTTCAACCCCGGATCGAGGTGATGCACCTGCTGCAACCCCTGCCGGGTGTCGAGGTGATTGAGAAACCCGAGGAAAAAATTTGGGTCGTGCGGGTGCCGGTGCCGCCCTCTGCGATTGCTGACGGGGTGCAGACCTTTGTGATCCGTGATGCGCGCAGCCATGAGGTTCTGGACAGTTTCTCGCTCTTGTCTGGCGATGTCCTGAGCTATGATATCCGCTCTGAAATCGCGCTTTTGCGCGAAGAGCTTGACCTGTTGAAACGCGCGTTTCGCCGCCACTGTCTTGAGACAATGTAAGCTTCTGATCGTCCCACCTGCGACGGCCTGCCGCATCCTTTCTCCGGGGTGCAGGCCTACCTCACTTTTATCGGATCAACCGGTGAAAATGGAGGATGTAAGATGTTCAAAGGCCTCGGACTTTCCATAGCGATCATCACCGCAGGCATGCTTGGCCTGCCCCTGGCCATTCTGGCCGCCCTGTAACGGTTAATCTCGTTTCTTGACGGGGCCGGGGCGCAATGCGTGCGCATCCCGGCCCTTTTTGTGATTCCCGTGCCCTTGGCCTAGCTGCCTTTCGGCAGGGCAACGATGGCGGGCTCTGCCTCGGGGGCGAGTTCTTCGAAGTCGAAATTGTCGAGCCGACGGGCGCGGCGACCGGCTTTGTCGGCGGAAATCTTGATATCCGAGATATCCTTGGCCGCCTGATTGAAATGCCGGTCAAGGTTTTCCACCCGCGCGCCCAACCGTTCCACATCGCCGAACAAAAGTCCCAATTCGCGCCGGATCGCGCCGGCCTGTTCGCGCATGCGCGCATCCTTGAGAATGGCGCGCATGGTGTTGAGCGTTGCCATGCAGGTGGTCGGCGACACGATCCAGACCTTTGCCGCAAACCCGTCGCGCACCAGTTCGGGGAAATTGGCGTGCAGCTCGGCATAGACCGCCTCGGAGGGCAAAAACATCAGCGCGCCATCGGCGGTTTCGCCATCCAGAATGTATTTCTCGGAAATGTCGCGGATATGTTTCTTGACCGAGACGCGCAGGAATTTGGCGGCCTCGTTCAATTCCCAATCGGTCTTGGCGCGGCGCAGGGCCTCATAGGCCTCAAGCGGGAATTTACTGTCGATACAGATCGGCCCCGGCGGGTTGGGCAGGTGGATAAGGCAATCGGCGCGCCGCCCGTTCGACAGGGTGTGTTGCAGGCTATAGCTGTCCGAGGGCAGCGCCTTGGTCACGATATCGGTGAGCTGAATTTCACCAAAGGCGCCGCGGGTCTGTTTGTTGCTCAGGATGTCCTGAAGCGACAGGACATCGCCCGACAGCTTGGTGATATTGTCCTGCGCCTTGTCGATCGCCTGAAGCCGCTGTTGCAGATCGCCAAGCGATTGCGCGGTGCGCCGGGCCGAGCCTTGCAGGTTCTCCGACATCTGTTCCGAGACCTGCGACAGACGCTTTTCCATCAGTTGCAACAAATGCGATTGCGCCGCCGCCTGTGCCTCGGACACATGGTTAAGCCCGCCGGCAAGCTGGTGCTGGCCATCGCTTAGCCCCTGCACGCGAAGGCCCAATTGCCCGACCTGCTGCGCCAGCGGTTCGGCGAGGTTGGCCGAGCGCGCCGAGGACCGAACCGCCATGATCAACAGGATCAGGATCAGCAACACAAGCGCCGCCCCCAAAAGGGCAGCCAGCACAAGCGGATCGTCGAGCGAAAACTGGGTGTTACCGATTTGTATCATGTGCGACCAAACAGGCGTTCGATGTCCGACAGGCGCAGTTCGACATAGGTGGGGCGGCCGTGGTTGCATTGACCCGAAAGCGGCGTGCGTTCCATTTCGCGCAGAAGGGCGTTCATTTCCTCGCCGCTCATCCGGCGCCCCGAGCGGATAGAGCCGTGACAGGCCACCCGCGACAGGATCGCGTCGATGCGCGACTTGAGGGTCTGGCTGTCGCCCTGATCGGCCAGTTCATCAAGGATATCGCGCAACAGGGCAGGGGCGTTGACCTGGCCCAGAATGGCCGGGGTTTCGCGCACCGCGATGCTGCCCGGCCCGAAGGGTTCGATCACAAGGCCAAGCCGCGCAAGATCGTCCGCCGCGTCATGCAGGACGGCGCAATCGGCCTCGCAGAGGTCAACGATATCGGGGATCAAAAGCGCCTGCGAGGCGACGCCGGTGTCGGCCATTTGCGCCTTGAGGCGTTCATAGACAAGCCGTTCGTGCGCGGCGTGCTGATCGACGATGACCATGCCGTTTTCGGTCTGGGCGATGATGTAGTTTTCATGGACCTGCGCGCGCGCCGCACCAAGCGGCAGGGCGGTTGCGGGGGGCTCGTCCGGCTCTTGCGTGCCGGCCTCGCGCGGGTCCGGCTCGACCCGTGCGCTATAGGCCTGTTGCATCTCGGCAAAACCGGGGGCTTGCGCTTGATAGGCAAGGGCGCGCGCCGTCGAAGAGGGGCGATCCATCTGGTAGACCCGCGCGCCGCTGGCCCCGGTGGGACCGGTTGTTTCGGGGCGAAACGCCCCGAGCGTGGCGCCGGCAACCGTGCTTGAGGCGCGATGCCCGGCCTCGGCGAGTGCATGACGCAGCCCCGAGACGATAAGCCCGCGCGCCAGCCCCGGATCGCGAAAGCGGACCTCGGATTTGGCCGGATGCACGTTGACATCCACAAGCGTCGGGTCGCAATCGAGAAACAGCGCCGCCGCCGGGTGGCGGTCACGGCCAAGGACATCGCTATAGGCGGCGCGCAGCGCGCCATAGAGCATCTTGTCGCGCACAGGGCGCCCATTCACGAACAGGTATTGCGTCACCGAAGAGCCGCGCGAATAGGTCGGCAGAGCGGCATAGCCGGTCATGTTGAGGCCCTCGCGGGTCGCCTCGATCCGCAGGGCGTTCTCGGCGAAATCCGCCCCGATCACCCGCGCCAGCCGCCCGTGCAGCGCATCGAACAGATCGCCGGTCTCCGGGGCGGCGCGAAAGGTGACCCGCCCCTCGCCGCCCCCCGACACATCGCGCAGGGTAAAGCCGACAAACGGCTCGGCCATGGCGAGGCGTTTGATGGTATCGCTGATCGCCTGGGTTTCGGCACGGTCGCTGCGCATGAATTTAAGTCGCGCAGGCGTGGCGTAAAACAGATCGCGCAGGGTCACGGTCGTGCCGGAATTCAGAGCGGCTGGTTTGACCACGCCGATCTGGCCGCCGGACACCGAGATTTCAGCCGCCTCACACCCCGGCGCCCGCGAGGTGATGGTCAGCCGCCCCACCGCCCCAAGCGACGGCAGGGCCTCGCCGCGAAACCCGAAGGAATGGATGTTGAGAAGGTCGCTGCCGTCAATCTTTGACGTTGCATGACGCGCAAGCGCCAGCGGCAGTTGCTCGGGTGCGATGCCACAGCCGTCATCGACCACCCGGATCAGGGTTTTGCCGCCATCGGCAATCGCCACCTCGATCCGCGTTGCCCCCGCATCAAGCGCGTTTTCCACCAGTTCCTTGACCGCAGAGGCCGGGCGTTCGACCACCTCACCGGCGGCGATACGATTGATCGCGCCCTCGTCAAGTTGGCGAATTGTCGGCTGGGCCGGGTCTATATTGGGGTTGGCGATGCTCATACCGCAACACTTAGCACGGCTTTGGGCGATTCTGCCAGATGCGGCAAGAGCGCAGGCGCGCCATTCGCGGATAAAAAAGCCCGGGCGCGAACGCCCGGGAAGGTCTCGTCTGGCTGAACAGGGAAGAGGAGAGTCAACCTTTGGAGAATTCTGGATAGGCCTCCATGCCCAGCTCTGCCATGTCGAGGCCGTTGATCTCGTCCTCTTCGCTGACGCGCAGGCCAAAGATGCCCTTGAGCAGCAGCCAGACGATGGCCGAGGCGACGACAACAAAGGCGCCGACGATCACGATCGAGATGATCTGTGTGCCAAAACTCGCCTCCGAGTTGGTCAGCGGCACAGCCAGCGTGCCCCAGATCCCGGCGCAAAGATGCACAGGGATTGCACCGACAACATCGTCGATCTTGAACTTGTCGAGCATCGGCACGGCGAAGACCACGAGCGCACCACCGACACCGCCGATCAGCATCGCAGAGATCAGCGAAGGCGTCAGCGGCTCGGCGGTGATCGACACCAGACCGGCCAAAGCGCCGTTGAGGATCATGGTAAGGTCGGGCTTTTTATAGAGCATCTGCGTCAGGATCAGAGCGGCCACGGCCCCCGCAGCGGCGGCAATATTGGTGTTCGAGAAGATCCGGCTTATGTCGGCCACGTTCCCGGCGGTATCCATGTAAAGCTGTGAGCCGCCGTTGAAGCCGAACCAACCCAGCCACAGGATGAACGTCCCCAGGGTGGCAAGCGCAAGGTTCGAGCCGGGGATCGGAATGACGCGACCGTCCTTGGCGTATTTTCCGATACGCGGCCCAAGGATGATGGCGCCGGTCAGAGCGGCCCAGCCACCGACCGAGTGAACAACGGTCGAGCCGGCAAAATCAAGGAACCCCATTTCATCAAGAAAACCGCCGCCCCATTTCCAGCTTGCCTGAACCGGATAGATCACAGCCGTCAGAACGATGGTGAACATCAGGAACGGCCAAAGCTTGATCCGTTCGGCCACCGCGCCCGACACGATTGACGCGGTCGCGGCACAGAACATCAGCTGAAAGAAGAAATCCGAACCGACCGAGGCATAGGTCAGGTCAGGCTCGGCACCGGCAAGGCCAACCGGCTCTAGCGAGGTGATCGAAAAGGCACCAAGGATGCCCTGAACAGACCAGCCATCGCCCGGATACATCAGGTTATAGCCCAGCAGGAAGTAAAAGATCGAGGCGAGCGAAAACAGCGCCATGTTCTTGGTCAGTTGCATCGCAACGTTCTTGCCGCGCACAAGCCCCGCTTCGAGCATGGCAAAGCCGGCGGCCATGAAGAACACCAGAAAGCCCGAGACGAGGAACATGAAGGTGGTGAAGATAAACCCGATATCGGCGTTGGTCGGCGTCGTATCGGCCTCTTGTGCAAGGCCCATCTGCGGCAGCGCGATAAGCGTTGCGGCAAGGCCAAGTTTGGTCATGCAATTCATTGTACTGTCCTTTCCCCTGTGCGCGCTCAAAGCGCGTCGTCGTTGGTTTCGCCGGTGCGCACGCGCACGGCCTAAGCGATGTCGAGAACAAAAATCTTGCCGTCACCGATCTTGCCGGTGCGGGCGGTCTTGGTGATGGTCTCGACCACCTGATCGGCCAT
>JAVVFB010000050.1:0-16100 GCA_032251095.1 Roseovarius sp. | reverse complement strand
GGCATTGCCGCTTACCTTGACGGTATCGCCCTCGACTTCGATATCGAGACCCTGGGCATCAAGCCCCAGATCGGCCAGTTCTTTCTTGAGCGCTTCGGGTTCAGGCGCGTCGTCACCGCCAAAAAGCGATTTGCCCGCACTTTTCATGAAGTTCAAAAGTCCCATGTCGTATCTCCGTTTACTAAGGTTACTGGTCTATCAGTGCGCCAAGCAGGCCCGCCGCACCAGGGGAATTTGCCTTATGCCGCCTCACCATCGGTGAACTGAAGCCGCGCAAGGCGCGCATAAAGGCCGTTCTCGGCCACAAGGCTGTCGTGGGTGCCCTGCGCGACGATCCGGCCCTGATCCAGAACGATGATCCGGTCGGCCTTTTTGACGGTGGCAAGACGGTGGGCGACGATGATCGTGGTGCGGGTGCGCGCCATGGCGTCGACCGCATGCTGCACCGCGCGCTCGCTTTCGGCGTCCAGCGACGAGGTTGCCTCGTCGAGCAACAGGACCGGCGCGTTGCGCAAAATGGCGCGGGCGATGGCAATACGCTGTTTCTGCCCACCAGAGAGCATCACACCACGCTCGCCGACATAGGTGTCAAACCCTTCGGGCAGCGCGGTGATGAAGTCATAGGCGGCGGCGGCGCGGGCGGCGTCTTCGACCTCGGCGTCGCTGGCCTCAAGGCGGCCAAAGCGGATGTTGTCACGCGCCGAGGTGGCAAAGATCACCGGGTCTTGCGGCACAAGTGCCAGATCGCGGCGGAAATCATGGCGCGCCATATCCGACAGCGCCACACCGTCCAGTGTCACCCGGCCCTCATCGGGGTCGTAAAACCGCTGGATCATCTGGACCACACTGGTCTTGCCCGCCCCCGAGGGACCGACAAGCGCCACGGTTTCACCGGCCTTGATCGACAGGTTGAGATCATCCAGCGCCAGAATGCCGGGCCGCGACGGATAGGCAAAGCGCACGCCCTCGAAGGCAATCGCGCCCTTGACCGGGCGGGCAACGGGCTTGGGCGCGGATGGGTCCTGAACCGGATCCTCGGCCTGAAGCAGTTCGACAAGACGCTCGGTCGCGCCGGCCGCACGCTGAAGCTCGCCCCAGATTTCCGACAGGGCCGCCACGGCCCCCGCCACCATCACCGCATAGATCACGAATTGCACAAGGCTGCCGGCGGTCATGCCGCCTGCGCGCACATCGCGCGCGCCCATCCAGAGCACGCCCACAATGCCGGTAAAGACCAGAAAGATCACAATCACCGTCATAAGCGCGCGGGTATTGATCCGGCGGCGCGCGGCATCATAGCTGTTCTCGGTCACATCGGCAAAGCGCGCGCGGCTCTCACCCTCATGGGTAAAGGCCTGGACCGTCTGCACCGACGACAACGCCTCAGAGGCATTGCCGGAACTGTTCGCAATCCAGTCCTGGTTTTCTCGACTCAGCACCCGCATCTTGCGCCCAAGCGTCATGATCGGCACGATCACCAGCGGCACGATCAACAAAACCATCCCCGTAAGCTTGGGCGATGTCACAAGCATCAAGCCCATACCGCCGATGAAAATCAGCAGGTTTCGTAGCGCAATCGAGATCGAAGAGCCGATCACCGACAGGATAAGCGTGGTGTCTGTGGTGATCCGACTAAGCACCTCGCCGGTCATCAGCCGCTCGAAAAACGCCGGGCTCATGCCGATCACGCGACTAAACACTGCCTTGCGGATATCGGCCACGACCCGCTCGCCCAAACGCGTGACAAGCATATAGCGCAGGCCGGTGCCAACCGCCAAAAGGCCCGCGATCAACAGGGCCCCGCCGAAATACTGATCCAGAATGGCACCATTCTCGATACCGAAATTATCCACCACGCGACGCACCGCCAGCGGCAGCACAAGCGCCACACTCGCCGTTAGAACAAGCGCCAGAATGGCCGCGGCCAAAAGCGGGCGATAGGGGCGCAGGAACGGCCAAAGCTCGGCCAATGCGCCGACGCGTTTTGATTTTTCGCGGTCCTGCAAGTCGGCAGTCTTGGGCGTACGCGCCATTCGTCTTGATCCCTCGTCGTTTGGTCTTGGTTCTTGGCCGGGCTAAGCGCCGGGGTCAAGAGGACAGATCGACCACAGGGGCCAGTAGCGGGGAAAAGCTGGAGCGGGCGACGGGAATCGAACCCGTATCATCAGCTTGGAAGGCTGAGGTCTTACCATTACACAACGCCCGCACTATGGGCGTTGTTAGGACAGAGCGATTTCATCGTCAAGCGGGTTATCGGGGCCTTGGCACATGTTGCCCAAAACCGGGCCCCGGTTTGGTCCTGTCTCGAACCGGCGCGTGTCGGCACTAGTAATTCTGCGCGCGCCGGATTTTGGTCATCCGCCCCTCTTCGGCGATGGCCCCGCCAAGGGTGGTCACGCCCTTGGCCTTGAGCAGATCAAGCATATGCACAAACACCTCTGCGGTGGCCAGGGTGTCGCCCATGGCGGTATGGCGCGCCTGCGCCGGGATGGTGATGCCGAAGCGATCGCACAGCGCATCCAGCGTATGCGATCCAGTGTGATCAAACAGCCCCGCCGACATCAGCACCGTGCAGAGCACCGGATTGTCAAAGCGGCGCGCGATGACCTTTTCCTTGAGCCGCAAGAATGCCAGATCAAACGGCGCGTTATGCGCCACCAGAACCGAGCCCTTGCAGAAATCGTGAAACCGCTGACCGGCGGTGGCGATATCAGGCGCCCCCACCACCATATCGTCAGAGATATGATGCACCCGCGTCGAGGCGGGCGGAATCGCGCGCCCCGGATTGACCAGCGTGTCAAAGGTTTCACCGCGCAGGATACGGCCATTGACGATGCGAATGCCCGCAATCTGCACGATCTCGTCGCCGCCGCGCGGCGAGAGGCCAGTGGTTTCGGTGTCAAACACCACAAAGGACAAATCCGCCAACGCCCGCTCTGCCAGATCGCCAAGCGGCGCGTCGGGCAGGTTGAAATCGTAGAATTCGGGGCGTGTATCGCCGGGCTCAAGCGGCGGCGCCCCCGAGACCAGCGGCAAAACGATGCGGTGACCGCTGGCGGTGGGTTCACACCACAGATCGCTTTGATGCCCGCTCAGGGCGTCGCGGCTGGTGTAATCGCCGTAGGCGGTCGAAAGCGGCGCCCCAAGCCAATCGGCGATTTCCCCGTCATTGGCCGCCGGCCCCTGCCAGCCAAGAACAAGGCGGGTCTCTTCGCCCTCGACCTCGGCCGAGAGCGTGAAATATTGGCGCCCGCCGCCCGCGCTTAGCCCGGTGATGACCTGCGCCAGAAGGCTGGTGATGGCAAAGCCGTCACAGATCAGCGTCGCGTCGGTCTCTGCCCGCGTAATCGGCAGGTCGATTTGTGCACTCAGCCCGTCGAAGATATGCGAGACCGCCACCGGCGACATCGGCCAGCGCCGGGATTTCGCCGCCGAGTGACGCTTGCCCATATCATCGAGACAGATAAACAGCCGCCCGACCTCATCCTCGATCCCCTTGCGAAACCTTGCGCGGGTTTCGGGCGGCAAATCATCGCCCGATTGCAGCACATCCAAAAGCGCGCCGATGGTCGCGGCGGGGCGGCGCACGCCCTCAAGCAGGCTGTTGAACAGGTGATCGTGATGGGCATGCGCGCTCAGGTCATCGGTGGCGTCGCGGAAGATAAGCACATGCCCGCTCAGCTCTTCATCCGACAGGATCGGGCTGACCCGGCCAATCAGGAACCGGGTGCCATCGGCATTGGCGGCAAGGAAGGTCTCGGCGCCGATCCGGCCTTGAATGCGGGCCTCTTGCATGCGTTTGAGGGCGTCGATCACCGGCTCGGGGCGCAGGAAATCCGCCAGCGGGCGGTCAAGGCCGATCTCGCCCAAAAGCTCTTGCGCCATACGATTGTAAAGCATCACGCGGTTGTCGGGCGTGGCCACCACCGCACCTTCGCCAAGGTCACGAAACAGCGCCTCGAACAGGGCCTTTTCGCGCATGATCCGCGCGGTTTCGCGCTCGATCGCGCGTTGCCGGGCGGCGCGGGCCTCGCTGAGGGCGGCGTTGATCGCATTGGCGGCGGGGGCCAGCGTGCTCAGATGTTTGGCCTGGGTTTCGTCGATCTGCAAATCCACATCCGCGCGCGCCCGCGTGGTGAGGTCAGAGGCCAGCGCCAGAATGGGCTTGGCGACGTTTTCGTCAAACAACAGCCCGATCCAGGCGGCAAGGCCCAAAAGGCCAAGCGCGGCAACCACCCCGGCCACGATATAGCCCCCCGGATCGCCACCCGCGCGCGCATGGCCGAACCAGAGCGCGGCGGCAATGATCGCCACCCCGCCAAGCCCGAGGGCGGCAAAGAAAAGCGCAAAGCGCAGGCGCAGCCCCAACCGTTCAGCCATTGTCACCCCCGTTCAGCAATTGCGCGATCTGCGTGGTAAGATCGCGCGTGGCGAAAGGTTTGGTCATGAAGGCATCCGCCCCCACCGCAAGCCCCTTGCGTCGCTCGATCTCGCCGCCCCCCGCGGTCATCATCAGCACCTTGATATCGCGAAGCGCGGCATCGTTGCGGATCATCTGACAGATTTCATAGCCCGAGCGCTCGGGCAGCATAACGTCAAGCACCACAAGATCGGGGCGCTCTTCGGCCAAGGCCGCGAGGGCCGCATTGCCGCTTGCGACCCGGCGCAGACGATAGCCTTCGCGCCCCAGAAGATGTTCCAGGGCCAGCGCAATATTGTCCTCATCCTCGACCAGTAAAACCGACTTTTGGGACATGGGCGGGCCTCCTCTCAAGGGCTCAGGAACGCGTCATTTGGCACAAAGCGCGGCGATCAGCGGGTCGTCATCCCCCACCTCGCGCCAGATCGCGGCGGCGGGATCGCTGAGTGCGCCCTGGTTCAGATCGGCGCGCGCGGATGTCGTACAATTCACCAGTTGCGGGCGCTTCGCGGGCGGTGTCCAGCGGGCAAAGAAGTAAAGATCGGCCAGTTGCACATCGGGGGCATCCGGATTGGTCTGCACGCCCACGCGATCAAGCGCCATGATCCGCGTGACCTGCGGCACGACATAGGTCCAGGGCTTCCAGGGGCGGGTTTCGCTCACGCTCACCAGAACCTCGACCCCCTCGGGCAGACCCGCCGTGGTGCGCCCAGCCCAAGAATATTCCGACCAGACCGCATAGCCAAGCATGGCCACACCCGCCGCGACGGGAATCGACCAGCGCGGCAGGCGCCCGCCGCTCAGGTGCCCGGCGACAAGGGTCAGACCAGCGGCGCAAATGCCTGCGGCGAATGTGGCAATCAGTTCAAAAAACATGTGTTATCCCGGTGTTCCGCGGCTCTGTTGCAGGGCCGATTGCATTGTCTTGACCACCATAAACGCATCGCGCAGGTGGGTGCGCTCCAATTCTGACAAATCCGACGGCGCCATGAAATTATCGGGCGCGCGCCCTGCCCTGATCTGGCTTGCCTGATGGCGCAGCCGGGTTTCGGCGATAAGGTCATAGGCATCCAGAAGATCACGCGCGCCACTCTCGGAAATCACATGACCCGCGCGCGCGCCCTCGATCCGCTCACGGGTGCCCGCCACCTCAAGCCCGCCCAAAAGCGCATAGATCCGCCCCAGATCGACCACCGGCACCACGCCGGAATGCTTGAGATCAATGGTGTTCTTATGCTCGCCGGAGCGGATCATGGCAAAGCCGCGAAACAGGCCCAACGGCACCGTATGTTTTAACGAATTCGAGATCATATGCGCCACGAAGATCGAGTTCTTGCGCGCCTGTGTCAGAACCTCGTCTTGCAGATCGTCAAACAGCGACGCCTCGCCGGCGATCGGGCGCAGGTCAAACATCACCGAGGCCAGCATTTGCGCCTCACTGTCGGGCTGTCTGATCCAGCCCGCGAAATACTCGCGCCAGACGCGGCGGGGTTGGCGCCACTTGGGGTTGGTGGCCATCATGTCGCCCGGACAATAGACAAAACCGCAGCCATCAAGCCCGTCCGAGACGCGCTTTGCGAGGGCGGCGAAATAGGCGTCATGCTCGGGGCGCGCGGCATCGTCAAGGATCAGGCAATTGTCCTGATCCGAAACGCCGGTCTGCTCGCGCCGTCCCTGGCTGCCGCAGGCGGCCCAGAGATAGGGCACCGGCGGCGCGCCCAACTCGGCCTCGGCCAGATGCAACAGGCGGCGGGTGATCGCGTCGGTGATATCGGTGATCCGGCGGGTGATCGAATGCGGCCGCGCGCCGGCATGCACAAGCTGCGCCAAAAGGCCTGGCACCCGCTCCATCACCTGCGCCATGGCCGTTGCATCATCGGCATGGGCGATATCGGCGACCATGTGGCTTGCGGTGGCGGCTTGTTGGCGAAAGAGATCGGTCTTGCCGATCATCCCCACCACGCGGCCATTTTGCGCCACCGGCAGGTGATTGACCCCAAGTTCCGACAGCTTCATCAGCGCATCAAGCCCAAGCTGATTGGGCGCGATGGTCACCGGATCGGGCGTCATGATCTGCGCCACCGGCACCGCGCCGGTCAGGCCCTCGGCCAGCACCTTGTTGGTCAGGTCATGCGCGGTGATGATCCCGGCAAGGCGCTCGCCCTGCATCACCACCACCGAGGAAATCACGTGATCGCGCATCAGGCGGGCAACATCGGTGATCGTCGCCTCGGGGGCACAGGTGATCGGCGTCTGCGCCATCATGTCCGACACCTGAAGCGCGGTCAGGCCAGTGGCATAGGGGCCATCCTCGCCCGCGCCGGTCGAGGGGCGGGCACGCTCGAACCACTCGGCGATCTCGTCCGAGCGCTGCATGAGGTCCAGAAACCGGTCCTTGGGGATGACGATCAGGCGGCTTGGCTCGACCGCGCGGGCGGTGAGCATGGCATTGCCATCACGCAACAACCCGCGCTCGCCCATGATGTCACCTACGCCGCGACGCGACACGAGATCGGCATGGCCGGTCTGGATATCAAGCGCGCCGCTTTCAACCACATAAAGCCCGGCCAACGGGCCGCCCTTTTGAAACAGAAGCTCGCCGGTGGCGATCTCGACAATGGCGAGATGCGGGCCAAGCCCTGCGCGCAGCGCATCAGGCAGCGCGGTGAACGGCGCATGGCGCGTCAGCGCCGCAAGCGGGTCGGGTCTGGGATCACTCATCGGCTCAGTATCCCTTTTGTTTCGTCAGGAAATCCATCTAAAAGCGCCCGTTCTCCGGAAATATCGGGGGCGTCGCAAAAAGACGGGGGCGACAGATGCCGCCCCCGCCGAAAGGGTTTAGTGGTCGGTCGCGGCACCTGCGCCTTTAGGCACACGCACGCTTTCCACAAGATCCTTGATGTGCTGCGGGGTCTCTTTGGTCATGCTTGCAACAACATAGGCCACGGTGAAGTTGATCATCGCGCCAACCGCACCGAAGGAGGTCGACTTGATCGTGCCAAGAAGAGGGTCCGCATCGGTGAAGCTGTTGGTGTCAGGGATGAAGAACCAGCCCTTGTGCAGGAAGATATAGACCAGCGTCACGATCAGACCGGCAAGCATGCCGGCAACCGCGCCGTGATTGTTGATCTTGGTCGAGAAGATCCCCATCATCAGCGCCGGGAAGATCGACGCCGCCGCCAGACCAAAGGCCAGGGCCACGGTCTGCGCCGCAAAGCCCGGAGGGTTGAGGCCAAGATAGGTGGCCACGACAATCGCAACCCCCATGGCAACACGCGCCGCCATCAGTTCGCTTTTCTCCGAGATATTCGGGTTCAGCTGACCTTTGATAAGGTCGTGGCTGACGGCCGAGGAAATCGCCAGCAAAAGACCCGCCGCCGTTGACAGGGCCGCCGCAAGGCCACCCGCGGCCACAAGGCCGATCACCCAACCGGGAAGGTTGGCAATCTCGGGGTTGGCAAGCACAAGGATGTCACGGTTGAACTTGGTAAGTTCGTTGCCGGTCCAGCCGTTGGCCGCCGCTTTTTCCTGCATGGCGGCATTTGCATCGTTATAATACTGGATGCGGCCGTCGCCATTCTTGTCTTCCCAATCCAGCAGGCCGGTTTTCTGCCAGGTCTGCATCCAGTCGTATTTGGGATTGTTGGCGATGTCTTCGACCGACACGGCCTGTTCATTGGTGCCATTGGGCCACATCAGCTCGGTGATGTTCATGCGGGCCATGGCGCCCACAGCCGGAGCCGTGAGGTAAAGCAGCGCAATAAAGACAAGCGCCCAACCAGCGGACCAACGGGCATCGGCCACGCGCGGCACGGTGAAGAAGCGCATGATCACATGCGGCAGACCCGCCGTACCGATCATCAGCGACAGCGTAAACAGAACCATGTTCAACGTGTCAGAGTGGTGGGTCGTATACTCGTTGAAACCAAGCTCACGCACGATCTGGTCAAGCTTTGCCAAAAGCGGCTCGCCGCTGGCAACGTGATCGCCGAACAGGCCAAGCGCCGGAACCGGGTTGCCGGTCAGTTGCAGCGAGATGAAGATCGCCGGAATGGTATAGGCCATGATCAACACGACATATTGTGCAACCTGCGTATAGGTCACACCTTTCATGCCGCCGAAAACCGCATAGGCAAACACCACACAAGCACCGATCAACAGACCGCTGGTGTTGGAGATTTCAAGAAAGCGGCCAAAGGCCACGCCAACGCCGGTCATCTGGCCGATCACATAGGTGGTCGATGCCACGATCAGACAGAGCACGGCCACCATGCGGGCGGTCTTGGAATAGAACCGGTCGCCGATGAACTCGGACACGGTGAACTTGCCGAACTTGCGCAGGTAAGGCGCCAGCAGCAGGGCCAGCAGAACATAACCGCCGGTCCAGCCCATCAGGAAGGTCGAGTTGTCATAGCCGGTAAAGGCGATCAGGCCGGCCATCGAGATGAACGAGGCCGCCGACATCCAGTCGGCCGCCGTGGCCATGCCGTTGGTGACCGGATGAACGCCGCGACCGGCGGCGTAGAATTCACTGGTCGAGCCTGCGCGCGCCCAGATTGCGATGCCGATGTAGAGTGCGAAAGACGCGCCCACAAACAGCAGGTTGAGTGTAAACTGATCCATTGTGTCCGTCCCTGTTATTCTTCACCGACGCCGTGTTCGGCATCAAGTTTGTTCATCCGCCAGGCGTAGAAAAAGATCAGCGCCAGAAAGACCAGAATCGAACCTTGCTGTGCGAACCAAAAGCCAAGATCGGTGCCGCCGACGGCGATCCCCGACAGCATCGGGCGCAGCAGAATGCCAAAGCCGAACGAGACAAGAGCCCAGATCACCAGGCTCCATAGAATAAGACGCACATTGGCTTTCCAATAGGCGTTGGATGCTTCTTTATCAGACAAAGCGTACCCTCCCTTTTTACAGGTTTCCTCCTGCCCGCGCGGGACCATCCCGGCGGGCCGTTCTTTACGCAAGCGTCGCTGTGACGACCGCGTTCAGCTCTTTGGCGACATCCCCGATCGGGGCCATCGCATCGACGCGGGCAAGAACACCGCGCGCGTCGTAATATGAAATCAGCGGCGCGGTCTGCGCGTGATAGGCGACAAGGCGCTGCGTGACGGTTTCGGCGTTGTCATCGGCGCGCCGAATGAATTCACCGCCGCCGCACATGTCGCATTTCCCCGGCGTGCGCGTCGGGCGGCCTTGGTCGTGATAGACCTCGCCACACGCCGCACAGGTGAAGCGCCCCGAAATCCGGGTCACCATCGCGCTATCGTCCACCTCAAGGCTGATCGCGGCGCGGATGTCCTGACCGATATCGGCCAGAAGACCGTCAAGCGCCTCGGCCTGCACGGTGGTGCGCGGGAAACCGTCAAGGATCACACCTGCGGCGCAATCGGGCTCGCCCAAGCGGTCACGCAGGATCGCGATGACGATCTCGTCGCTGACCAGATCGCCCGCCTCCATCACCGCCGAAGCGGCGCGCCCGGCCTCTGTGCCCGCGGCCACGGCCGCGCGCAGCAGGTCGCCGGTTGAAAGCTGAACCAGACCAAAGCTTTCCTCAAGCATGCGCGCCTGTGTGCCCTTGCCCGCCCCCGGCGGTCCAAGCAGGACCAGATTGGCGGCGGTTTGCGGTGTTTTCACTCCGTCCATCATCGTCTTTCCCCCTCAGGCCAGTGCGGTGCGATTGCTGATCAGCTCGTCCACGACCGACGGGTCGGCAAGGGTCGAGGTGTCGCCAAGGCTGTCGTAATCGTTCTCGGCGATCTTGCGCAGAATGCGGCGCATGATCTTGCCAGAGCGGGTTTTCGGCAGGCCCGGCGCCCATTGGATGACGTCCGGCTTGGCAATCGGGCCAATCTCGGTGCGGACCCAATTGGCAAGCTCAGTGCGCAGCTCATCCGTGGCCTCGACCCCATCCATCAGGGTGACATAGCAATAGATGCCCTGCCCCTTGATATCATGCGGATAACCGACAACGGCGGCCTCGGACACGGTGGCATGCGCGACCAGCGCCGATTCAACCTCGGCGGTGCCCATGCGGTGGCCGGAAACGTTGATCACATCGTCAACGCGCCCGGTGATCCAGTAATCGCCATCTTCGTCGCGACGACAGCCGTCGCCGGTGAAATAGTAGCCTTTGAACATCTCGAAATAGGTCGAGACAAACCGCGCATGATCGCCCCAGACGGTGCGCATCTGCCCCGGCCAGCTGTCCTTGATGCAAAGTACGCCCTCGGTTGCGCCGCTCAGCTCAACGCCCTGATCGTCAAGAATGACCGGCTCTACCCCAAAGAACGGCTTGGTGGCCGATCCGGGCTTGGGCTTGGTGACGCCGGGCAGCGGCGTGATCAGGATGCCGCCGGTTTCGGTCTGCCACCAGGTGTCGACGATCGGGCATTTGCCCTTGCCGACATTCTCGTTGTACCAGTTCCAGGCCTCGGGGTTGATCGGTTCGCCGACCGACCCAAGCAGGCGCAGGCTCGAAAGGTCGCTGCCCTCGACCGGGCCGGTGCCCTTGCCCATCAGCGCACGAATGGCGGTGGGGGCGGTGTAGAACTGCGTGACCTTGTGCTTTTCGCAGACCTGCCAGAAGCGGCCCGCATCCGGGTAGGTCGGCACGCCCTCGAACATCAGCGTGGTCGCGCCATTGGCCAGCGGGCCGTAGACGATATAGCTGTGCCCGGTGACCCAGCCGACATCGGCGGTGCACCAGTAGATATCGCCCTCGTGATAGTCGAAAATATATTCATGCGTCATCGCGGCATAGGCCAGATAGCCGCCCGATGTGTGGACAACGCCCTTGGGCTGTCCGGTCGAGCCGGAGGTATAGAGGATGAAAAGCGGGTCTTCGGCGCCCATTTCCTCGGGCGGGCAATCGGCGCTGACCTTGGCGGCCTCTTCGTGCCACCAGAAATCAAGGCCCTCACGCCAGGCGATCTGGCCGCCGGTGCGCTTGACCACAAGGCATTTCACATCGTCGACATCATGCAACAGCGCCTGATTGACGTTATCCTTGAGCTTGGTCGCCCGGCCCCCACGCGGCGCGTGATCGGCGGTGATCACCACCTTGGCGTCACAGCCATTGACCCGCGCGCCAAGGGCATCTGGCGAAAAGCCCGCGAAAACGATCGAATGAATGGCACCGATGCGCGCACAGGCAAGCATCGAATAGGCGGCCTCGGGGATCATCGGAAGATAGATCACAACCCGGTCGCCCTTGCCCACGCCCATGGATTTCAGGACATTGGCCATCTTGCTGACCTGGCTGTGCAGGTCCTTATAGGTGATGTGCAGCGCCTCTTCATCGGGGCTGTCGGGCTCCCAGATGATGGCGGTCTGATCGCCGCGTGTGGCAAGGTGGCGATCGACGCAATTGGCGGCGACGTTCAGAGTGCCGTCTTCAAACCATTTGATAGAGACATCATCATAGGCAAAAGAGGTGTTCTTGACGCGAGTATAGGGCTTGATCCAGTCAAGCCGCTTGCCGTGCTCGCCCCAAAAGGTCGCCGGATCATTGACCGATTGCGCATACATGCGGTCATAGGCCTCTGGATCAATGTGAAAATCCGGTGTCTTTGCACCTGCGGCATTCGATGACTGTACCATGGCTTGAATTCCTCCGTCCCAATGTCCACTTGAAAAGCCGATCAAGTTGGATTTTGTATCCCTTTGCATACCTTACCTTGAATTTCGCAAAAAATTAACAGTTATCGCCTATACGCCTATAAATCAGGTGAAATCTTTGCCTTTTTTGTGGGAAATATTGTAAATTATTTGACTATTTGCGGTTTTATTGGGGTTCTGCGCGGTTTACCGCTATCATAACCACGGCCATGGGCCGCCCTGCGCCTTGCCTGTGGCGCGTTGCAAGACGCACTGCGGCAAGATGCCCCGCCCCCTGATCTGACGTGACGTCACTCCTCGGGCATGCACAGGCACGATTCGCCTTAGGCGGGTGCTCTGCGCGGGGAAAGGGGAATTTTCCGGGGTTTAGCGCATGGAGTGGCGAGCACAACCGATCTAAGCAGGTGCCAGGCATGCACAGCACGGGCCGGACACCGGGCAACGCCTGTCCTGGGGGTTGAACCCCTGTGCAAAGAGCACAAATGTGGTACCAGCCAGAGGATCGCGCCAATGCCCTATGCCCATTCCGACAAAACGCCATCTGTTCTCAACAGCCCCGCGCCCGAGCTGATCAAGCGCCGCAAGCTTGAGGGTGGCAAACGTTTTGTCATGGCCACCGATTTTGAACCGGCCGGCGATCAGCCCAACGCGATCAAAGAACTGTCTCAAGGCATTGTGGACGGCGAGCGCGATCAGGTGCTGTTGGGGGCCACCGGCACCGGCAAGACCTTTACGATGGCCAAGATCATCGAGCAAACCCAACGCCCCGCGATCATCCTTGCGCCGAACAAAACCCTTGCCGCGCAACTATATGGGGAATTCAAGGGGTTTTTCCCCGATAACTCGGTCGAGTATTTCGTCAGCTTCTATGACTACTATCAGCCCGAGGCCTATGTGGCGCGCTCTGACACCTATATCGAGAAAGAAAGCCAGATCAACGAACAGATCGACCGGATGCGCCACTCGGCCACGCGTGCGCTTCTGGAACGGGACGACGTGATCATCGTCGCCTCGGTGTCGTGCATTTACGGCATCGGTAGCGTCGAGACCTATGGCGCGATGACGCAGGATCTAAAAGTCGGCAGCGACTATGACCAGCGCAAGATCATGGCCGATCTGGTGGCCCAGCAATACAAGCGCAACGATCAGTCGTTTCAGCGCGGCTCGTTCCGGGTACGCGGCGACAGCCTTGAGATTTTTCCCGCCCACCTTGAAGACCGCGCCTGGCGGCTGTCGTTCTTTGGCGAGGAGTTGGAAAGCATCACCGAGTTCGACGCGCTGACCGGCGAAAAGACCGATACCTTCGAGCAAATCCGCGTCTATGCGAATTCGCATTACGTGACGCCCAAGCCGACCATGCAACAGGCGCTGATCGGCATCAAAAAGGAATTGCGGCAGCGGTTGGATCAGCTTGTGAATGAAGGCAAGCTCTTGGAGGCACAGCGGCTTGAACAACGCTGTACCTTTGATCTTGAGATGCTCGAGGCGACCGGCGTGTGCAACGGGATCGAGAATTATTCGCGCTATCTGACCGGGCGCGCACCGGGCGAGCCGCCCCCCACCCTGTTCGAATTCATCCCCGACAATGCGATTGTCTTTGCCGATGAAAGCCATGTTTCGGTGCCCCAGATCGGCGGCATGTACAAGGGCGACTATCGGCGCAAGTTCACACTGGCCGAGCATGGGTTTCGCCTGCCGTCCTGTATGGACAACCGGCCGCTCAAGTTCGAGGAATGGGATGCGATGCGCCCGCAATCGGTGTTTGTCTCGGCCACCCCCGCCAAATGGGAGATCGAGCAGACCGGCGGCGTGTTCACCGAACAGGTGATCCGCCCCACCGGCCTGATCGACCCCGAGGTCGAAATCCGCCCGGTCGGATCACAGGTCGACGATCTTTTGGATGAAATCCGCCGGGTCAGCGCCGGGGGCTATCGCACGCTTGTCACCACCTTGACCAAGCGGATGGCCGAAGATCTGACCGAATACCTGCACGAACAGGGCATCCGCGTGCGCTATATGCATAGCGACATCGACACGATCGAGCGGATCGAGATCCTGCGTGATCTGCGGCTTGGGGCGTTTGACGTGCTGATCGGGATCAACCTGTTGCGCGAGGGGCTTGATATCCCCGAATGCGGACTTGTGGCCATTCTGGACGCCGACAAGGAAGGGTTTCTACGATCCGAAACCTCGCTGATCCAGACCATCGGGCGCGCCGCGCGCAATGCCGAAGGGCGGGTGATCATGTATGCCGACCGCATCACCGGCAGCATGGAGCGCGCCTTGGGCGAGACCAACCGACGCCGCGAGAAACAGGTCGCCTATAACCTTGAGCACAACATCACGCCGACGACGATCAAGAAGAACGTCGATGACATCCTGCAAGGGCTCTATAAGGGCGATGTGGATATGAACCGGGTGACCGCCAAGATTGACAAACCGCTGGCCGGGGCAAATCTTCAAGCGGTACTGGAGGGGCTGCGCAGCGACATGCGCAAGGCCGCCGAGAACCTGGAATTCGAAGAGGCGGCCCGCCTGCGTGACGAGGTCAAACGCCTCGAAGCGGTCGATCTCGTGATCTCCGACGACCCCCTCGCGCGCCAACAGGCGGTCGCCAAGGCAAGCGCCGAGGCGGTCAAGGGGCGCGGTCGCTCAACCGCCGGTCGCCCGGGCCAGCATGGCGGGAATGTGAAGCGGCGGGGGCGGTGAAGGATTCGCACGCGTAGCCGTCACAAATCCACTGCGGTTAACTCCACTTTAACCAAGCGCATACCATGCTGCCCAAATGCAAAACAGCAAATCTCCTTTATCGCCCGAGGTCTGGCTGCATGACCTCTTCGCATCCAAGGCCGTGCAAGGGGGCGCTGTGATCCGGCGCAAGGCGCGGGATGTGGAGCGCTTTGCCGGCATGGAGCCGTTCATGCGTGAGATCCAACGACGGGGCTATCAGGTGGTGGAGAATTCCGGGCAAATCATCATTTTTTGCAACCGCGCACCGATCCGGTGGCTTACGCCCAGTGAACCTCCGATTTCTTTTAAAGAAATCGGCCCGAAATCTTTTCAAGATTTCGGCGCACGCGATCAACGGTGAAGCCCAGGTCATCTGCCCTTTGCGACGGATCACGAATCAGGCGTTCAGTAGCAAGCGTAGGGTCGTGAAACCCACCCATCACAAGCACCACCGAAGCCGATGGACCATCTCAGGCCGGGCCGCACTACCGCCCTAGCCACGTGCTCGCGCGGGTTCGGTGCGCGGGTCCACGTCAAGCGACACTCCGTTGCCCGCCATCCTGCCATGCAGCAAAAAGCCCGGCCTCTCGACCTCAGGGTGGGTTTCGGCCCAGTCGCGAAACCGGTCATTGGTGACCACGCGCGCGCCAAGCCTTACGGCCTCCTGCAACAAAAGCGGGTCGGCGGGGGTGCCGCTTGGTGCGATCCGCACCTGACTCACCGGCAGATCAAGCGCGCGTGCCATGGCATAGGCCCCCATATATCGATCCTTGAGCTTGTAGCCGACATTGGCATCAAACCAGACCACCGGGGTGATCCCAACCGAACGGAAGTCCCTGATCGTAGCATGCAAAGGGGCCAGAGCGGGCGTGCCGTTTTCCCCCCAGTGCATCACGTTTGACCCATCAATCACGATCCAATGGCGCGGCTTGCGCAGCGCCGCGCGCATGAACAGAATGACGCTTGCCAGAACCATCAAAAGTGCCAGCAGAAGGCCGTCGGACAACACCGGACCGCTCTGCCAGATGGCAAGACCGGCCCCGGCGAGGGACAAAACCATAAGGATAAAGGGCACAACCATAAGAGATTATTAGCGTAGCTTTTCAGCGGGCACCAGAGCAAGACGCAGCACGGCGTCGCGCCACTATCGCCGCCGCAAGAGCGCCGACAAAAGCCCCCAGACCATCGGCCAAAAGGTCACCCCATTCGGCGCTGCGCCCCACATAGGGCTGGACAAGTTCGATCACCCCGCCATAGGCCGCCCCCGCAAGCACAACCTGCCACAGGGGCAAGCGCCCAATATAGGCCATCGGCATCGTCAATGCGC
>JAVVFB010000004.1:0-44460 GCA_032251095.1 Roseovarius sp. | reverse complement strand
CCGAGCGTGTCAGCGGGCAGCACCATCAGCATCTTGGGCGCGGTCACCGAAAGATGCACCGGCCCAAGCGCTGTGTTCGAGGTGCCGACCCGCCCGTCCGGGGCAAAGTTCAGCCCGCCGATCGGATAGGCAAGCCCGCCCGAGATGCCCTCGACCGCGCCCATCGGAAAAAGCGAGACCGGGCAGGTGGCCTCAAGGTTGATGTCCATCGAGGGCGGGGCGAGAAACACCAGTTCCTCGCGGCCCAACAGAATGCAACGCTGCCAGGGATGGCGCACGAGGGTGTTATAGGCCGCCAGTTGATGATCAAGGCGGTCCCCGGAAAACCCGATGCCGATGATCAGCGGACTTGCGATATTGCCAAGACATTTGTCAAAATCGGTGCTGTCCTGATCCGCCATTGGGTATTGGGCGGCGGTGGGGATGCGCGTGCGCGCGTTCTCGGAGATGCTGTCAAAGTCGCCAATCACCGCCTCTGGCATGACACCATGGGCAAGGGCGGCATCCGCGCCGCCATCTGCCGCCACTATGACCGGGGCAAGGACGCGGGCGCGCGCCAAAAGGGTTAACGTGATTGCGGCCCCGCCGATCAGGGTGATTGGTTCATTTTTGCGGACAATCATTGCATTATCACCTTATCGTTGCGCATAACTACCGGATGTCACATTCTGACCATGAAATGATACGGTAAAAATCTAGGAATCGGGCCTCTTTGGTCTTGGGTGTCATGGTAAACCCTGTCTTTGCAGGCAAGCAAAGCGAGCAATTAATATGGTTGGTTCAAGCAAGATTCTAACGGTTTCCTACGGCACGTTCTCGTGCACGTTGGAAGGATTTGACGATTCATTTGATACAATGAAAGCGATTGCGGAATATTTTCGCGATCTGGCGGCGGATGACCGATACTTCGGGGCAGAGCCACCAACGCCGGATGCAGAGATGCTGGCGCGGATCGCCGAGCGAGAGATCGCACGGCGCGTCGAGGCGCATGAGGAGCAGGGCAAGATCGTGCTGCGTGCGGGGGCTGAACGGGCCCTTGGACAGGCCGTCGCCCTGACGCAAGCGGTTGCCGAGCAGGATGCGGTCGAAGACCCCGCGCAAGAGCCTGTTCCGCCCAAAGCGGCAGAGCCTGAGCCGATTGCGGCAGATCCCGAGCCAGAGGTGGTTGCGGACGATACCTCCGAAGATATCCCAGAAGAGGTGGTCGAGGCCGCCGAGGTTGATGTGCCCGAGGGCCTTGAAGAAGAACAGCCAGAGGTCGCAGAGCAGCCAGAGCAGGGTGAGGTCGCACCTGTGGCCGAGGAACCTGTGGCGGCAGAGCCGGTTCAAGAGGCCACAGTTCAAGAGGTCACAAAGGCACCCGCAATCGACAGCGACAGCATCGCCGCCAAGCTAAGTCGCATTCGGTCTGTTGTGTCCGGCGCCGATCAGAGCTTTGGCGCGGATGAATATAATGAAGACGAGCACGCTCAGGATTTCATTGACACGACCACGGCGGATCTGAACGCCGCCCTGGCCGAAGACGAGAGCGCTGCAACCTCTGATGCAGACTATTCGATGGTTGAGATCGACGACGATGAACTCGCGGCGATCATGGCGCGCGCAAATTCCGGTGCCGACCTTGTGGACGAGATCGAAGAGGCGCCAGTAGAGGCGCGCCAGGAACAAGCCGAACCCCGGCCCCACGCGCAAGAGCCCGAAAGCAAGGAGGCCGAGGCCAGCTCTGAATTCGAGGATACGCTGGCCAGCCTTCTGGCCGATGCGATGCCCAAAAGTGCAGCCGCGCCCAACGACGCGCAGCCTGAACAAACGGCCGCGCCCGAGGCAGAGATGACCGAGGAAGCCGATGTGGAGCAGGGCGAAAACCGCCTGACTTCGGCAAGCGCGCGGGTGATCAAGATCAAGCGCGCCGAGTTCGAGGCCGCTGTTGCAAGCGGTCTGTTCCAAGAAGACGACACCGATGACGAGATGCCGGATGCAGAAGACAGCAACCTCTTTGAGGATGATGGTTCTGCCCTGAGCCCCGAGGAAGAGGCCGAACTTCAGCGCGAACTGGCCGAGGTCGAAGCCGAGTTTGAAAGCGCCGGGGCGGATACAGCAGAAGAGGCCGAGGCGTCTGATGCTGACGCCGATGACTGGGCCGAGGAAGAAAGCCCGACCGCGCAGCAAGATGACGTCGAGGATGACGCTGAGTCCGAGATCGCAGAGATCGAAGAGCAAGCTGCGCCGCAGGCCGACCATGGTCGCCGTCGCTTGGAGCGGGCAGAAACGCCGTCAGACCTGACGCGCATTTTCGACGAAACCGACAATCAACTTGATGCACCCGCCTCAAGCCAGCGTCGCAATGCGATCCAGCATTTGCGCGCCGCCGTGGCCGCGACCCGCGCCGAAACCAAGGCCGTAACAGAGCCGCAGCGCGGGGCTGACGATTCGGCCTATCGTGACGATCTGGCAAGCGTGGTGCGCCCGCGCCGTCCGCAGGTCATTCCCGAAACAGGGCGGTCCATGCGCCCCGAAGAGGCACGCCCCGCGCCGCTCAAGCTTGTGGCGGAACAGCGGATTGATACCCCACGTGACCCCATCCGCCCGCGCCGTGTTTCGACCGCTGATATCGCACCTGCGGCAGAGAAAATTGAGGGCGACAGCGGATTTAGCGCCTTTGCAGAGGAAATGGGCGCAAACCAGCTTCCTGAACTGCTTGAGGCGGCGGCAGCCTATCTTGCCGATGTCGAAGGGCGCCCGCAATTTTCGCGCCCGATGCTTATGGGCAAGCTCAAAGAGGTCGAACAAGATCGTTTCTCACGCGAAGACGGGTTGCGCTCTTTCGGTCAGCTGTTGCGTCAGGGCAAGTTGCAGAAACTGGCGGGCGGGCGGTTTTCCGTCACCGAGGAGACCGAATATCGCGGCCCGGGTGCCCGTAACGTGGGCTAAGCCCCGCTACATCACCAAGGATTAAGACCTCCGGCAGGCAATGCCGGGGGTTTTGTTTTGTCCGGCCTGCGGTGATTTGGCGCTTTCTTGCGTTGGGTCAAACGATAGAACAGGCTTGGGTCGTATGAAAGGGTCAAGATATGCGGGCGATTGCCCTGAGCGGGATTTTGTTGGTTGTGATGGCGCGCGCGCTTTGGGCGCATGCCTCGGAGCAGGGCTTTGTTCTGTTGCTGCCGACGGATGTCTATATTGCGGCGGGCGGGGCCACGGTGGCGATGACGATTGTGCTGTTGGCGCTATTGCCCGGCGGTGTGGCGGCGGCGCTGTTTCGGCCTCTGGCTTTGATCGGCGCGCGCGGCGTTTCCCTGCGCCATGTGACAAGCATTCTGGCGGCGCTCGGCCTTGGCGTGCTGGTCTGGCGCGGCCTTGCCGGGTCGCGCGATCCGCTGGTCAACCCGATGCCGCTTTTTGTTTGGGTGGTCTGGTGGATCGCGATGGTCTCGGCGCAGGGGGTGATCGGCAATCACTGGCGCTGGAGCAATCCATGGACCGGCCCGGCGGCTGTAATTGCGCGCCTGACGGGGATGCGCGCGCCGCTGCACTATCCGCGCTGGCTTGGGGTTTGGCCGGGGGTGGTGGTTTTTCTTGCCTATGCGGGGTTTTTGCTGGCCGATCCGGCCCCGGCCGATCCGGGGCGACTTGCGGTGATTGTCGGGCTTTACTGGTATGTCACGCTGGCGGGGGTTTTGGTGTTCGGGCCTGTCTGGATGGTGCGGGCCGAGCCGCTGACCGTTTTGATGCGGGCCTATGGGCGGATGGCCCTTTTGGGCCGCGCGCGCGGGCGGTTGGCGATTGGCCTGCCCGGCTGGAAGGTGCTTCGCGCGCCCAAGGTTGGGTTTGGGCTGGCGGTTTTCATCCTGTTGATCCTTGGTAGCGGCAGTTTTGACGGGCTGAACGAGACCTTTTGGTGGATGGGGGTTCTTGGCATCAACCCGCTTGAATTTCCGGGCCGCTCTGCGGTGATCACCCCCAATCTTGTCGGGCTTTTGGTGGCCAATGCGGTCTTGATTGCGGCGTTCGCGGGCTGTTTGTGGCTGGGCGAGCGGATAGCGGGGGGCAAAGAGCCGCTGGCGCTGGTGTTTTGCCGCTATGCGCCGACGATCCTGCCGATCGCTCTGGCCTATCATATCGCGCATTACCTGACCTCTTTGCTGGTGGATGGGCAATATGTGCTCAAGGCGCTGAATGATCCGCTGGGGCGGGGCGCGGATCTTTTGGGACTCGCCGATTATCATGTGACAACCGGGTTTTTGAACACGCCGGGCACGGTCAAGGTGATCTGGCTGGCGCAGGCGGGCACGGTGGTGGCGGGGCATGTGATTGCCATTCTTCTGGCCCACGCCGTGGCGATGCGGCACATCCACAGCACCCGGCGCGCGGTGCTGGGTCAGGCGCCATTGGCGCTTTTCATGGTGTTTTATACCGTCTTTGGCCTGTGGCTATTGGCCTCGCCGCGCGGGATGTGATGCGCAAAAGGCTGGACAAGGTGCGCAATGCTTCGCAGACTTGGGTCAACCTGCGGATTTGCCGCGTGTTTTGATATCAGTGCAGAGGAACCCAGCATGAGCACCCCGAAAAACCGCCCCCAGACCAAGCCCACAGGCACCACCCGGCGCGGCGCGATGAAAACGCTTGCGGCTGGTCTCGGCGCAGCGAGCCTTCCGATGTGGGCGCGCTATACCAATGCCCAGACCGCCGAGCCGATCAAGATTGGTTTTCAGGTGCATCGCACCGGCATCGGCGCGGCCTATGGTCGCTGGTACGGGCGTACCACCGAGGCGGCGGCCAAGCTGATCAACGAGGGCGGCGGCATCAATGGCCGCATGGTCGAGATCGTGGCCGAAGATGATGGCACCGATCCCAAACGCGGTGCTGAAGTGGTCGAGAAATTCGCCAATCAGCACGGCTGTGATCTCGCCTTTGGCACGCTGTTCAGCCATGTGGTTATCGGCTCTGCGCCGCGCGCGGGCGAGCTCAAGATGCCGTATTTCGTGGTGTCAGAGGGGCATCATGTCGCCAGTGGCATGCTCAACCGGTACACGTTGCAGCCCGGTATCACCGATGTCAAAAGCCAGGTGCAGGCGATGGCGCCTTTCGTGGCGCAGAACCTCGGCAAGAAGGTCACGATGGTGTTTCCGGATTTCGCATTCGGCCATGATCACCGCGATTTCTTCACCCAGGCGATCGAGGCCCAGGGCGGCGAGGTGCTGGCGCATATCGCCATTCCTCCGTCCGAGACATCGTTCACCAAGTATTTCCCAAAGATTCCGCGCGAAACCGAGGTTCTCTATCATGTGATGGTGGGGCCGGCGGTTTTGACCTTCGTGAAAGAACTGGGCGAATTCTTTGGCCCCTCGCGCCCGGAAATGTTCGGCTTTATCGACAGCCTTGAAGCGGTGGCGATCGACAGCCCCGGACTTGAGTACCTTGAAGGCACCTATTTCTGGGAGGGCAACCCGCGCCACGCCCAGGCGGATCAGTCAGAGCACGACAAGTTTTTCCGCGCCGCAGTAGGCGTGAATGATCAAGGTGCATCCATCAGTGATCCGAGCGATGTGTCAACCTATGCGCATATGTTTGGATGCTGGGAAACGTTGCATGTGATCAAGGCCGGGATGGAAGCATCCGGGTATAGCGGGACGCAGGATCGCGCAGCTTTGATCGAGGCGGTCGAGGCAATGACCGATATGCCGGAAAGCCGCGCGCATCCGCAGGGCACCAAGCGGTTCAACGGCAAAACCCATCAGGTGTTCGGGCATCAGTATATTTCCAGGGTCACGGGCGGCAAATTGCTTTGCGTTCACAAGACCTCTATCGAGGACACGCTTTATCCCGATGAGACGGATTACACGACGCAATCGTTCTGAGGTGGCATTTTCTTCGCAGAAGAAAATGATCCAGAAAATTCGCCGAATTTTCTGGGGCGTTGCGCTTTTGGCGGTGGCGGGCTGTGGCGCGCCGCCGCCTGCGCCCGAGGCAAGCGATGTGACGCGATTGGCGGTTGAAATCAGCGCGTTGGGGCCAGAGGTTGACCCTGAAGAGGCAAAGCGTGCGGCGAAGGTAGCTTATGCCTATTCGCATCAGCTTGCCCGCGATTATCAGATCACCGATCCGCCGATCATCCATAACACCAAGGTCAACATGGGGCTCAAGCCGCGCGGGCTATGTTGGCATTGGGCGCGCGACATCGAGGCGCGCCTGAAGCAGGAGAGCTTCCAGACGCTTGAGGTGCATCGCGCCGTCGCCAATAGCGATAACGTCTTTCGCCTTGAGCATAGCACGGCGGTGATAAGTCGGCGCGGTGATACCTTTGCCGAAGGGATCGTGCTTGACCCATGGCGCAAGGGCGGCACGCTCACCTGGGTGCCCACCAAAGAGGATGCATGGTACAACTGGGAGCCGCGCAACGAGGTGGTCGCCCGCCAGCTAGAGCGCAAGCACGGTCAGATCGTCACTGTCACCAAGGATCAGCGCATCGTCATGGGGCAAACCGAGTTCAGCGCGCAATAATCGCATGTCTTTCGCGGAACGGGCTTGCTCCCTGCGTCGATGCCGGGCAATCCTTGCGCCAGAATGGATTTGGGCCCTTACATATTGCTGGCCTCGCTTGAGGGCGCGATCACGGCGGCGGTGCTTGCGCTGACGGCGGTCGGGCTATCACTTGTTTTCGGCGTGATGCGGGTGGTCAATATCGCGCATGGCGAGTTTTTCATGCTGGGCGCGGTCATTGCCTGGTGGATCGCGCAGAGCTTTGGGGGCCATCCGGCGCTTGGGTTTGGTGTGGCGCTTATCGCCGCGCCGCTTATCGTGGGCGCGCTTGCCGTGGCCGCCGATATGACCATCCTCAAGCGGCTGAACTATGACCCCGAGCGCACCATCGTGGCCACCATCGGCGTGCTCTATATCATCCAACAAATAACTCTGATGGGCTATGGCCCGGATGCGCGCCCGGTCGAGGCGCCGTTCAACACGCGGCTGGCGATTCCGTGGTTTGAGCATGGGGCCGACGGTTGGGCGATGATCTGGCCCTGGGGTCTTGGCACGACAAGTTACAAGCTGGCGGTGATCGGCGCCGCTGTGGTCCTGCTCTGCGGTGTGTGGCTCTTGATGTCGCGCACCCGCTTTGGCCTGGTGATGCGCGCCACGCAGGCGGATCGTGACATGGCGCAGGCCTTTGGTATCCCGGTCGAGAGGGTCTATGCGCTTGTCTTTGGCCTTGGCGCGGCTTTGGCGGCGCTGGCCGGGGTGTTGATCGTGCCGATTCAACAGGCGCATTACCTGATGGGGGCCGATCCGCTATTGCTGTCGTTCATCGTGGTGATCATCGGCGGGCTCGGAAGCCTTCCGGGCACCGTTCTTGCCGCCGTGTTGATCGGGCTAAGCGATGGCATCATCTCGGTGTTTTTCTCGCCGACGCTGGCGAAAATCCTTGCGACATTGCTTGTCGGGCTGGTGCTTGTGTTTCGCCCGCAGGGCCTCTTTGGGGCGCGGTCCGAATGAGCGGCGGCGCGCGGGCGTTTGCGCTGCATGGCGGGTTGATCGTGCTGCTGTTTGTGCTGCACTTCGTGCTGCCAGCCTATCACCACGGCAATCTTGCGCGGATCATGGTGCTGGCCAGCTATGCGGTCGGCTATAACATTCTGTTCGGCTATACCGGGTTGCTTAGCCTTGGGCATGCCTTGTTCTTTGCGGCGGGCATGTATGGCATGGGCCTTGGCATTCAACATCTTGGCCTGACACCGGCCCCGGCGCTTGTGCTTGGGCTTGTGGCGGGGGCCGTGGTCTCGGGGGGGCTGGCGCTTTTGGCGCTGCGCACCACCGGGGTGGCCTTCATGATCGTGACGCTGATGTTTGCGCAGGCCGGTTACCTGACTATCCTTTATTTCGGCGAATATACCCGTGGCGACGAAGGGTTCGTGATCCAACAGGCGCAGCGCGTGCTTTGGGGGATCGACCTGAGCGATGCGGGCAACCGCTATTTCGCGGCGCTGATCCTGTTTGGGACCTGCCTCATGCTAAGCCTCTGGCTGGTGCGTGCGCCGTTTGGCAAGGTTCTTGTGGCGATCCGCGAGAATGAGGAGCGGGTGCGCATGCTTGGCTATGACATTTTTGCGCATAAGTTGGCGGCGATGATCATATCGGGCACCATCGCGGCGGCGGCGGGGGCGTCATACGGGCTATTGTTCGGCTATGCGGGGGCAAGTTTCGCCAGCGTGCAATATTCGATCTTTCCGCTTTTGTGGGTGCTTTTGGGCGGGGCTGGCACGGTTTTGGGGCCCTTCATCGGGACGCTGTTCATGTTCTACCTGATTGATCTTAGCTCGGGGGTGACCACCGCCTATATGCTGATTGCCGGTGTTGCGCTTGTGGTTTTGACGCTCTTCGCACCCCAAGGGTTGATGGGCGAATTGCGTCGCCGGGTCTGGCGGGGGTTGCCATGACGTTGTTGGCGACGCGGGGTTTGTCGAAGCACTTTGCCGGGCTGCGCGCGGTCGAGGGGGTGGATTTTGACCTGCCCCAAGGCGAGGTGCGCGCGCTGATCGGCCCCAATGGGGCGGGCAAGACCACGCTGGTGAGCATGATTTGCGGGCGGATTTCCCCCTCAGAGGGGCAGGTGATCTTTGAAGGGCGCGATATCACCGCGCTTCCGGCACATAAGCGGATCATGCTTGGCATGGCCTATACGTTTCAGATCACCTCGGTTTTTGCCGGGCTGAGCGTTGGCGAAAACGTCACCCTTGCCGCACGCCGTCGCCTTAAGGGTGCAGCGGTCGGCCCGGCGGTTGACGACGCCCTTGCGCGGGTCGGCCTGTTGGATCGCAAGGCACAGGAGGCAGGGGATCTGTCTTATGGCCATCAGCGGCTATTGGAGATCGCGATGGGGCTTGCGCAATCGCCGCGCCTTTTGATTCTCGACGAGCCGACGCAGGGATTGGCCGAGGGCGAGATTGCCGAGTTCAAGGCGTTGATCCGCGAGCTGGCGGGTAAGACCACGATCCTGTTGATCGAGCATAACATGAGCGTGGTGATGGAGCTTGCCGACCGGATCACGGTGCTGAATTTCGGCGAGGTTCTGGCCGAGGGCACGCCCGATGAAATCCATGCCAATGGCGCGGTGCAGACCGCCTATCTTGGGGGGACGCATGCTTCGGCTTGAGGGGATCAACGCCGGATATGGCCGCGCACAGGTGCTGCGCGACCTGAGCCTTGAGGTGGCGCCCGGTGAAATCCTGTGCCTGCTGGGGCGCAACGGCGCGGGCAAGACCACCACGATGCAGGCGATCATGGGGCTGTTGCCGTTGATGTCGGGCCGGGTCATGCTTGACGGGCAAGAGGTCAGCCGCTTGCCGGCGTACCGCGTGCCGCGCGCGGGTATCGGCTATATCCCGCAGGGGCGGCGCTTGTTTGCGGAATTGACCGTGGCGCAGAACCTTGAAATCGGGTTGCGCGCGCGCAAGAGCGGGCCAGAGGTTCTTGACGAGGTGCTGAACCTGTTCCCGCGTCTGCGCGAACGCCTTGGTCAGCGGGCACAGACCCTTTCAGGCGGCGAGCAGCAGATGCTGGCGACGGCGCGCGCGCTCTGCCTGCGGCCCAAGGTGCTTTTGCTGGATGAGCCGACCGAAGGCCTTCAACCCTCGATGATCGAGGCGATCCGGCAGGTGATCGTCAAGATGCGCGAGGACGGCGTTGCGATCCTGTTGGTGGAGCAACGGGTTGATGCGGTTTTATCGGTGGCCGACCGGGTGGCGTTCATCGAGAACGGCCGCAACACCGAGACCTTGCCCGCCGAGGCGCTGCGCGCGGATCATTCGATCGTGGATCGCTATATCGGGGTCTAAAGCATGTTGCTCAAAAGTGGGAACCGGTTTTGAGCGTCTCGAACATGCGACATGCTCTAGCGGCTGTACTTGATAAACGGCGTCAGGGTGCCGATCCGGTCATAAAGCTTGCGCGCCTCTGTGTTGGTCGCTTGCGTCAGCCAATAGACCGACGGACAGCCATCGCGATCGGCCTGCGCATAGACCGCCTCGATCAGTTTGCGCCCGACGCCCATGCCGCGCACCTCTGGGGCGGCAAACAGATCCTGTAGGTAACAGGCCTTTTCCATGCGCCAATTGTGCGGGTGATAGATGTAATGGACAAGGCCAACCGGGTTGCCGTTATTGAGCGCCAGAAAGCCGTTCTGATCCGGGTGATCGGGCGAGCAGAGCCGCGAAAACGTGGTGTTATAGATCGTGTCGGGCAAGGCGGTTTCGTAAAACGTCAGATAGTCGCGCCAAAGCGCGGTCCACTTGGGTTTGTCACCGGTCTGAATGGGGCGGATGGTGATGGTCATGTGCGGCCTGATCTTTTGGGGTGTGAAAGATCATTCTGTGCCTAAACCCGTGTCAGGGAAAGTAAAATCGCGCCTCATGCCGAGGCATTTTTGCCAAGGCGCGCGCGTGCATCCACCATTGCGGGTGCGGCGGCGCGCCCTGACAGGCATGGCGTTACTGCGCCGCCACCGCCGTGGGGTCGGCCAATGTCACGATATCCATCATTATGGTGTTGAGCTCGAAATCCTTGGGGGTATAGACCCGTGCCACACCCATTTCGCGCAGGCGCTTGGCGTCGTCTTCGGGGATGATGCCGCCGACGATCACCGGCACGTCGCCAAGCCCGGCCTCGCGCATCCGCGCCATAAGGTCTTCGACCAGCGGCATGTGGCTCCCGGACAGGATCGAGAGGCCGACAACATGGGCCTCGTCCTCAAGCGCGGTGCGCACGATTTCCTCGGGGGTAAGGCGGATACCGGCATAGCCGATATCCATGCCGCAATCGCGGGCGCGAAAGGCGATCTGTTCGGCGCCGTTGGAATGGCCGTCAAGCCCCGGCTTGCCGACCAGAAACTTGAGCCTCCGCCCGAGCCGGTCGCTGACGGTATCGACGGCGGCACGTATCTCATCAAGGCCCTCGGTCATGTTCGAGGGGTTGGCCGACACGCCGGTCGGGCCGCGATATTCGCCAAAAACGGCGCGCATCTGTGCGGCCCATTCGCCGGTGGTCACGCCGACACGGGCGCAGGCAATCGACGGCTCCATCACGTTGCGCCCCTCGGCGGCGGCGGCGCGCAGGTTGGCAAGCGCCTGTTTCACGGCACCCGCATCGCGGGCGTCGCGCCAGTCGTTCAACCGGTTGATCTGTTCGGCCTCGACCGCCGGGTCAACCACCATGATGCCGCCATCCTCGGTCTGAAGCGGCGAAGGCTCTCCTTCTTGCCAACGGTTGACGCCGACAACGATGGTTTCATTGCGCTCGATCCGGCCAAGGCGTTCTGCGTTGCTGTCGACAAGGCGGGCCTTCATATACTCGATCGCATCGACCGCGCCGCCCATGCTGTCGATATTGGCCAACTCGTGGCGCGCACCATCCTTGAGCGCCTCGACCTTGGCGTCGACCGCCGGGTTGCCCTCGAACAGATCGTCGAATTCCAGAAGGTCGGTTTCATAGGCCAGGATTTGTTGCATGCGCATCGACCATTGCTGATCCCATGGGCGCGGCAGGCCAAGCGCCTCGTTCCAGGCGGGCAATTGCACGGCGCGGGCGCGGGCCTTTTTGGAAAGGGTCACGGCCAGCATTTCAATCAGGATGCGATAGACGTTGTTTTCGGGCTGTTGCTCGGTCAGGCCAAGCGAATTGACCTGCACGCCATAGCGAAAGCGGCGGAATTTCGGATCGCTCACGCCATAGCGGGTTTCAAGGATTTCATCCCAGAGATCGACAAAGGCGCGCATTTTGCACATCTCGGTAACAAACCGGATACCGGCATTCACAAAGAACGAAATCCGCCCGGCAAGCGCCGGGAAATCCTCTGGCGCGACGCGCGGTTTGAGTTCGTCAAGCACGGCGGTGGCGGTGGCAAGGGCAAAGGCGAGTTCCTGTTGCGGTGTCGCGCCGGCCTCTTGAAGGTGATAGGAACAGACGTTCATCGGGTTCCACTTCGGCACGTTCTTATAGCAATATTCGGCCACATCCCCGATCATCTTGAGGCTGGGTTTGGGCGGACAGATATAGGTGCCGCGGCTCAGGTATTCCTTGATCAGGTCGTTTTGCACGGTGCCCTGAAGCGCGGTCACATCCGCGCCCTGTTCCTCGGCGACGGCGATATAAAGCGCCAAAAGCCAGGGCGCGGTGGCGTTGATCGTCATCGAGGTGTTCATCTGATCGAGCGGGATATCGGCAAACAGCGCGCGCATGTCGCCAAGGTGGCTTACCGGCACGCCGACCTTGCCGACCTCGCCGCGCGCCAGAATGTGATCGCTGTCATACCCGGTCTGCGTCGGAAGATCGAAGGCCACCGAAAGCCCGGTTTGCCCCTTGGCAAGGTTGGCGCGATAAAGCGCGTTCGAGGCTTTGGCGGTGGAATGACCGGCGTAGGTTCGGATCAGCCAGGGGCGGTCTTTCTGCGTCTGCGACATGATGGGCCTCGTGAATCGGGTTGCGTAATTTTGTTACGTTCAGCTTTGGTTATAGGCAATAAAATGGCGCTGTCAATTCGCTGCATTGCGGCATGATCTTATTTACAGGGGCATTTACGCGGGCGTCAAACCCTGCTTTGCTGTGCGCATGGGGAATGTGGTGGAAATGCCCGTTTGGGCGCTGATCTTGCTTGTTGCTTTTGCGGGCGTGACATTCGCCTCGCATTTCCTGTTTCCCTCGGTGCGTTGGTTCTTTCGCCGCCGGATGGAACGTGTGGTGGCCCAGCTCAACACCCGGCTAGAGCGCCCGATCGAGCCGTTCAAGCTTGCGCGGCGCTATGACATGATTCAGCGGCTGATCTATGACCCCGAGGTAAGCCGCGCGATTGTCGCCCATGCCAAGGCCGAAGGCATCCCCGAGAATGTCGCGTTTGAACAGGCCAGAGGCTATGCCCGCGAGATCGTGCCAAGCTTTAGCGCCACTGCCTATTTCGGGGTGGCGATTCGCCTGGCCAAGCTGCTCAGCCGGTCGCTCTACCGGGTGCGGTTGGGTCATTTCGATGCCGCCGCCCTGAGCGCGGTGGATAAAGAGGCGACGGTGGTCTTTGTGATGAACCACCGCAGCAACATGGATTACGTTCTGGTGACATGGCTCGCGGCGGAACGTTCGGCGCTGAGCTATGCGGTGGGCGAATGGGCGCGGGTCTGGCCGCTGAGCCGGTTGATCAAGGCGATGGGGGCCTATTTCATCCGCCGCAAATCGCGCGGTGACCTCTATCGCAGGGTTCTGGCGCGCTATGTGGGCATGGCCACCGATGGCGGCGTGACGCAAGCGATGTTCCCCGAAGGCGGGTTGAGCCTTGATGGCGCCCTGGCCCCGCCCAAGCTTGGTTTGTTGAAATACCTGGTCGAAGAGCGCAGCCCCGGTGTGCGCGATGTGGTTTTCGTGCCGGTCGCCCTTAATTACGACCGTGTGTTCGAGGATCGCCTTTTGGTCGCCGCAGGACAGTCCGGCGGGCGCAAGTTTCCGGCGCGCATCAGTGTGATCGGGCGCTTTGTCCTCAAGCAGATCTGGCTGCGCCTGCGCGGGCGTTATCACCGGCATGGTTATGCGGCGGTCAGCTTTGGCGCGCCGCTGTCGCTTGCGGCGTTCGAGCGCGATCATCCGGGGGCGGGGATCGAAGGCCTTGCAGAGCTTTTGATGGAACGCATCGGCCAAGAGGTGCCGGTGCCGCCGGTGCCGCTTGTGGCGCGGGCGATGTTGCTGGCCGAAGCCCCGCTGAGCCTGGCCGAGGTTGAGGCGCGCGTGGCGGATATGGCGACGGATTTGCGCAACGCCTATCTGCACCTGCCGCGTGGCGATATCGGCTATGGCGCGCGGTTCGGTCTTCAGGCGTTGACCAAGCGCGAGATGGTGCAAGAGGTTGATGGCACGTATTCGGTGGCCGAGCATGAGCGCCCGATTGTCGAATTCTACGCCGCCTCGATCGCCCATCTTTTTCGCGATTGCAGCAAGGATATAGCCTAATTTCTGCACTCGCTCGGTCATAAAGTTACAAAAATACGCCCTTTGGCATTGCATTGTTGCGTCTCGACGGATATTTCAAGGGCAGAGAGGCGCGATTCTGCGTCGCGGCAATTTTGTGACAGGAGGCTATCATGGCTTTGGATACAGAACCGGGTATTGCGCCCTATGAGGCACCCGAAAAAGACCTGTATGAGGTCGGTGAAATGCCCCCCCTCGGCTATGTCCCCAAGCAGATGTATGCCTGGGCCATTCGCCGCGAGCGCCACGGCGAGCCTGACAAAAGCTTTCAGGTCGAGGTGGTCGATACCCCGGTTCTGGACAGCCACGAAGTGCTTGTTCTGGTGATGGCGGCCGGCGTTAACTATAATGGGATATGGGCTGGCCTTGGCGTGCCGATCAGCCCGTTTGACGGCCATGGCGCCGAGTATCACATTGCCGGGTCCGATGCCTCGGGCATTGTCTGGGCCGTGGGGGATCGCGTCAAGAACTGGAAAGTGGGCGACGAGGTGGTCATTCACTGCAATCAGGACGATGGCGACGATGAGGAATGCAACGGCGGCGATCCGATGTTCTCGCCAAGCCAGCGGATCTGGGGATATGAAACCCCCGATGGTTCGTTTGCCCAGTTCACCAATGTTCAGGCGCAGCAATTGCTGCCGCGCCCCAAGCATCTGACTTGGGAAGAAAGCGCCTGTTATACGCTGACGCTTGCCACCGCCTATCGGATGCTGTTTGGCCATCACCCGCACGAGCTCAAGCCCGGTCAGAATGTTCTTGTCTGGGGCGCGTCGGGCGGTCTTGGGTCGTTCGCGATCCAGTTGATCAATGCGGCGGGCGGCAATGCCATCGGCGTGATCTCGGACGAGGACAAGCGCGCGTTTGTGATGGATCTTGGCGCCAAGGGCGTGATCAACCGCAAGGACTTTAGCTGTTGGGGGCAACTGCCCACCGTCAACACGCCGGAATATGCCGCGTGGTTCAAGGAAGCGCGCAAGTTCGGCAAGGCGATCTGGGATATTACCGGCAAGGGCAACAACGTCGATATCGTGTTTGAACACCCCGGCGAGTCGACCTTTCCGGTGTCGAGCCTCGTGTGCAAAAAGGGCGGCATGGTGGTGATCTGCGCCGGGACCAGCGGGTTCAACTGTACCTTTGACGTGCGGTATATGTGGATGCACCAAAAGCGCCTTCAGGGCTCGCATTTTGCCCACCTCAAACAGGCGGCATCGGCCAACAAGCTTATGATCGAGCGCAGGATTGATCCGTGCATGTCGGAAGTGTTCCCCTGGGATGAAATTCCTGCCGCGCACCTCAAGATGCTGCGCAACGAGCACAAGCCGGGCAATATGGCGGTTCTGGTACAGGCCCCGCGCACCGGGTTGCGCACGGTTGAGGATGTGATCGAGGCCGGCCGTTCATAAATCAGCCTTGGGTTTAGCGACCTGACATCGCCCGCGAATCGCTGGATCGGTTCGCGGGCGGTTTGCGTTTTGGCGCATCTCAATGGCATCAGATGCTTAGCAAACGCCCGCCCCGCTATTTCTGGGGAGTTGTTATTCGCGAATACCGCCATTTTTCAATGCGTGCTATGGTTGTGTTAACCCTTTATTAACCGGTGTTACGCGAGGCTGATAGATGCGAAACGAATGGATACTCGACGTTCTTGCCGATCTACAGACATTTGCCCACGAAAATGGGATGAGTGTTTTGGCCGAACAGCTGGATGATACACGGCTGGTGGCCGCGACCGAGCTTGCGTTGACTGGGGAAGGACATCCCGCGAATGAACGCAACACCGCCCGTGCGGTTGGAAACACTATTGGAGGCCTTGGAACATGCCTCTGATCTGACGGAGTTACAAAGGCTGATCGAGCAATTCCGCGATCTTCTGGGCGTCGATCATGTGGTTTATCACTGGGTCAGCGGCGCAGGTGATCAATACGGCTGTGGCACCTATTCCCCTATCTGGGTAGAACGCTATATAGATCAGGATTATGTACGCATCGATCCGGTCATTCAGGGCTGTTACAAGCGGTTTCACCCGGTGGATTGGAAGCGGCTTGATTGGTCCGGCAAGGCATCCCGTGCCTTTCAGAGCGAGGCGATCGAATACGGCATCGGAAATCAGGGATATTCAGTGCCGGTGCGCGGGCCAAACGGCCAGTTCGCGCTTTTTACCGTCAGCCATAATTGCGATGATCTTGCCTGGGCGGCCTTCATTGAAAACCACCGTCGCGCCTTGATCCTGATTGCGCATTACTTCAACCAGAAAGCGCTTGATTTCGAGCCGGATCGCAACCCCGGCCAGGTTCAACCCCTGTCGCCGCGTGAGGTGGACGGGCTTACCCTTTTGGCCATGGGATATAGCCGGGCACAGGTGGCGCAGACGCTCAGCATCTCGGAACATACCCTGCGGGTTTACGTTGAATCGGCGCGCTTCAAGCTTGGGGCGGTCAACACCATCCATGCGGTGGCGCGCGCCACCAGTCGCGGGTTGATTGTGGTCTGACCTCACGAAAAAGGGGCGCACTGAGCGCCCCTTTCGCACAGTCCATTATCGCCTTCAGACCTTGAGATTGGGGATGATCTGTTTCTTGCGGCTCATGATGCCGGGCAGAACGACAGCGTCGCCCGATACGGTCACGCCAAAGGATTTCTCAGCCAGTGTTTTCACCAGATCGTTGGGCACCAAAAGCGTGGCTTCCTCGTTGAGGATATCGACGACGAACAGCAAAACCTGATCGACGCCATCTTCGGCGGCGACACTTGGCATCGTGCTGATCAGGCTGGCTTTGCGGTCAAGCACGGTCGCGGGGGCGGTGGTTTCAAGAACGCTGACGCGGAACTTGGTGTCGCCGACGCCATATTCTTTCGAATCCATCCGCAGCAATTCGGCGTCGGAAAAGGCCGAGACATCGGATTTTGCGGCGAACATTTCAGCGGCATAATCGGCGATCACGATGCCAAGGTCGTCGGCAAGCGCGTGGGCGATGGCCTTGTCTTCCTGGGTCGTGGTCGGCGAGCGGAATTCAAGCGTATCGCTCAGGATACAGGTCAGCATCGCGCCTTTGATGGCGGTCGGCATTTGCGCCATGTCCTTGCCGATCATCTTGTACATGATCGTCGCGGTGCAGGCCAAAGGCTCGATCCGGATGTCGATGGGGCCTTTGGTTTCAAGCCCGCCAACAAGCTTGTGGTGGTCAATGATGGCGCGGATGTCGGCGGCATTGATATCAGCCGGAAGCTCGGCCGGGTTGTTGGTGTCCACGATCACCACCGGCGCATCGGCGGCGACGCCCTCGATGATCTGGGGCTTGTCCAGATTCCAGCGCTCCAGCATGAACAGCGCCTCGGTGTTGGGTTCGCCCAATAGCGCCGGGGCGGCGGGGATGCCCTGTACGTTGTTGAGATACCACGCCCAGATGATGGGCGAGCCGGTCGAGTCGGTATCGGGCGATTTATGGCCAAAAACAAGTGTTGTCATGTGGGGCAATCCTGTGGGTCTGTCTGATTTGCGCGCGTTATAGGCCTGCGCGCCCGGTTTGTCACCTGCAATGCTGCGCTGCGGCATATTTTCCATCGACAATCGCGGATGAAAGCGCTGAATTTTATGATCAATGGTGTTGACTCCGTTTGGCGTGGTGCCTAGCTATGCGTCGTTAGCACTCGGGAAGGCTGAGTGCTAACGACCCCCTTGTAGGGGTCATCGGAAGAAACTTTGAGCCAAGGAGCCTCAGAGATGGCATTTAAACCGCTGCATGACCGCGTGCTTGTTCGCCGCGTTGAAAGCGAAGAGAAAACCGCAGGCGGGCTGATTATCCCCGACAGCGCAAAAGAAAAGCCCAGCGAGGGTGAAGTTGTTTCCTGCGGCGAAGGCGCGCGCAAGGAAAACGGCGAGCTGATCGAGATGGCCGTAAAGGCCGGCGACCGCATTCTGTTTGGCAAATGGTCGGGCACAGAAGTGACGATTGACGGCGAAGAGCTGTTGATCATGAAAGAAAGCGACATTCTGGGTCTGATGGCATAAGGCCCGGTTTTCAAACCGCCTTATTGTCCCATCAACACTAGATTATCAAAAAACGGGAGCACCTGAAAATGGCTGCAAAAGACGTACGTTTTTCCACAGACGCCCGCAATCGCATGCTCAAGGGCGTGAACACCCTGGCCGATGCGGTCAAGGTGACACTCGGCCCCAAAGGCCGCAACGTGGTTCTTGAAAAATCCTTTGGCGCACCGCGCATCACCAAAGACGGTGTATCGGTTGCCAAGGAAATCGAGCTTGAAGACAAGTTCGAGAACATGGGCGCGCAGATGGTTAAAGAAGTGGCCAGCCGCACCAATGACGAAGCAGGCGACGGCACCACGACCGCCACTGTTCTGGCCCAGGCCATCGTCAAGGAAGGCATGAAATCGGTTGCCGCCGGCATGAACCCGATGGATCTCAAGCGCGGGATCGACATGGCGACCAGCAAAGTGGTTGCCGCGATCAAAGCCGCCTCGCGCCCTGTCAACGACAGCGCCGAAGTTGCCCAGGTCGGCACCATCTCGGCCAACGGCGAAGCCGAAATCGGTCGTCAGATCGCAGAAGCGATGCAGAAAGTCGGCAATGAGGGTGTGATCACCGTCGAAGAAAACAAAGGTCTGGAAACAGAGACCGATGTTGTCGAAGGCATGCAGTTCGACCGTGGCTACCTCAGCCCCTATTTCGTCACCAACTCGGACAAGATGGTTGCCGAGCTTGACGATTGCATGATCCTGCTGCACGAGAAAAAGCTTTCGTCGCTTCAGGCCATGGTTCCGCTGCTCGAGCAGGTGATCCAGAGCCAAAAGCCGCTTTTGATCATTGCCGAGGACGTTGAAGGCGAAGCGCTTGCAACCCTCGTGGTCAACAAGCTGCGTGGCGGTCTGAAAATCGCTGCGGTCAAGGCCCCCGGCTTTGGCGATCGTCGCAAGGCGATGCTTCAGGATATCGCCATTCTGACCGGTGGTCAGGTGATCAGCGAAGATCTGGGCATGAAGCTTGAATCCGTCACCATGGATATGCTGGGCTCGGCCAAGACCGTGAACATCACCAAAGACGAAACCACCATCGTCGATGGTCATGGCGAAAAAGCCGAGATCGAAGCACGCGTCACACAGATTCGTCAGCAGATCGAAGACACCACAAGCGATTACGATCGTGAAAAACTGCAAGAGCGCGTGGCCAAACTGGCCGGTGGTGTTGCTGTTATCCGCGTTGGCGGCATGACCGAAGTCGAAGTGAAAGAGCGTAAAGACCGCGTTGACGATGCTCTGAACGCCACACGTGCTGCCGTGCAAGAAGGTATCGTTGTGGGCGGCGGTGTTGCCCTCGTTCAGGCGGCCAAGACCCTTGCGGGTCTGGAAGGCGCCAACAGCGACCAGAACGCCGGTATCATGATCGTGCGCAAGGCGCTTGAAGCACCTCTGCGTCAGATCGCCGAGAACGCTGGTGTTGACGGTTCGGTTGTTGCGGGCAAAATCCGCGAGAGCGAAGACCTCAAGTTTGGCTATAACGCGCAGACCGACGAATATGGCGACATGTTCAAGTTCGGCGTGATCGACCCGGCCAAGGTTGTGCGCACCGCTCTGGAAGACGCAGCCTCGATCGCAGGCCTGCTGATCACCACCGAAGCGATGGTTGCCGACAAGCCCGCCAAAGAAGGCGCTGGCGGTGGCGGCATGCCCGACATGGGCGGCATGGGCGGCATGATGTAATCTGCTGCACATCTGTGCTAATGCATTGGGGTCGCCTTCGGGCGGCCCCTTTTCATTGGCAGGTCAAGTGACATGAACCACACCCAGTTCAGCCGAGAGATGCGGCGCGGAGAAGACCCCGCCGTGGCCGCCTTGTTAGAGCGCGTCTTTGGTCGGCAGGCCGAGGTGCGGCTTGTCGACAGGCTGCGCCGGGCGGGGGATGTCGCGGGGGAAGCCGTGTTGCCGTCGGACGATGGCATCGTCGGATATTACGCCCTCTCGGTGATGCGCAGCCCCAAGACCTGGCTTTGCCTTGCGCCGGTGGCGATTGATCCCGACTGGCAAGGACAGGGGCATGGCCGCCGGATGATCGGCCTGTTGGCGGAATGGGCCCGCCTGAGCGGATGTTATGTGGTCGTGCTTGGCCAGCCTGCGTTTTACGCCCGCGCCGGGTTCAGCCTTGAGCGCGCCGCGCGGTTAACCTCGCCCTATCCGATCACGAACACGTTGCTGGCAGGGCCGGGGACGGATGTGCCAGAACAGAGCCTGATTTATCCCAAGGCCTTTGAGACCCTGTAATGCCACTGTTTTTCCTGACCGTCCTGACCATGATCGCCTTTGCCGCCAATTCGGTGCTGAACCGGCTGGCGCTTGCCGGGGGGGGCATTGATGCCGCTAGTTTCGGGGCGATCCGGCTTGTGGCGGGGGCGGTGATGCTGGCGGGCTTATGTCTCGCGCTGCGCGGGCGGATTGAATTGCGCGGGCCGGGGCGTGTCGCCGGAGTTCTCGCCTTGCTGGTCTATATCTATGGGTTTTCCGGGGCCTATAACGCGCTTGATGCGGGGATCGGCGCGCTGATCCTGTTTGGCGTGGTTCAGATCACCATGTTCGCTGGCGGGATTTGGGCGCGCGAGGCGATGCCGCCGCGCCGCTGGATCGGGGCGATCATGGCCTTTGGCGGGCTGGCCTGGCTGCTCTGGCCCGGTGCCGGCCCGGTGATAAGCCCGCTGCACGGGCTTTTGATGGCGTTGGCCGGGGTCGGCTGGGGCATCTATTCGCTGGTCGGGCGGCTCAATCGCGATGCGCTTCAGGCGACGGCGGCGAACTTCATTCTGGCGGCGCCGGTCGGTGTGCTGTTGACTCTGCTTTGGCCCGCGGGGCAGGGCGGCGCAGAGATCGGGCGTGATGGCATCCTGCTGGCGATTGTCTCGGGTGCGCTGACCTCGGGGGTGGGCTATGCGATGTGGTATTCAATCCTGCCGCGGATCGGCGCAAGCGTGGCGGCGGTGGCGCAATTGACCGTGCCGGTGATCGCCATGGCGGGCGGCATGGTCTTTCTCGCCGAGGCGCTTGATGTGCAATTCGTGATGGCGACGGCTCTGGTGTTGGGCGGTGTGGCGATCTCGGTTTTGCCGCTTGGCCGCGTCAGGCGCGGTAGCTAACGCGCAGCACCTCAAGCTCGACCACGCCGGTGGGTTTGGGCCATTCCACGATATCGCCGACGCGGGCCTCGATCAGGGCGCGCGCCAGCGGCGAAAACCCTGCGATCAGGCCTTGCGCGGGGTCCGATTCATCCTCGCCGACGATGGTATAGCGTGTCTCGCGCCCGTCCTCATCGGCGACGGTGACCGTCGCGCCAAACAGCACCTGATCACAGGCGCCTTCGGGCGGCGGCACAAGGATTGCGGTGTTCAGCCGCACCTCGACATAGCGCAGGTCGCGTTCGGCCACCGATAAAGGATGCAGGTCATCAAGAAAATCGCGGCCCTCGCGCAGGCGGGTCACCTCGGCTTCAAGCGCCACGTGGCGCGCCTTGAGCGCGGCCAGGCCCGATGGTGTGACATGGTTGGGATGCCCGCTTATCGGCAGGTTGGGCAGGCGCTCGGGCGTGCTGCCGTCATCCTCTTTGGTAAAGGCCTTGTTCATCGTGTCACCGTACCAGAACCTCAAGCGGATCATAGCCGATGCCGCGCGCAAAGGCGACATGCGCAAGGCTGTCGGGTTTGACGCGCAGACCGCTTATCTCTGGCGCACTGAAAAAGCGACGGCGGTTGACCACGGCCTCGGGGTCTTGCCAGTCATCGCTTAGCGCGCCCTCGGTGATGGTACAGCGAAAGAAAATCTCGACCTGATGAAAGCCGGTTTTCGGCTCGTGGAATTCGTTCACAAGACAGGGCGGGCCGACACGGATGCGCAACCCGGTTTCCTCAAAAACCTCGCGTTGCAGGTTGTCGGGAAGCGACGCGCCCGCCTCTGCGCCGCCGCCGGGGGCGCACCACAGATCACTTTGCTGGCCGGGAAAGGCGTTGACCAGCAAAAGCCGCTGATCCTTGACGATCACGGCGCGGGTGGCAATGCGGATGCTCAAACTGGTGTCTCCGGATGGGAAAAGGGGCTGTTCAGCGGGGTTAAATATACCTATCTGAACCACATGAAACAGATGCTTTTCGCCCTTGGCCTTTGTGCCAGCCTGTTGGCCAGCCCTGCGCGCGCGGATTGCGTGGTGCTGCTGCATGGTCTGGCGCGGTCCGATACCTCGCTTTTGGTGATGCATGAGGCGCTGGAGGCGGCGGGCTATGACGTGTTCAGCCCTGATTACCCCTCGACCGAAGAGCGCATCGCAGAGCTTGCCGAAGAGACCCTGCCATTCGGGGTGCGGGTTTGCGGCGACACCAAGGTGCATTTCGTGACCCATTCGATGGGCGGTATCCTGTTGCGGCTCTGGCTCAAGGACAACCGCCCTGCGGATATGGGCCGCGTGGTCATGCTTGCGCCGCCCAATCACGGGAGCGAACTTGTCGACGAATTGGGCGGGCTTGAGCTTTTTCAATGGATCAACGGCCCCGCCGGGGCAGAGCTTGCGACCGGGCCGAAAGGCGTGCCCGCACAGCTTGCGCCCGTGGATTTCGAGCTTGGGGTGATCGCCGGAACACGCTCTCTCAACCCTTATTATTCCAGCGTGATCGAGGGGCCGGACGATGGCAAGGTGTCGGTCGCCTCGACCAAGGTCGAGGGCATGGCAGATCACCTGACCTTGCCGGTGACGCATACCTTCATGATGAACAACCCGCTGGTGATCGCGCAGGTGGAAAATTTCCTACGCGACGGGGCGTTTGATCACGATCTGACGCTTGGCGATGTGCTTTGGGGCTGGGTCGAGGAATGAGTGCGCTTTGCCTGACCTTGACCGGGGCAGAGGTTCTGCGCCCCGAGGGTTTGAGCGATCAGCCGCTGGCCATACGCGATGGCATGATCACGGATGCCCCGGTTGGGCGCGAGGTTGATCTGAGCGGTTTTATGGTGCTGCCGGGGATCGTCGATGTGCATGGCGACGGGTTTGAGCGCCACCTTGCCCCGCGCCGCGGCGCGATGAAGGATCTTGGCGAGGGTCTTGTTTCCGCCGAGGCGGAGCTGGCCGCGAATGGCATCACCACCGCCACGCTGGCGCAGTTCTATAGCTGGGAAGGGGGCATGCGCGGGCCCGAGTTTGCCGAACGCGTGTTTGACGCAATTGCCCGTCTGCGCGGCAAGGTGGTGACCGATCTGCGCCCGCAGTTGCGCTTTGAGGTAGCGATGCTGGAACATTACGCGGCAATGGCCGAGATGATCGCGCGCCACGATATCGGCTATGTGGTGTTCAACGATCACCTGCCGCATGAGGCGCTCGACAAGGGCAAACGCCCGCCGCGCTTGCACGGGCAGGCGCTTCGGATCGGGCGCAATCCCGAAAAGCATCTGGAATTCATCCAAGGGCTGCATGCGGCGATGGGTGAGGTGCCCGCCGCCCTTGACCGGCTGAGCGCCGAGCTTGTGGCGCGTGGTGTGCGCCTTGGAAGCCATGATGATCGCCGCGCCGATCAGCGCCGCGCGGGCCGTGCGCGCGGTGTGGCGATTGCTGAATTTCCCGAGACCGTCGAAGCCGCCGAAGAGGCCCGTGCGGGCGGTGATGCGGTGATCATGGGCGCGCCTAACGTGGTCCGCGGCACCTCGCATAATGGCAATGCCAGTGCAATTGAACTTGTGGCGATGGGGCTGGTCGATGCGCTTGCCTCGGATTACCACTATCCCTCGCTCAAACGGGCGGCGTTTTTGCTGGCGGATGGCGGGCTGCTTGATCTGGCCGGGGCCTGGGGACTTGTGTCGGCAGGGCCTGCGTGGATTTTGGGGCTGTCTGACCGGGGGGCGTTGCGCGCCGGGATGCGGGCAGATCTTGTTGTGCTTGAGGGCGCAAGTCGCAAGGTGGCTGCGACCATGGCCGCCGGGCGGATAAGCTATATGTCGGGCGAGGCGGCGGCGCGCTTTATTGGCTAAAGCATGTTGCTCAAAAGTGGGACCCGGTTTTGAGTGCTCCGAATATGCAAAATCAATAGGTTAGGGCGTGTTGCGTGAATTTGAGTGAACGCGACATGATCTAGCCGCACCGCAAGGGGCCTGCGGCGCGATGTGAGTATTTATGGAACGATGAAAGGCCTGTGGTCGCGTTATGTTACGATGCGGTTCACATGGCCCATCTTGCGGCCCGGTTTGACCTCGGCCTTGCCATAGAGGTGGATCGCGGTATTTGCGGTTTTCGCCAGCTCCGGGATGCGGTCCATATCATCGCCGATCAGGTTTTCCATCACCACATCGGCGTAGCGCGTGCCGTCGCCCAAGGGCCAGCCGGCAACGGCGCGGATATGCTGTTCGAATTGGTCAATCGCGCAGCCCTGTTGTGTCCAATGGCCGGAATTATGCACCCGAGGGGCGATTTCGTTGACGATCAGGCCTTTGCCGGTGACGAAAAGCTCGACCCCCATGACGCCGACATAGCGCAGTTTGTTGAGGATCCTGGCGGCCAGAAGCACCGCATCGGTGCGCTGTGCGCCACTCAGGCGGGCGGGCACGGTGGTGGTGCGCAGAATGCCACCTTCGTGGACGTTTTCGCCGGGATCAAAACAGGCGACATCGCCGGCCTTGCCCCGCGCGGCAATCACCGAGACCTCGTGTGAAAAATTGATAAAGCCTTCGAGGATGGCGGGTTGGCCCGCCATATCGGCCAGCGCGGTTTCGGCGTCATCCGGGGTCATGATGCGGGCCTGGCCCTTGCCGTCATAGCCAAAGCGGCGGGTCTTGAGAATCGCGGGCAGGCCGATTTCGGCGATGGCCTCGGCCAGATCGGCGGCGTCGTCGACGGCGGCGAAGGGCGCGGTTTGCAAGCCAAGCTCGCTCAGGAAGGCCTTTTCGACAAGCCGGTCCTGGCTGATGCGCAGGGCCTTGCGACCGGGACGAACGGGTTTGATCTTTTCCAGAATATCGAGGGCCGAGGTCGGGATGTTCTCGAACTCATAGGTGATCACATCGACGCTCTCGGCAAAGGCACGCAGGGCGTCCTCATCCTCATAGGCGGCGGTGGTCACGGCATGGGCCACGTCGGCGGCGGGCGGGTTGGCGCCCGGCTCGAAGATATGACAGCGCAGGCCAAGGCGCGCGGCGGCCACCGAGAGCATCCGGCCAAGTTGACCGCCGCCAAGAATGCCGATGGTCGCGCCGGTGGGAAGGGAGTCAATCATCGCTCGGTTGATCCGGAATTGAGGCAGAGAGGGCAGCGCGCCAGTCATCGAGCCGCTTGGCAAGATCGGCGTCGCCATTGGCAAGGATCGCGGCGGCCATCAGGCCCGCATTGGCCGCACCTGACCCGCCGATGGCCATGGTGGCCACCGGAAAGCCGCGCGGCATCTGGACGATGGAATAGAGGCTATCCACACCCGAGAGGGCCTTGGTCTGAACCGGGACACCGATCACCGGCACGCGGGTCTTGCTGGCCATCATGCCGGGCAGGTGCGCGGCCCCGCCGGCCCCTGCGATGATCACCTGAAGACCGCGCGCAACGGCGGTTTTGCCATACTCCCAGAGCCGGTCCGGCGTGCGATGCGCCGAGACGATTTTCGTCTCATAGGCAACACCCAGTTCATCGAGAATTTGAGCGGCTTCACGCATCGTGGACCAGTCAGACTGGCTTCCCATGATGATGCCGATTTTGACCTCTGTCATATCACGCCCCTTGCAATGAAGCGCGCACTATACTGATCGGCGGGGGTTACGCAATGATGTCCGGATAAAGCCGGTCTTCGATGCGGGCGATGATGTCGCGCAGGTAAAGTTTCTTCTTTTTCAGACGCTGAAGCGTCAGCTGATCTGCCGTGCCCTTGAGTTGAAGCGCGCGAATGGCCTCGTCAAGGTCGCGATGTTCGCGGCGGAATTCCTCAAGCTCGACCCGCAGGACGTCTTCGGATTTCATCGACAGATCGCTATAGGCATTCATGACTGGCGATTCCCTTGCAAGGTTGAGCACATAACATACTGAATTCGCGCTGTTTCGCAAAGCCCTTGCACGCGCGTTTCACAATCCCCATATTTCTGGTGCAGGCTGCCGTAACGGGGTCTGCGCAACGGACGGTCGCTTACAGTCAAGGACGTGTCGATGACAAAGCTTACACTGGGGTCGCACCCCTACATGCTCGGGTTTGAACAGCTTGAGCGGATGCTGGAACGCAGTGCGAAATCCGGCAATGAGGGCTACCCGCCTTTCAATATCGAACAGACCTCGAACAATTCCTATCGGATCACGCTTGCCGTGGCCGGATTTGCCGAGGACGACCTGTCGATCACGGTCGAGGATCGCCAATTGGTGATCCGGGGCCGTCAGAATGACGAGGCCGAGGCCCGGCTTTACCTGCATCGCGGCATCGCCGCGCGTCAGTTTCAGCGCTCTTTCGTGCTGGCTGACGGGGTCGAGGTCGGCGAGGCGATCATGGAAAACGGTCTGTTGCATGTCGACCTGACCCGCGCCCAACCCGAGCCGGTTGTGCAGCGGATCAAGATAAACAAGGGGTAAGCCACGATGGATGCCAAATACGACCTCAACCCGCATGACGAGCGTGCGATTGTCTATGTGCGCCCGGTCCGTGTCAAAGACCTGCCGGAAGAGATGCGCGACCAGGTGGGCGAGCGCACCACGCTTTACGCGGTGCACAGTGCGCAAGGCGAGCGACTGGCGCTTGTGGGGGACCGCAAGCTGGCCTTCATGCTGGCGCGCCAGAACAATATGGAACCGGTGACGGTTCACTGAGACACGACCCGGGAAGAGGCCTGCGATGACCGATTATGTTTTCGACTGGGTCGATGCCTTTTCGGATCAGCCGTTTGGCGGCAATGGATGCGCGGTGGTGCATGATGCGGGGGCGCTAACCAGCGAGACCTGTCAGGCTTTTGTGCGCGAGACATCGCTTGTGGAATGTACCTTTCTTGAGCCCTCCGATGTGGCCGATATCAGGGTGCGCTATTTTCTGGCGAGTCGCCAAATCCCCTTTGCGGGGCATCCGACGATTGCGACGGTTGCCTCTCTCGTGGCGCGCGGCCTTACGCGCGGGCGCGATCTTGTGCTGGAAACCGGCGCGGGGCTTGTGCCGGTCGAGATTGATGACAGCAGTGCCGTGGCACGTATTACCATGACACAGGTTGCGCCCGAATTCGGCCCCGAGGTACCACGCGACCTTGTGGCGGCTGTCGGTGGCATCGACCTGGGCGATATCGTCGCCACACCGCAGGTGGTCTCAACCGGTTTGCCGTTTTGCATTACGGTCCTGCGTGATCATGAGGTTCTTCGGCGGCTTGATATTGACCCGACCGCCCTCGGGCGGCTGGCGGCGCATCTTGGTTATGGCGGTACTGACATGATGGAGCCGTTCTGGGTCACGCAGAGCGGGGCGACGCCTGCGGGCGATACGTTTTCGCGTCTGCTGTTGGCGCCGCCAAGCCCGCCCGAGGATGCCTTTACCGGTTCGGCGACCGGTGCGATGGCGGCCTATCTCTGGCGGAACGGATTGATTGAAAGCCCGCGTTTCGTGGCCGAACAGGGCCACTGGATGGGCCGTGCCGGGCGCGAAGAGGTCGAGGTGCTTGGCCCGCCAGAGGCGATAAGCGGCGTTCGGGTGTCCGGCCAGGGACGGGTGCTCATGTCAGGACAGGTGCATTTGTTAGCCAATCAAAAGGGCCGCCCGATTGGGGCGACCCTTTGGTGGTTTGCGTGGATCGGCGCAATCAGCCCGCGATAAGGCCCATCTGTTCGAGCTTCAGGATCACCTGATGGGCGCAGTTGTCGACATCTGCGCCTTCGGTTTCCACCCGCAATTCAGGGGCCTCGGGAACGTCATAAGGGTCTGAAATTCCGGTGAATTCCTTGATCTTGCCTTCGCGCGCAAGCTTGTAAAGCCCCTTGCGGTCACGGCGTTCGCATTCCTCGATGGTGGTGGCGACATGCACTTCGATGAAGGCGCCGAATTGCTCGACGTCTTCGCGCACGGCCCGGCGGGTGGCCGCATAGGGCGCGATCGGCGCGCAGATCGCGATGCCACCGTTCTTGGTGATTTCCGACGCGACATAGCCGATCCGGCGAATGTTGAGATCGCGGTGTTCCTTGGAAAACCCAAGCTCGGAGCTTAGGTTTTTGCGCACGATATCACCATCAAGCAAGGTCACCGGGCGACCGCCCATTTCCATCAGCTTGACCATGAGGGCATTGGCGATGGTGGATTTGCCGGAGCCGGAAAAGCCGGTAAAGAACACGGTAAAGCCCTGTTGCGAGCGCGGCGGACGGGTGCGGCGCAGCTCGTTCACGACTTCGGGAAAAGAGAACCATTCGGGAATCTCAAGTCCCTCTTGCAAGCGGCGACGCAATTCGGTGCCCGAGATGTTGAGGATGGTCACGTCATCTTTGTCTTCGATCTCGTCCATCGGTTCGTATTGGGCGCGCTCCTGAACAAAGACCATATGTTTGAAATCCACCATCTCAACGCCGATTTCATCCTGATACTCGCGAAACAGATCCTGGGCATCGTAGGGGCCATAGAAATCGTCACCGGCCGAATTCTTGCCGGGGCCGGCGTGATCGCGACCGACGATGAAATGGGTGCAGCCGTGATTGGCGCGGATAAGCCCGTGCCAGACCGCTTCGCGGGGGCCGGCCATGCGCATGGCAAGGTTCAAAAGGCTCATCGTGGTGGTCGAGCCCGGATATTTGTCGATCACCGCCTCGTAACAGCGCACGCGGGTAAAGTGATCGACATCGCCCGGTTTGGTCATGCCGACAACCGGGTGGATCAACAGGTTGGCCTGCGCCTCTTTCGCGGCGCGAAAGGTCAGTTCCTGATGCGCGCGGTGCAGCGGGTTGCGGGTCTGAAACGCCACGACGCGACGCCAGCCAAGCTTGCGGAACAGGGCGCGCAATTCATTGGGGGTGTCGCGGCTGCCGCGGAAATCATAGTGCACCGGTTGCTGAATGCCGGTCACCGGCCCGCCAAGATAAACCGAACCGGCCGTCTGATGCAGATAGTTCACCGCCGGATGCGCGGAATCGTCGGCACCGAACACCTTTTCGGCCTCGCGCGCCTTGTTGGGGGTCCAGCGGTCGGTCACGGTCATCGTGGCCAGAATCACGCCCTCTTGGTCGCGCAGCGCGATATCCTGTCCAAGCTCAAGCCCTTCGGCGAACTTTTCGCTGACATCAAGGTTGATCGGTATCGGCCAGAGCGTGCCATTGGCAAGGCGCATGTTTTCAACAACGCCGTCATAATCGGCCTCGCTCAGAAAGCCCTTGAGCGGGTTGAACCCGCCGTTCATCAAAAGCTCCAGATCGCAGATCTGGCGCGGGGTGAGGTCCCAGCTTATAAGGTTTCCGGCCTCTACTTTGAGTTTTTGGGCGCTTTCATGCGACACGTAAAGTTCCGGGATGGGGGAGAGATTTTGGTGCTGCATGGAAACCCTCGGGCAATTTGCAAAGTTAAACTAGGCTGCTCTGTGCAACCGGATTGAGCGCGGCTTAGACCCGCAAAAGGGCGACTTTCAAGCCAAACCGCGTTATATTGGTGAAAAGAGGCTAAAATGACGCGAATTTATCGCAATTTGGTACAAAACGCTGATTTGGCCTCGGCTTGAAAGACAGGCGTTTGACGGCCCTCAAGGGAAACCATCAAACGCCGCCTGCCTGATCATTCGTCCTGCTCGGCCAGCCAGCGTTCGGCGTCAAGCGCGGCCATACAGCCCATGCCGGCGCTTGTGACCGCCTGACGATAGACGTGGTCGGTCAGATCGCCCGCGGCAAAGACGCCGGGCACGCTGGTGCGGGTGCTGCCCGGCTCGACCTTGACATAACCGCCATTGTGAAGCTCTAACGTGTCACTCACAAGCTCGCTCGCGGGGGCGTGACCGATGGCGATGAAGACACCCTTGCAGGGGATTTCGGTGATCTCGCCAGTGTCCACATGGCGCACGCGCACAGCTTCGACGCCCTTGGGGTTGTCGGTGCCGGTCACCTCTTCCAGTGTGTGATGCCAGAGGGTTTCGATCTTGGGGTTCTTGAATAGTCGGTCCTGAAGGATCTTTTCGGAACGCAATTCGTCGCGCCGGTGGATCAGCGTCACCTTCGAGGCGAAATTGGTCAGGAAAAGCGCCTCTTCCACGGCGGTGTTGCCGCCGCCGATCACGACAATCTCCTGCCCGCGATAAAAGAAGCCGTCGCAGGTGGCACATGCCGAAACGCCAAAGCCCTTGAACGCCTCTTCACTGGGCAGGCCAAGCCATTTGGCGCGCGCGCCGGTCGACAGGATCACCGCATCGGCGGTATAGACCGTGCCGCTATCGCCGCGCGCGGTGAAGGGGCGGGTTTTGACATCAAGTTCGGTGATGATATCGCCGATGATCTCGCATCCCATCGCCTTGGCATGCGCCTCCATCCGAAGCATGAGGTCGGGGCCCTGCACCTCGGTGTCGCCGGGCCAGTTTTCAACCTCGGTCGTGGTGGTAAGCTGCCCGCCCGGCTCGATGCCCTGCACGAGGATCGGCTCCAACATGGCGCGGCTGGCATAGACGCCGGCGGTATAGCCAGCGGGGCCAGATCCGATGATAAGGCATTTGGTGTGACGGGTTTCGGACATGGGATATCTCTTTGATGTGCGGTTGCATTTGGGTTGGCCAAGGATATAACGGCGCCGTGCCCGGCATGTAACCCCTTGCAACCCGGCTTTGCCCTTCCATATCCATATCGCCGTGCCGGGGAAATGATCTTGCGCAAGTGCGAAAGATTATTGCGCGCGCTGACCGGCGTGGTATAACAATCGCGAAGTCTGAAGGGGATGCAACATGGCGGTTTCCCGTCTTGATCCGATTGATCGAAAAATTCTGGCAGAGTTGCAGGCAGACGGTCGCATGACCAATGTTGAACTGGCCAAACGCGTCGGAATTTCCGCGCCGCCCTGTCTGCGGCGGGTGCGCACGCTGGAAGAATCGGGGTACATCCGCGGCTATCACGCCGAGGTGGACGCCCGGGAACTTGGCTTCGAGGTTCAGGTGTTTGCCATGGTCGGTCTGCAAAGTCAGGCCGAGGCTGATCTTAGTGCGTTCGAGACCCGCTGTCGCAACTGGCCGCTTGTGCGCGAGTGTCACATGCTTAATGGCGAGGTGGATTTCATCCTCAAATGTGTCGCCCCCGACCTCAGCACCTTTCAGCGCTTTTTGACCGAGGAACTGACCGCCGCCGATAACGTGGCAAGCGTCAAGACCTCGCTTGTCATTCGTGTGGCCAAGGATGACCCGGGCGTGCCCTTCGATATCCTTGAGGCGCGGTTGACACAGTCCGCCTAGGCGATTTCCAACCCTTCAGGCGACGAAAGCGGCAGACGCATATGCGCCATTGTGCCAAATTGGTGCGGCTCGCGGATATGCGGAAACAGGCCCAGAAACAGCCGGAGCATGTTCGGCCCAAGCGAGCGTTCGAACCCCGGCGCGGGATGAAAGCTCTCGGCTTCAAGGCCGTTCGCGATGATCGTGGCATGACGGCGCAGACAGAGGTGATAGACACTCACCGGGCGCTGTGGGCGGATCTCGGTCGCGTGGACACCGTCGGCAAGGTTGCGCACAGGGGTCAACACATGATCCCCGCCGATATTGGCCCGCATATTGCGCGGACGCGTCAGGATACGCGCGCCCGGCCCGGCCAGAAAATCGGCCATCGGGCGACCAATGCCAAAGGCATCCGCCATGATCCGCGTCAGGATTGGCTGCTCGAATCCCTGGGCGTCATTGGCCGGGGCAAGGGTCATAGAGCCGATCCAGGAAACCGGCATCGGGCCATGCTCTGCGGTTACAAGCCTCATGCCGGGGGTAAGATCCTCGATCGCGACAGGGCCGCGTGTGGTGGTGATCAGGGTGCCACGCGCAAAGGCGGAAAACGCGGATTCGAAAAGCGGAAGCGCCGGGCCAACCTGTTCGTCCTCCAGGATCCGGCCATCATCGGCCTGCCAGGATGTGCGATACTTGCGCATCAACATGGCCTTGCGCTCGGGGGCGGCGGTGCGATCTGGCATGCGGGAAACGGCAGTGTTCTGCGCAGGTTGCGCGGTCCAGCGGGGAATCGTCATGTTGTGTCACCATACTTGGGTCGTCACAACCGCGTCGGCCCCCACCGACAACGACAGAAGGACAAGTTCTGTTTTCGTTATGAGGAGAATATGCCGCGCGCCGCCAATTTGGGTCAAGTTTTAGGGGGTATTGTTCCGGCCTTGCGGGCAATCACGGCGCTATGCGGGTTTTGTTGCGCGCTGGTTTTCAGGTTTGCCACATTCCGGGGGAATGGCGCCCGAATCGTAGGGCGCATCACAAAAGGCCACCCTCTGGAGATGGGCGGCCTTTGAGTGGTAATCCGTTACTGATCTACTGAACTGAAGGTACACAGGCCATGACGGCCTATGCAGTTTTCACGGCCGCGGGCAAAGACACAAGGCGTGCGCGCTTGGTGGTCTGCCGGATGCTGCGGTGAAAGGGCAGGGTCGGGGCCTGTTGTTTGCTGTTGTCCACGACCGATTTCAACCATCGTTTTTTCATTGCTCTCTCCTCGGGGCGTCTTTTGGCGCTTGGGCGCATTGTTTCGTTATCAGCAACTATGCCGCCGGTTTGGGGCCAAGTTTTGGCAGGGATAAAGAAAACCGAAAAAACCTGAGACTTTTTGAACAGGGGCGCAGAGAGTGGTTTGCATTTTACTTAAGGTATTGAAAAATTTCTTAAAACGCAGGATTTGCGTGGTCAATCCCGACGTCTATGGCGGATTGTTTCCGTTAAATGCGGCAACAATCTGCGCGCCCGCGCCTAGGTGCTGCCTCAATCAGAGCCGGATCACCGAAATCAGCCGCCCGTAATCGGCCTCGCCGGCATGGGTGGTGCGGCGATAGGAATAAAACCGGTCAGGATCGCCATAGGTGCAATGGCGCGTCCATTCGGCATGCCCCACGCCGGCGCGGCGCAGCCGGTGCAAGCCATAGCCGGGCAGGTCGAATTGATAGTGACCGTTCACGCCATTGGCGAAAAACCGGCTGTTTTGCGGGTCGTCCGCCATGAAATTTTCAAGAAAATCGGGTCCGACCTCATAGGCGGCCTGGCTGATCGAGGGGCCGATCACGGCGCAAATATCCTCGCGGTTGGCGCCAAGCGCCTCCATCGCGTCGATCGTGGCCTCAAGCACACCGTCAAGTGCGCCGCGCCATCCGGCATGGGCGGCGCCGATCACGCCCGCATTGGCATCGCCGAACAACACCGGCTGGCAATCGGCGGTCAGCACCGAAAGCGCAAGCCCCGGCGTGGCGGTGACCATCGCATCGGCGCGCGGGCGCTCGGCCAGCGGGCCGGTGACCGGCACGACATCCGCGGAATGGACCTGATGCACGCCAAGCATGTTGTCGGGTGCAACCTGCATCGCCTCGGCGACGCGGGCGCGATTGATGCTGACGATCTCGGATTGATCCGACGATCCGGCACCGCAGTTCAACCCGGCAAACACGCCCGAAGACGCACCGCCGCGCCGGGTAAAGAACCCGTGGCGGAAATCAGACAGGCTATCGGCGGTCAGGATTTCGAGCGTCATGTTTCAAGTCCCGGTGGCGGGCTGGCGGATTTTGGGAAAAGCCCCAACACTTTGAAGAGCGTCCCCATTTCCGTTGCATGGGTCAAGCGCCGATGTGCCGCGATATGATTTTTGAGGGCCTCGCCGTCAAGATTGCGGGCAAGCGCCTGCGCCCGCTGGGTGATGCCAAGACGTTCAAGGAATACGCCCTGCGGCGTCAGGCGGGTATGCGCGGCGGGACTGGCGGCTTTGGCCAGAGCCTCGAAATCCACATGCGCGGTCAGGTCGGCATTGCCGGGATTGGCCAGCGGATCGGCGGGCGCATGGCCCTCAAGCGCCTGAAACGTATCGCCAAGCGAGCGCCAGTCGCCATAATCAATGACCAGGGCCGCGCCGCCATGGGTTCCTAGGCGCGCGCCGATCACGGCCACGCTCGCCGCTGCGGGGGCGCAGGTTTCGACCACGTCACCGGGGTTTGTGTCGTCAAGGCGGTGGGCAAGTTGTGCCAAAGCGGTTGGCCCGCCAAGACCAAAGACAAGCGTGCCGCCTTGAAGCCCGATCAGCCGCTCGCGCCAGCCGTCGCCATCACGCTCGAACTGGCGGATCGGCAGGGCGTCGAAAAATTCGTTCGCCACAAGGAAAAGCGGCAATTCCGGAAGGGTGTCGGCGCGGGTATGAAAGGTGATGTCGGGGCGGGCAATCGTCTTGCTCTGGATCGCGCGCAGGGTCGGTGAGGTCTCGATCAGGTGAAGCTGTGCGGCGGCATGAAACCCCGGCACGGCACGTGTGGCGCGCAGGATATCGGCCATCAGGGTGCCGCGCCCCGGCCCGGCCTCGGCCAGGGCAAAGGCATCCGGCGCGCCCTGATCCAGCCAGCATTGCGCAAGGCAGAGGCCGATAAGCTCGCCGAACATCTGGCTGATTTCCGGCGCGGTGATGAAATCGCCGCCCGCACCAAACGGATCGCGGGTGGCGTAATAGCCGTGCTCGGGATGCATAAGACAGGTGGCCATGTAATCGGCCAGCGTGATCGGCCCGCCCTCGCTTATCCGGGCAATCAGGTGGTCACGCAGCCCCTTCATGCAGGGCGCGACCGTTTCGCCCAGGCGACCATCGCAAGGCCAAAGGCGATCATCGGCAGTGATAGCAGCTGTCCCATGCTAAGGCCCAGGCCGCCCATTTGCACCGCGTAACCCATCGGGTTGTCGAGAGTGATGAACTGCGCATCGGCCTGACGGACAAATTCGACGATAAAGCGCGAGATGCCATAGCCCATGAAGAACAGGCCGGTGATCCGGCCGGGTTGCTTGAGGGCACTGCGGCGATAGGCGAGATAAACAAGCGCCGCGCCAAGGATCAGACCTTCAAGCGCCGCCTCGTAGAGTTGCGAGGGATGGCGCGCGCAAATCCCGATCACATCCGGGCAATCCTGTGCCGCCGCGCCGGGAAAGGCCACGCCCCAGGGCAGGCTGGTCGGGCGGCCCCAAAGCTCTGCGTTGATGAAATTGGCGATCCGGCCGAGCAACAGGCCGATTGGCGCGACCATGCAGAGCACATCCGCCACCGAAAGCCACGGCGCCCCCTGACGTTTGGAATAGAGGATACAGGCCGTCACAACCCCCAAAAGCCCGCCGTGAAACGACATGCCGCCTTGCCAGACCTGAAGGATCTGAAGCGGGTTTTGCAGGTAATAGGCGGGTTGATAAAACAGCACGAACCCAAGCCGCCCGCCAAGGATCACGCCGAGGATCACCCAGGTCAAGAGATCCTCGACCTGTAGCGGCGTCATCGGGGCGCTTGCATCGCGCCACAGATGCGGGCGCTTGACGCTGGCCACCACAAGCCGCCAGCCCAGAAGGATGCCGACGATATAAGACAGCGCATACCACCGCAGCGCGAATTCAATCCCGAAGAGGGAGAGGGTGAAAATCTCGGGCGAGATATCGGGAAAGGGGATCATGGCGTGCATATGCGTCTCTGTGCCTCTGGTCGCTGGGGGAAGTCAACCTTGTGATGCGCGCCTTTAGGCCCATATAAGGGGGGAAGTGTAACGCCGGAGAGACCCATGCAAACCCGTAACAAAGTCCTTGATGATATTTCGCAACTGATGACCAACGCCATGGGCGTGGCACAGGGTGCCAAGACCGAGGCCGAAACCGCGATGAAATCCATGATCGACCGCTGGCTCGCGGATCGCGATTTCGTCACCCGCGAAGAATTCGACGCCGTCCGCGCCATGGCGCAAAAGGCGCGCGAAGAAAACGAGGTGCTCAAGGCGCGGCTTGATGCGCTGGACTCGGCGGGGAAATAGGGCGTTTGGCGGGGCGAAGTGACTTTTGGTCCTGATTGGGCCAATGGCCGCTTTCGAGGAATGTGCAGCTGACCAACGGCAATCTCTGTGTTCCAGAAACGGTCGTTTTTGGATGAATGCGGATGCTGCGAAAAACCACATGGATGTGGTCATCATTTTATGAAACAAACATAAAATATAATGCGCTCAACACAGGTTTTGTAAGGACAGTTTTATGCTCAATAACATCGGCTTGCCTGGTCTGCTACTGATTCTGATTATTATCGGTTTGCCAATTTGGCTGATTGTGAGATCAAGTAAAAGAAAATCTAAAGAACGGGCACGCATTGCCGAAGCCCTTGAAGATCTGGCCAAAACAAAAAAGTGACGACTATAAGCCGCTTATGGCACTTACGGGAGTGTTCCGAAAACGCTCGTTTGTGGAACATGCGCAAATTACCTCAATTTACGCTATCAATAACCCCGTTCAAAACCCACGCAGTTGTTGAAGGCTTTTTGCCTCTATCGTGAAAGTGAACCATTCGCGGTGTGGCAGAATTTCGGTAGAATGGGCTCAATTCTGCCGTCTGCGGTATGTTGCAAACCGACGCTGTAGTGACGTGAGGCGGATCTGGATTTGGCAAGGGCGATTGCGTGCAAGGGGGCTTGGCCAAACCTGCTCTCCCTTGTGGCCATTTCCATTTCATCCACAACTTATTGTGGTTATCCACAACAAATGGCTTTACAGGATGCGTGAAAGGCCGCACCATATCTTGTATTGGCGGCGGGAGTAGCCCCCGTTGATAGAGCAGGCACCTAGCGCTTGGGGTGTATCGCGATCCCTGCGCTATAGCAAATGAGGTGGCGCAATGGCCCTTTCCGAGCAGTTCTTGCAGGACGATATTCACCCGATTGATATTGTCGAACATATCGCCGAGCATCACGACTGGGATTTTGACCGGATCGGTGACGATCAGATCGCCATGGCCGTCGAGGGCCAGTGGCGGACCTATTCGATCACCCTCGCCTGGTCGGGCTATGACGAGACCCTGCGCCTTGTCTGTACCTTCGAGATGGAGCCGCCAGAGCACAAGATGCCGGTGCTCTACGAGATCCTGAACGACGTCAACGATGAGTGCTGGGCCGGGGCGTTTACCTGGTGGGGCGATCACAAATTGATGGTCTATCGTTATGGTCTGGTGCTGGCCGGTGGACAGGATGCCTGCCCCGAGCAGATCGACACGATGATCAACGCCGCCGTGATGAGCGCCGAGCGCTATTATCCGGCGTTTCAGCTTGCGATCTGGGGCGATAAGTCCCCCAAGGATGCCATGCAGGTCGCCATTGCAGAGGCTTACGGTCGCGCGTAACACTTGCCCCCGCACTATGATGAACGGAGCGGGGACAATACGATGAACTTGGATCATGTGGCCGAAAACGGTCTGGTTTTGCTGGGCTGTGGCAAGATGGGTGGTGCCATGCTGCAAGGCTGGCTGGCGCAGGGATTGCCGCCTGCGTCGGTGTCAGTGATTGATCCCAACCCGTCGGATTGGCTGCGCGGCACCGGGGTTGGCATCAACGGTGATCTGCCGACAAATCCCGCCATCGTTTTGATTGCCGTCAAGCCGCAGATGATGGGCGAGGCCCTGCCGACATTGGCGGCGATGGGCAATGGCACGACGCTGTTTGTGTCGGTCGCGGCCGGCACGCCGATCGCGGCCTTCGAGGCGGCCTTGGGTGCAGAGAGCCCGATCGTGCGCGCCATGCCCAACACCCCCGCCGCCGTGGGGCGCGGCATTACTGCGATCATCGGCAACGCCCATGCAAGCGCCGCGCAGGTCGATCTTGCCGAGATGCTGTTGCGCGCGGTCGGTCAGGTGGTGCGCCTTGAGACCGAGGATCAGATGGATGCGGTCACCGGCGTCTCGGGGTCCGGCCCGGCCTATGTGTTTCACATGATCGAATGTCTGGCCGCGGCCGGCGAGGCGCAGGGGCTTGCCCCGGCTCTTGCCATGCAGCTTGCGCAGGCGACAGTGGCCGGGGCCGGTGCCCTGGCCGAGGCGGCGGAGGAAACCCCGGCGCAATTGCGGGTCAATGTCACAAGCCCCAATGGCACCACGCAGGCCGGGCTTGAGGTGTTGATGGACGAGAAAACCGGCCTGCCGCCCCTGATGCGCAAGACCGTGGCGGCGGCGGCGGATCGCTCGCGGGAGCTTGGGCAATGACCGGGATCACCTTTGACGATTTCCTCAAGGTTGATATCCGCGTTGGCCGCGTCACCCGGGCCGAAGCTTTCCCCGAGGCGCGCAAGCCCGCGATCAAGCTCTGGGTCGATTTCGGACCCGAGATTGGCGAGAAGAAAAGCAGCGCGCAGATCACCGCGCATTACGATCCCGAAGCCTTGATCGGACGTCAGGTGATGGCGGTGGTCAATTTTCCGCCGCGCCAGATCGGCAGGTTCATGTCGGAAATCCTTGTTCTCGGGTTGTCCGATAGCAATGGTGAAATCGTTCTGATAAGCCCCGATAAAGAAGTGCCAATCGGAGAGAGACTGCATTGAAACGTGTCCTTTTGACCCGGCCATTGCCGGACCGCGTGGTTGAGGCCGCGCGCAGCCATTTCGAAGTCGAATTGCGCGACGATCCCGCCCCCCTCAAGCTTGGTCAGATGCGCGGCGCACTGGCGCTTTATGATGGGGTGTTGCCGACGCTTGGCGATATGTTTTCGGCAGAGGTCTTTGCCGATGCAGAGAATTCGCGCTGTAAAATTCTGGCGAATTTCGGGGTTGGCTATAACCACATTGATGCGGTGGCGGCGCGGGCGGCGGGGATCAGCGTGACCAACACGCCGGGTGCCGTGACCGATGCCACCGCCGATATCGCGATGACGCTTATCCTGATGAGCGCGCGGCGTGCGGGCGAGGGCGAGCGGATGGTGCGGGCGGGCAAATGGCCCGGCTGGAACCCGACGCAGATGCTTGGCCTGCATGTTTCGGGCAAGACCGTGGGTATTATCGGCATGGGCCGGATCGGGCAGGCGATTGCGCAGCGCTGTCACTTTGGCTTTGGCATGGAGGTGATCTATTACAACCGCTCGCCCAAGCCGATGGCATTTCCCGCGCGTCAGGTTGAAAGTCTTGAGGCATTGGCGGCGGCGGCCGATATCGTGGTGGTGGCGGTGCCCGGCGGGGCCGAGACCCATCATATCGTCGGCAGCTCGGTGTTCGAGGCGATGAAGCCAAGCGGGCATTTCGTGAATATCGCCCGCGGCGACGTGGTGGATGAGGCCGCGCTTATTTCGGTGTTGCAAGCGGGCGGCATCGCGGGCGCAGGGCTTGATGTCTATGAAAAAGAGCCGATCGTGCCCGAGGCCCTCAAGGCGATGGAGAATGTCACGCTCCTGCCGCATCTCGGCACCGCCGCGCTTGAGGTCCGCGAGGCCATGGGCCTTATGGCGGTGGAAAACCTGCGTGCGTTCTTTGCCGGTCAAACGCCGCCCAATCTTGTGAACTAGGTTGGTCCAAAGCCCGTGACCGACACATCGGGTGTTTGGCGCGGAATTTGAGTATTTGGACCAAGAAGAAGGGGCTTTTCGGGGGTGTTTCGGGCTGTGCCGTGGTGTCATGCTTGACGTTGGGGGATGCATGGGCTGATCTGGCGGAAACGCGGAGGAGAAAACCATGTATCAACCCGCCATTACGGGATCGGGTGTCTTTACGCCGCCCGAGGTGATCACCAACGATGAATTGGTGGTGGCCTTCAATGCCTATGCCGAGGCGTTCAATGCGCAACATGCCGAGGCCATCGCGACCGGGGAGGTTGAGGCCAAAGCGGCCTCATCAAGTGAATTTATCCTCGGGGCCTCTGGGATCGAGCAGCGCTATGTGATGGATAAATCCGGCGTGTTGGACCCGGCGGTCATGCATCCCAATTTGCGCCAACGCAGCGATGACGAGCCGGGGATCATGGCGGAAATGGCGCTTGATGCCTGCACCAAGGCGCTTGAACAGGCCGGGCGGCGCGCGGATGAGGTGGATCTTGTGATCTGTGCCGCGAGCAATCACGAGCGCGCCTATCCGGCAATTGCGATTGAAATTCAACAGCTTCTGGGGGCCGGGGGCTTTGCCTTTGACATGAATGTCGCCTGTTCCTCGGCGACCTTCGGCATTCAGGCGGCGGCGGATATGATCCGGGCGGGATCGGTAAGCCGCGCGCTTGTGGTGAGCCCTGAAATCTGTTCGGGGCACCTTGAGTGGCGCGACCGCGATTGCCATTTCATTTTCGGCGATGTCTGCACGGCCGTGTTGATCGAGCGCGCGCAAGAGGCGACAGGCGCGCATTTCGTGATCCGGTCAACCCGCTGTGTCACGCAGTTTTCCAACAACATCCGCAACAATAACGGGTTTTTGCGCCGTAACCGGCCGGATGGCATGGCGGATCGGCGCGACATGCAGTTCATGCAGGAGGGCCGCAAGGTATTCAAGGAGGTGCTGCCGATGGTTTCGGCGCATATCCTGGAGCATCTTGCCGGTGACGGGGTGGCGGCGGATGACCTGCGGCGGCTCTGGTTGCATCAGGCCAACAAGACGATGAATGATTTTATCGGAAAAAAGGTCCTTGGCCGGGTGCCGGAGCCGGGAGAGCAACCGAATATCCTTCAGGATTATGCCAATACCTCGTCGGCAGGATCCATCATCGCGTTTTCCAAATATTCCGACGATCTTGCGCCCGGAGACCGGGGGCTTATCTGTTCGTTCGGGGCGGGTTATTCGGTTGGTTCGGTTCTGCTCGAGCGGGGCTGAGACAGAGGAGCGCCGAGCGCGGCCAAAGAGTGACTTTAGCAATGACTTTTGAGGCCGAAGTGATTAAGGGGAAGCATCTGTTGGGTTTCCCCTGATTTTTCGGGGGGCGGAGCTGAGGAAAAAGCGTATGTCGAGGATGGGAAGTTATCTCAAGAAGCACACCGAGGCTTTGGTCAAGGATGTTGGGATCGAATCGGCTTGCAAGCTTACTGGCAAGTCGAAGGCGACACTGGGGCGGTATTATTCGGAGCACGATGAACATGCCGACCGTTTCATGCCCGTCGATGCCGTTGTGGCCCTTGAAGAGGCCGCCAGCTATCCGCATGTCACCGCCGCCTTGGCCGAGTTGCAGGGCATCGGCCTTACCTTTGACGGCAAGCGCCGCAACACCAAGGAACGCGCCAATGTGAACAGCGACGTGATCGTTCTGTCGCAGCGCTTTGCGCTTTTGATGGCCGAATATCAGCAATCCATCGAGGATGGCGTGATCACGATCAACGAGGCCAAGCGGCTTTTGCGCGAAACCTCGCAATTGCAGCAGGTGTTGATCGACATGAAGCTTCACCTCGAAGATGAAGCGATCTGAGCTTGACCTCTGATCCTAGAGCATGTTGCTCAAAAGTGGGAACCGGTTTTGAGCGATCCGAACATGCGACATCAATAGGTTAGAGCGCGTTGCGTGAATGCGAATGAACGCGACACGCTCTAGCCCAGGATCAGATTCGTGACCTGATGTACGAGACGTATCACCGAGGCGCGGAACTCGGGTAGGACCAGAGCCGCCAGAAGCCCGATGTGCAGCACGGCAATCGCATTGAGCGATGTGCGAAACGGCTCTTTGCGGGTTTTGTGGCGAAAGATGCCCTGTCCGGTCTTGGCCCCCAGTGATCCTCCAATCAGGCAGAGCGTCAGAAGCGTGCTTTCCGGCATCCGCCAGCGGCGCTCGATTGCACAGCGTTTATCCCACCAGAACAGGCCGAGCGTCAGCGCGTTGAGGGCAACGAGATAGATGAGAACAAGCATGAGAGGGGTCATAAGGCAATACAGGTTTCCGTCGTGGGCCGTTGGCCGGTATATCAGGGATTATCAGAGGCTTTTGCGCGCTGAAAGGGCCGCAGAGATGGTGCCATCGTCGAGATAGTCGAGTTCGCCGCCAATGGGAACGCCCTGCGCCAAAGAGGTCAGCGCAACACGGCCATCAAGCTGATCGGCGATATAATGCGCTGTGGTCTGGCCGTCCACCGTTGCATTGAGGGCAAGAATGACTTCTGAGATATTTTCCGCCGATACCCGCTCAACCAGCTTGGGGATCCGCAGGGTCTCGGGGCCGACCTGATCCAGCGCCGATAGGGTGCCGCCAAGCACGTGATAACGCCCTTTGAAGGCCTGTCCCCGCTCCATCGCCCAGAGGTCGGCAACATCCTCGACCACGCAGATCTGGCCGTTGGCGCGTTTTGCCGAGGCGCATATGTCGCAGACCTCGGTGGTGCCGATATTGCCGCAGGTGGCGCATTCGCGCGCCGTGGCGGCGACACTCTGCATCAGGTTGGCAAGCGGCGTCAGCAACAGCGCGCGCTTGCGGATCATGTGCAGCACCGCGCGCCGGGCCGAACGCGGGCCAAGCCCCGGCAGGCGGGCCATCATGTCGATCAGGGCGTCAATGTCGCGGGTGCTGCTCAAATCAATGGTCCGGTTGCGGCAAGCGTGGATGCCTTCGGCAAGAGTATTTGCGGAACGGTGAAAGCCGGGATCAGAACGGCAGTTTCATGTCCTTGGGCAGGCCCATGCCTTCGGTGAGCTTGCTCATTTCTTGCTGGGCGCGCTCGGTGGCCTTGGCCTGAGCGTCTTTGATCGCAGCGAGGATCAGGTCTTCGACCACTTCCTTGTCGTCCGAGTTGAAGATCGACGGGTCGATATCGAGGCCCTTGAGTTCGCCCTTGGCGGTGCAGGTTGCGGTGACAAGGCCCGCGCCGGATTCGCCGGTGACCATGAGGTTGTGCATCTCTTCCTGAAGCGCAGCCATCTTTTGCTGCATTTCCTGAGCGGCCTTCATCATCTTGGCCATATCGCCCATCTGGCCCAATCCTTTGAACATAGCGTGATCTCCTGTCGAGGGGCCCGTTTGCACAGCTGGGGCCGGATGTCTGGTTTTCTGGTTTTAAGCATATGTGGCCGGAAATGGCGACAGGCAAGCGTTCGATGGCTTTGCGGGAAACCGCTTAATCCTCTTCAAACGGGTCCCATTCGTCTTCGACCTCGGGCAGGGCCTCGGCCTCGGCGTGGCTGGCGATATCGGCAGCCGAGCGGATGGCGGTGATTTTCGACTTGGGAAAGGCGGCAAGCACGGCCTGCATCAGGGGATGGTCGGTCGCTTCGGCCCTGAGCGCATCCTGGACGGCGTTGCGCGCCTCAAGGATGGTGGGGGCGGTGCCGGAATTGACCAGGATGACGGCCCATCTGTTGCCGGTCCAGCGGTGCAGGGCGTTGCCGAAGTTTTGCGCCAGATCGCCGGGGGCGTTCGGGGTCGGGGTGAATTCGATGCGCCCTGGCTGATAGGCGGCAAGGCGCAGGTTGCTTTCGACCTCGACCAGAAGTTTGACGTCGCGATTGGCGCGAATGAGGTCGACCACATGCTCGAAGGTCGGGAAATGCGCGAGGGCGTTTTCGACCTGCGGGGCAAGCGCCGTGGCCTGGCCCGCGCTGCCCATCGGGCCCGCGGTGCCAGAGCTTTGCTGGGTCGGCGCGTGATAGGCCTGCGGCGCGGCGCCACCGCCGCCACCGGCGCGCGGGGCATTGCCACCACCACCGCCGCCATTCGGGCCGGGGGCCGGGGGCGGCGGGCTGTCTTGCAGGCGGCGCATAAGGTCTTCGGGCGTCGGAAGATCGGCCACATGGGTCAGGCGGATCACCGCCATTTCGGCGGCCATCATCGCATTGGGGGCCTCGGCCACCTCATCCAGCGCCTTGAGCAGCATTTGCCACATCCGCGTCAGAACCCGCATCGGCAGGGCCTCGGCCATGGTCTGACCGCGGGCGCGCTCATCGGGGCCGATGGTGGGGTCCTGTGCGGCCTCGGGGGTGATCTTGACCACCGAGATCCAGTGGGTGATCTCGGCCAGATCGCGCAGCACCGCCAGCGGATCGGCGCCCTCGGCATATTGCGCGGACAGCTCGGAGAGCGCGCTTGCGGCATCGCCCTTCATGATCATGTCAAACAGGTCAAGCACCCGGCCACGATCGGCAAGGCCAAGCATGGCACGCACCTGGTCGGCGGTGGTTTCCCCGGCGCCATGCGAAATCGCCTGATCCAGCAGAGAGGTCGCATCGCGCGCCGAGCCTTCGGCGGCGCGGGTGATCAGCGCAAGCGCGTCATCGGTGATCTCTGCCCCCTCGGCGGTGGCAATCCGGCGCAGCAGGGCGATCATCACCTCGGGCTCGATCCGGCGCAGATCAAAGCGCTGACAGCGCGACAGAACCGTGACCGGCACCTTGCGGATCTCGGTGGTGGCGAAGATGAATTTCACATGCGCGGGCGGCTCTTCGAGGGTCTTCAGCAAGGCGTTGAACGCGTTGACCGAGAGCATATGAACTTCGTCGATGATGTAGATCTTGTAGCGGGCCGAGGCGGCGCGATAGTTCACCGAATCGATGATCTCGCGGATGTCGCCGACGCCGGTGCGGCTTGCGGCATCCATTTCCATCACATCGACATGGCGGCCTTCCATGATGGCGGCGCAATGTTCACAGACA